>JAFYPH010000048.1 GCA_017547585.1 Bacteroidaceae bacterium | reverse complement strand
CTGGAACTTAAGAAGTATATCCATTACTACAACAATGATAGAATAAAACTGAGACTAAAAGGAAAGAGTCCGGTGCAATACCGAACTCTTTACCAATAAATTTATTTATTAATCCGTCCAACTTTTTGGGGTCAGATCATTAATGACAAGCAGCCTTTTTCTAATATAAATAGATTTTTTTTACTCTTCGAGTTCAAAAGGAACGAATCCCATTTCCGCCTCGGCCTTTTCTTTGCTCAAGCAGAAGAAAGTAGCTACCGAACGGCAGCAGAGCTCTTTTTTGCTATCGTAAATGCAAGCCTCAATCTCTGCAATGTTGCGACGCTGACTCAATATACGGCCGCGAATCTCGAGACACTCTTCGTTGGTTGAAATTGACTTTTTATACTGCAGTTCCATCTTTGCAGTCACTGCAGCAGTCTGCAGCTTGCGCGACACCACCCAACCGCTTGTCTCGTCAAGCAGCAGTGCCTGAATACCGCCATGCAATACATCTGTCCAACCTTGATATCTGGCTTCGGGCTTCCAAAGGCAAACAACATCGTCGCCATCCTCGTAAAACTCCATTTTAAGACCAGCCTCATTTGTAGGGCAACATCCAATGCACTGGTAACCCTCTTTTCCTATCCACGGATTTTTTATTTTTTTCATAATTCGATGAATGCACAAATTTTAAATATTGTGCAAATATAGCAACAAAAGAGCGAATAGCAAAGTTTGCCGGAATATTTTCTATTCCGAATGCTTCTTTATACTTTTTTTATGAAAATATTCACTTTTAAAAACAGAGTATAGTCTAAAAATGATAATAAAAAACATGGTCAGAGAAAATTTTCTCTGACCATGTTTTTTATCACAAGAGCTCTAATTATTTCTTGTTGTCTCCGATTCTGCCTGTATATTTATCCTCAGACTTTTCGAAAGGCTGTGCAAAGAACTTCTCGGCAGCCTTGTTAACCTCTGCCAACCAAGGTTGGGGGCCGCCTGCGCACTGTACAACCCAAAGCTTAAGCTCTTTCTTGTGCCAGTTTACATAGCAGTTTGTACCCCATGCACCACCGTGGCCGAACCATGCATTCTCGCCATCCTTTACAGGAGCTGCGAGGCCCAATGAATAGCCACCGAGATTTTCGGGACGTGTGGTTACAGCGAGGATAGACTTTACAGTCTCCTCTTTCAGGATGCGAACGCCATTCTCGCCAACACCAAGATTCATAAGCATCTTGTAGAACTTAAGCTGGTCGTTTGCTGTTGTCCACAAGCCTGCACCTGCCGATGCAAATACGTGTGAATCGTTGTAGGGACGCTGCTGCCATGCCATCTCCTCGCGCCACTGTGCAGGAGCATCTTTTTGGTAAGCATAAAGCTCAATCTTATTCTCAATCTGCTTGTCTGTGGGCCAGAATGATGTAGACTTCATACCCAAGGGATCGAGCACCTCTTTCTTAAGATAATCCTCCCATTTCATGCCTGTAACAACCTCAACGATAGCTGCGCCGATGTCGATACCAGTGTTCGAGTATGTCTCGCGTGTTCCGGGCTCGAAGAGGATGGGCGAAGCTGCTGCGATAGAAGCTACCTGACGAAGGGGAGCACCACCACTCCATCCGCCGCCTCTAACGTCGTTGCGCTTAGCGCTGATTTCAAAGGGGAAGCCACCTGTGTGGTTAAGTACCATGCGTACGGTGAGCACGTTCTTTGCCTTGCGCAGAATGCGAACACCCTCTTTATCGTACTCCTGAATCCACAACTCTTTGAATTCGGGAAGATATTTTGATACGGGGTCGTCGAGAGTAATCTTGCCCTCTTCAACTAATTTTGCAATTGTTACGCCGCAGAAACCCTTTGTCTGTGAGCACTGCATGAAGGCATTGTCCAAGTTGATTTTGCGCTTCCCAGCAACATCAGCATAGCCGATGCAGCAGGTCTCCTGAACACCATCTTTGTAGAATACGTTGATGGCACCCGCAAGCTGGCCGTTGTCCACATAGGGCTGCAACGCCTCCTGAGCGAAAGTAGTTTTTGAATCTTTGGCCTTTTTCTGCGCTGTAGCTGTCAAGCTGAACAGGGCAAACAGCGTCAGCAGGACGCATGTTAATTTGAAATTCCTTTTCATATTCATTAATAATTTAAATGTTTACTATTCTTTGCTCGATGCGGGGCGCTTGCTGAAGATAGCCTTTATGCGCTTCATGTCAAATTTCGCCGAACGGTCGTAGAAGTAGATACCATTCTGTTCCTGCTCAACGTCTGTAAGCTGTGTGTAGCAATATCCCCAAACATTCTCGGCAATGCTCATAAGGCCGTCAACCTGACCTTCGAGGCGCGCGTAGAACTCGTCGAGAGAATGAGGAGGCGCTCCGTAGCCCCACGACTGCTGGCTGTTGCCCGTTTGTTTGTCCTGTCCTTTCACCCATTTGATACCTCCAAACTCGTCGAGAATGTAGGGCATGTCAGGCTTTGTGTAGGTGGGGAATTCGTAAAGGTTGTTGTCCTTTGCGCGGTTGAAGCCAACGTTCATGCGGGGAATATCCTGCACTGCGCAGGGTGTCTGGAACCAACGCTCGCCGTTGAATACAATTTCGGTAAGCTTCTTGGGGTCCTGCTCATAGTTGTGTGTGCTCCAGATGTCGCTCTTTATGTTCACTCCACCGCTCACTGTGCAGACGGGACGTGTGGGGTCCAATGCCTTGGTCATGTCATAGAGGTCGCAAACGAAGCGGGGGTACTGTACGCGGTCGGGCCACCACTCTTCGTTCATGGGTGTCCATGTGACGATTGAGGGGTGATTACGGTCGCGGATAATCTCCTCGGCCCACTCGCTCATGAAGTTACGTGCCACTTCGGGGTCGTTGGCGTTCATGCCCCACGAGGGTGCTTCGCCCCAAGTGATGTAGCCCAATTTGTCGGCCCAATAGTGGAAACGCTCTTCGAACACCTTCTGGTGCAGACGTGCGCCGTTGAAGCCCGCTGCCATCGAAAGTTCAATGTCATTCTTCAGAGCCTCGTCGCTAGGCGCTGTCCAGATGCCATCGGGGTAGAAACCCTGGTCGAGCACCAGACGCTGGTAGAAGGGCTCGTTGTTCAAATATACTTTGTTGCCCTCTACGTGTATCTTGCGTATTCCAATGTATGAATTTACAACATCTGTAACCTTGCCTTCGCTGTCCTTAACCTCGTAGACAACATCATAGAGGAAGGGCGACGAGGGGCTCCACAATTTAGGCTTTTTGATGGGGAGTACCACGTTTGTGCCATCGTGTGCGGGAACGCTCTTTGTTGCAACCACCTTTTTGCCGTCCTTCACTGTGACTGTGAAAGTACCTTTTGTCTGTGCATAGAATTTAGGCTGCACGATAATCATATTTTGGTCGATGTCGGTTGTTACCTGTGTACGCTCGATTGCGTTCTTTGCAACAGGCTCCATCCACACTGTCTGCCAGATACCTGTGGTGCGTGTGTACATACACTCAAAGGGTGCGTAGCGCATATTCTGCTTTCCGGCAGGCTGCTTGGCTGTGCGTGTGTCGCTGTAGGCGTGCACCACCAATGAGTGCTCGTTGCCGTCGGCGATGAACTTTGTAACGTCGAAAGCAAATGATGTGCTTCCGCCAAAGTGGCGACCTACGAGACGTCCGTCAATGTAGACCTCGGAATTGTAATATACGGCACCGAAATTCAGCTTAACGTTGCGACCCTCCCACTCTTTGGGCATGGTAATGGTGCGCTGATACCAGATGTTATTGATAAAATCAGTGTACTGTACGCCCGAAAGTTTGCTCTCGGGACAGAAGGGAACGATGATTTTTTCATTGAAGCCCTTGCTGTTGTAGAGCTTGCGCTCGAGTCCCGAGCCTACAAAGTCGAATGTGTAACTCCACTCACCGTTCAGATTGACCCAATCCTGGCGCTCAAACTGTGGACGAGGATACTCGGCTCTGGGCTGTTGCGCATAGGCAACAAACGCGACGAGCATTGCTAGAATTGAGAATAAAGTTTTCTTCATCATAGTTTGTCTTTATTTGTTTGTGAATTGTTTGGTTTCTTTGCTGATGAACGGGGCCTTCTATGGGGCTTTCTACCCTTTTTCTCTTTAGAAGCATTTGGGGCATTTTGTGTGTCAGGCGCTCCGGCTGCTTTTTGAGCTCCTGCTGTTGCAGGTTTTCTACCGTGTCTTTTGCCTCCCCTGCTGTTTCTTGAAGAGCGCGAGCCGCGTTTCTCTTTTACCGGTTTTTGGGGGTTGTATTCGGGGCCTTCGCCGATGCCTTTGGGAAGCGGCATCTTCTCAATGGTCTTTCCAATAAAATCCTCAATCTTTTTGAATGCAAGCTGGTCGTTCTCGCTAACGAGGGTAATTCCGCGGCCTGTGGTGTTTGCGCGCGCTGTGCGCCCCACTCTATGGATGTAGTCGTCGCAGTCGCGGGGAACGTCGTAGTTTATCACGATGCGAATATCGTCGATGTCGATTCCTCGTGCGAGAATGTCGGTGGCTACAAGAAGGTCAATCTTTCTGCTCTTATATTGGTACATTATTTCGTCGCGCTCACTCTGCGAGAGGTCGCTGTGCATCTCTCCAACATTGAGTCCCATGCGTCGCAGGGCAATGGCAACCTCTTTCACCTTGCTCTTTTTAGAGACGAAGAGAATTACTCTCTCGGCACTCTCTCTTGTGAACATGTCCTTGATGATTCCCATCTTCTGTGGCTCGTAGCAGATATAGGCCTGCTGGGTGATTCCGTCGGCGGGCTTTGCAAGCGAGAGGGTCACCTGTACGGGGTTCTTCAGGATGTTTTTTGCAAGTTTGCGTATCTCCTCGGGCATTGTTGCCGAGAAGAGCATCGTCTGTCTCTCGGCAGGCAGCTGTTTGGCGATGGTCATAATATCATTGTAGAATCCCATGTCCAGCATGCGGTCGGCCTCGTCCAGAATGAAGAACGATACTTTTGAAAGGTCCACATTGCCCAAAGTAATGTGACTGATGAGTCGTCCGGGGGTGGCAACAAGAATATCTGCGCCGCGCGACATTCCACGAAGTTCCTGTCCGTAGCGGATTCCGTCGTTGCCGCCATAAATGGCTACACTCGAGACATCCATAAAGTATGTAAAGCCCTCAAGCTGTCTGTCAATCTGCTGTGCAAGCTCGCGTGTGGGGGCCATGATTATGCAGTTAATAGCATTCTCGGGGTATCCTCCGCGACACAATTTATTAAGCACGGGCAACAGATAGGCAGCAGTCTTTCCCGTACCTGTCTGCGCCACTCCTATAAGGTCGTGCCCCTCCATCAGGGGCACAATAGTTTTTTCCTGTATCGGGGTGCACTCCACGAAGTTCATCGCATCGAGAGCATCAAGCACCTCGTCCTCAAAATCTAAGTCGTAAAAATCCATAAATAATTTATTTTGGTGCTTTCCAATAAAGGTAGGCTGCAATCATGCTGTAGACAATGTTTGGCAGCCACACGGCAAGCGCTACAGGGGTGTTTCCGTTGAGCGCAAATGTCGATGATATTGTCTGGAAAAGTATGTATGAAAAGCTGAGTCCAAGGCCAATTCCCAATGACAATCCCATTCCTCCTTTGGTCTTTTTCGATGAGAGTGAAGCACCGATAATAGTTAGGATGAACGCCGCAAACGACATTGCGATGCGTTTATGATACTCCACTTCGAACTCCTTCACGTTGGCCATTCCTCTCTCCTTCTGTTTCTTGATGTATTCCGACAGCTTGGGGCTCGTCATTGTCTCTTGCATTCCTCGGGTGATGAGAAAGTCAGTAGGCTCGAATTTGATAATAGTGTCGAGCGGCTGGCGGTTGTTCGAGCGGATAACCTCTTTGTCATTATAAAGTTCGCGGATGGTCCAGTTCTTTGCTGTCCATTTATACTGCTCCTCGGGGTGGTAGGTAATTGTGCGCGCGGTCATGTGCGACACAAGTCTCTTGTCCTCGAATTTATCCAACGAGAAACGGTAGCCGGTCTTGTTGCGACTCTCGTAGCGCTCAATGTAGGCAATGGTGTTGTCGTCAATTTCAAGCTGAATGTTTCTTGCAGTCTCTACCTGTGACTTTCCTTTATATTGTACCTCGAAGTCAATTCTTGTCTGGCTACTCAGGGGAATCACGTAGGCGCCCAACGAGTATGTGAGCACAGCAATTATTCCCGCCGAAATCATATATGGGCGCAGCAGTCTCTTGAAACTGACACCCGATGCAAACGCAGCAATAATCTCGGAATTTTCAGCAAGTTTCGATGTAAAATATATAACCGCAATAAAGACGAACAGTGCACTGAACATATTCGTAATATGCGGAACGAAATTCATATAATAGTCAAAGACTATTGCCTTCAAGGGAACATTGTAGTTTGTGAAGTCATCGATATTCTCATTGTAGTCGAACACCACTACAATTGAGATTATCAACGCAATCGCGAAAAAGTATGTTCCCAAGAACTTTGTAATTATATAAAGGTCGAGTCTTTTTATAAAATGTCCTCTGAAATTACTGATACCCATCTAAATACTTTGCCGTTTATTGGTGTTTTTTATAGTCGTCGTGTAACTCTTTCGAGCATCTCTTTTTTCCACGAAGCATAGTTGTCAAGCAGAATGTGTTTGCGTGCCTCGTTTGTGAGCCATACGTAGAAAGCAAGGTTGTGCAGCGATGCAATCTGCAGTGCAAGCAGTTCGTCCGAAACGAACAGGTGACGCAGATAGGCGCGGCTGTACATTGTGTCGACGTACGAAGCACCATCCTCCTCTATCGGTGAAAAATCGTGTTTCCACTTTTCGTTGCGCATGTTCATGATGCCGCTCTTGGTAAACAACATTCCGTTGCGACCGTTGCGTGTGGGCATCACACAGTCGAACATATCCACTCCACGCTCGATGCCTTCGAGGATGTTTGCAGGAGTGCCTACACCCATCAGATAGCGGGGCTTCTCGTGCGGCAGAATCTCGTTCACAACCTCAATCATTTCGTACATCTTCTCGGTGGGCTCGCCCACTGCGAGGCCTCCGATTGCGTTTCCTGCGCACTCCTTCGATGCAATATATTCGGCCGAGCGTCTTCTGAGTTCCGGGTAGACGCAGCCCTGCACGATGGGAAAAAGCGCCTGCTCGTACCCATACATTGGCTCAGTCTCGTTCAGACGCGCAATGCATCTGTCGAGCCAACGGTGGGTAAGCTCCATCGAACGCTTCGCATAATTGAAGTCCGAGTCGCCGGGGGGGCATTCGTCGAAAGCCATCATGATGTCTGCGCCTATGGTGCGCTCAATGTCCATCACTCTCTCGGGCGAGAAAAAGTGTTTCGAGCCGTCAATGTGCGAGCGGAACTCCACACCCTCTTCGCGCAATTTACGTATGTCTTTCAACGAAAATACCTGAAAACCGCCGCTATCGGTAAGTATCGGTCGGTCCCAACTGTTGAATTTGTGAAGGCCACCGGCATTTTTCAGCACGTCGAGGCCGGGACGCAGATACAGATGATAGGTGTTTCCAAGTATAATCTGTGCTTTTACGTCTGTTTTCAACTCAGGCATCTGCACGGCTTTTACCGAGCCGACAGTGCCTACAGGCATAAAAATCGGAGTCTCAATGTCGCCGTGAGCCGTGTGCAATACTCCGGCTCTGGCGCATGAGTTTTTGTCTGTATGTAATAAATCAAATTTCACTCTCTGTAAGATTAATGGCGTTGTCTACTTTTGTTTCCAACAATGCAATGTCGAATACTTCGGAAACCTCTGTAACATAATGGAACTGAAGGCCCTTTATGTAAATTTCGGGAATAGCTTCGATGTTGCGTTTGTTCTCGGCGCAAAGGATAATCTCTTTGATTCCGGCGCGTTTCGCAGCGAGAATCTTCTCTTTTATTCCTCCCACGGGAAGCACCTTTCCTCGAAGCGTAATTTCGCCGGTCATTGCAATATTCTCCTTTACGCGTCGCTGGGTGAGCGCCGAGGCAATGGCTGTTGCCATAGTAATTCCTGCCGAAGGGCCATCTTTGGGAATTGCACCTTCGGGAACGTGCAGGTGGATGTTCCAATTCTCGAATACCTCCATGGGAATATTCAGCTTGTGTGCATGTGCCTTTACATATTCAAGAGCAAGCATTGCCGACTCTTTCATTACGTCACCCAAGTTTCCGGTAAGAGTCAATTTTGCCTCTTTTCCTTTACTCAAGCTTGTCTCTACGTAAAGAATCTCTCCGCCAACGGCTGTCCATGCAAGGCCTGTAACCACTCCTGCATATTCGTTGCCCTGATACTTCTCGCGCGAGAACTCCTGCGTTCCCAAAAGCTCGTTAAGATGCTCGGGTTCAATAACTTTGTATTTCAGCTCCTCCTCGGATGCCAGACGGAAAGCTATGCGACGGCATATTTTTCCAATCTTCTTTTTAAGCTCACGCACGCCCGATTCGCGAGTATAGTTCTCGATAATCTTTTCGATGGCGCTGTCGCTTATAGTAACCTGCTCGTCGACAATGCCGTTAGCCAGCATTTCATCGGGAATAAGGTGTCTGCGGGCAATCTCAATCTTCTCTTCTGTCAGATAACCACCAACCTCAATAACCTCCATTCTGTCGAGCAGAGGCGCGGGAATATCGTTAATATTGTTAGCTGTCGCAACGAACATCACCTTTGAAAGGTCATAGTCCATGTCAAGGAAATTGTCGTGGAAAGCATTATTCTGTTCGGGGTCGAGAACTTCGAGCAGTGCCGCCGAAGGATTGCCATGCATTGCATCCTGGCCAATCTTGTCAATCTCGTCGAGAATAAACACAGGGTTGCCTGTGCCGGCCTTTATCATTCCTTTAAGGATGCGTCCGGGCATTGCACCAATGTATGTCTTTCTGTGTCCGCGAATCTCCGACTCGTCGTGCACTCCACCCAATGACATACGCACGTGTTTGCGATTAAGCGCCTCGGCGATAGATTTTCCCAATGAGGTCTTTCCCACTCCCGGAGGGCCATAGAGGCAAAGGATAGGAGCTTTCAAGTCTCCGCGCAGTTTGATAACTGCAAGATGCTCAAGGATTCTCTCCTTCACCTTCTCCATTCCATAGTGGTCTCTGTCGAGTACCACCTTTGCATTGTTTATGTCGAGATTGTCCTTGCTGTACCAGCTCCAGGGGAGGCTGAGCATTACCTGCAGATAGTTAAGCTGTACATTGTAGTCGGGCGATTGAATGTTCAGACGCTCCAGCTTGCGTACCTCGCGCTCGAATACATCCGAAGGCTCCTCCTCCCAATATTTGTCTCCTGCCTTCAGACGCAATTCATAAGCATCGTTCTCGACGGTGTTTACCGCGCCAAGCTCCTGCTGAATGTTCTTTATCTGCTGGTTCAGGAAATACTCTCTCTGCTGCTTGTCAAGCTCAACGTGTGTCTTTATGCGTATCTTCTCGCGCAGTTCAGCGGCTGCAAGCTCCTTTTTAAGGTGCTTCAGCACAGCAAATGCCTTCTCGAGAAGAGAATCCTCGTTAAGGAGCTTAATCTTCTCTTCCACAGTAATCTCGCAACTGAGACAAAGATAGTTTACAAGCGAAATTCCACTCTGCAGATTCTTTATTGCGTGGATAGCCTCGGCCGGAGTGCCTTCGGTGAGCTCCATTGTTCTTATCACCGTCTCGCGGCAATCCTTAATCAGTGAAAGATACTCCTCGTCATTCTTTTTGGGGAGAATCTCCTCCTGACGCTCAATGGAACCACGCAGATAGGGGGTGAGTCGTGTGAGTCTTTTAATCTTTACACGCTGCAGGCCCTGCAAAATAGCAGTGAAAGTGCCGCCTGGCATTTCGAGCAGCTTTATGATTTTTGCTACGGTACCAATCTTGTAGATGTCCTTTTGTTGCGGTGCCTCGACGTCGGGGTCTTTCTGGCACACTACCGCTACGTAACCTTTGTTCTCGTACACCTCGCGTACAAGCTGCAAAGAAGAGGCTCTTCCCACCGAAACGGGAAGCACCGCTGTTGGGAAAAGAACCATATTGCGCAGGGGAAGGACAGGAAGAACGCCTCCAAAATCGAGTTTGAACAACTCCTCTTCGTTGCCATCAAATTCGGCAATCATTGAAATGCGCTCAAGGCCGTAGTTATCACTATTCTTAATCTTAAGGGATTTTTTATTACGTTGCATAGAATCTTTTAAATTTCATCAATTGCAAATATAATACTATTA
Organism: Bacteroidaceae bacterium; assembly: GCA_017547585.1. GTDB lineage: Bacteria > Bacteroidota > Bacteroidia > Bacteroidales > Bacteroidaceae > HGM04593. The sequence goes on along the minus strand of JAFYPH010000048.1, from coordinate 62,797 downwards.
AACAGCCAAAAACAAGTAAAATGCAGTTTTTGATTATCTGTTTTTGCAATAATTAGGCAAATATACAATAAATAAATGAAAGTTTGGGCATCTGTTTTTAAAAATAATGCAAGGGTTGTCGGAAACGCGCTCCGATAACCCTTGACATTCTTTTTCTGTTTTTCCTGCACGGGCTTTTCTGCCGCGCGCCGTCTGTCCTTGCAGCTGATAATACGCTGCCCGGAAATTTAATATTGCTCCTTCTCGTTGGGGAAGTTCTTACTTTTAACATCGCCCACGTAATTGCCTACTGCATCGCAAATTACGTCGTTCAGGTTAGCGTATCTGCGTAGGAAGCGGGGGCTGAATCCACCGGTCATTCCAAGCATGTCTGCGCATACAAGAATCTGGCCGTCGACGTCGGCGCCGGCACCGATGCCGATGATGGGAATATCCAGATTTTCGGACACTCTTTTAGCCAATGTTGCAGGAATCTTTTCGAGTACAATAGCGAAGCATCCTGCCTCTTGAAGCAATTTCGCGTCGTTAATCAATTTGTTGGCCTCCTCCTCGTCGCGGGCACGCACCGTATATGTTCCGAATTTGTTAATGCTCTGAGGCATCAGTCCCAGGTGTCCCATGATGGGAATTCCCGCATCGAGAATCTTGCGCACCGAGGGGAGAATCTCCTCGCCACCCTCGAGCTTGAGAGCATCAGCGTGGCTCTCTTTCATTATTCTGATGGCATTTTTTACAGCTTCGTCGGCATTCACCTGATAGGTACCAAAGGGCATGTCCACCACAACGATTGCACGTTTCACTGCACGCACAACCGACTTTGCATGGTAGATCATCTGGTCGAGCGTAATAGGCAACGTAGTCACGTTACCGGCCATTACATTCGACGCCGAGTCTCCCACGAGAATAGCATCTACGCCTGCAGCATCGATAATCGACGCCATTGTGTAATCATAGGCTGTGAGCATTGCAATCTTCTCGCCTTTGGCTTTCATCTCAATCAAGCGATGGGTAGTGACCTTACGGGGGTCGTCAACAATATATTTGGACATTTTATCAAAATTTTGGGTTCAAAATAAACTGTTTCCTAATCTTTATAGACATTATTGTGCAAAGTTAGAAACAATTTCGTAAGTATGAATAATATTCGCGGAAAAAGATTGCCTGCGCATTTAAAAAGAGGGCCCACGCGGTGACTGTAAAAACAGAAACACAGCATGGGCCGCATAAGGCGAAGAAGAAAATCCCCACCACCCTGCAGGCATCTACTCCTCGGTGCCTTTTTCTCGTCTCTTTTCTCTGCTCTTACGCAACAGAGAGCCAAGCATCATAATCCCTTTTCTGTAGAAATACAGGTCCGAGGCCAGCGAGAATGAGCGACCGGCTATTTTAGCGAAAATTATTGTCAAGCGCAGCGACTCCTTTACAGACGAGAGATTGCTTTTCAAACTCTCTCTTGTCTGTAACAGACGCTGTTCATTTTCGCTGCGGGCAACCCTCAGCTCTTCGATGCTCTTAATCTGTGAATAGTCAGCGCTTTTCATCATCATTCTCATTATGTTTCTTGAAGAAAATATTGCATAAACGACGCACGATGATGTTTGCGAAAAGCTCTTCCCTGAACAGATAGACAACAAATGCAACCAGCGCCATTGATGCAGCCATCACCAGCACACTATAAAGGAAACCTATGTAAGTGGCGACGATTGTCACGATGGCGATTAATGCGAAAAAGATTGACACTGCCGAGGCGATAAAAACCAGCATCATGGATAAAAACTCGCTAACGAGAAGCGACAGATTCTCTATGCACGACAATTTTAGCTCCTCAATCTTCGCTCCGGCAAAATCATTAGCGCTCTCTGCAAGGCGGTTGAATTTCTCTCCTACTCCCATACGCTCATTTTACTCTTTCAATGCTGCAGTCTCGCTTTTCTCCGATTGTGACTCCGCGCAATCGCACGAGTGAAAATGGCAGTTCTTCATTGCCTCGTCCACACACTCTTTTGCATCCTCCATTTTTCTCTTGATGTTGCTGCACATCTCTTTTCGCGACTTCGGAGCAAGCATCATAAGCACCACTCCACCAACAACCATTCCGCCGGCAAAAGCCAACCAATTTTCAAGTTTCATCATAATGTAAAAAATTAAATTGTTAATCCTTCTTTTGCCTGCTTGCATCAATTGTGGGCAGTCATTTAGGTGCGAGGGGAATAAAAAATAAGTAAACTTATTTTGTTCTCCTCGTTGCTTGCACTATCTTTATATAAAATAGGCGGCGCCTCGACAATAAAAAAAGTATGTACTTTTTTGTATTGCGCTCGGCTTGCACTATCTTTGCAAGGAAATGCGAAAATAGGCTGCGCTCGTTGCGTGTGAAAATGAATTTTCACCCACTCGCTTGCACTATCTTTGCAGCAGGCATCAAGAACTTTTAATACAACAAACAAGTTATGAAAAAGTGCGCATACATTCTCATTTTAATTGCGGCAATAGCATTTGCATCGTGTAACGGCGGCGCAACCTCTTCCACAGGCAATAGCAGTAACGATAATTTTGTAACAAAAAAAATACATACAGTCTGCTTGCTCGATTCAAGCGATGAAAAGTCGCCAAAGTACGAAACTAATATTTCTGTGGAATTGCTCGAGGCCGACGACAAAGAGCGCGAGAATAAAATAAACAGCACCATTGTCAATGCTGTCTTTGGCTACGATGACCTCTCGTTCGACGCAGCAGCCGACTCATTCATAGCCAATGCCCACGCAGAATACGCCGACCTTCTTCCCGAATACCTCAACGAGAAGCAGATAAACGAAAATCCCTCGTGGTTCAATTTCTCGCACATAATAAAGACTCACATTGAGCATGGACGCAAAGATGTTATCAATTATGTAATCGATAATGAGTATTATACAGGTGGTGCCCACCCCAACAGTGCCTATACAATTATAAACTTCGATGCTGAGACGGGCGAAGAGATAAGATTGGAGGATATTTTCAAAGATGATTACGAAGAGTACCTCTGCAACCGTCTCACCGATGCTCTTGCCGAAAAGTTAGGCGCCCGCAGCCGTAAAGAGATTCAGGAGAAGGGCTATCTTACCTTCAACGACATTTTCCCCACAGAAAATTTCATAATCAAGGACGACAGCATACTATTCTGCTACAATCTTTACGAAATTGCGCCGCGTGCGGCCGGCACCACCACTTTAGGATTCACATACGAAGAATTGTCAATAATATTGAAATAAAATAATGGAACAGATTTTAAAATATTTCCCTAACCTCACCGAGAAACAGAAAGAGCAGTTTGCTGCCCTTTACGACCTATACTACGATTGGAACAGCAAGATTAACGTAATCTCGCGCAAGGACATCGAGAATCTCTATCTTCACCATGTGCTCCACTCGTTAGGAATTGCAAAGATGATAAACTTCCGTCCCGGAACAACTGTTATGGATTTTGGTTGTGGTGGAGGATTCCCCGGTGTTCCTCTTGCAATTCTCTTCCCCGAAGTAAAGTTCCACCTTGTGGACAGCATCGGAAAGAAGGTGCGTGTGGCGCGCGAGATTTCCGAGGCAATCGGTCTCGAGAATATCACCTTTGCCCACAGCCGTGGCGAGGACGTTAAAGAGAAATTCAACTTTGTGGTGAGCCGCGCGGTGATGCCCCTCACCGACCTTGTGAAAATTTGCCGCAAGAATGTGAACAAGGAGCAGCACAATGCTCTTCCCAATGGCATTATTTGTCTCAAGGGTGGCGACCTCAACGCCGAGGTCCAGCCATTCAAGAAGTGTGTGGACATGATCGATCTTTTCGACAACTTCAAAGAGGAGTTTTTCAAGGGAAAGAAGGTTGTGTATGTACCTATAAACTAAAAAATGATTATGGAGTTCAAGAGATTAGTATTCAACCCTGTAGATGTCAACTGCTACATCTTGTGGGACGAGACAAAAGAGGCTGTGCTCATCGATGCGGCTGTCCTTTTCGATGAAGAGAAAGAGGAACTGAAAAATTTCATCAGCAGCAACGGGCTCACAGTAAAGTACCATCTGAATACCCACCTCCACTTCGACCACATTTTCGGTAATCCTTTTGTTGAGAAAGAGCTAGGCGTAAAATCCCTCTCCAACGACAAAGATTGGCCGTGGGCCGAGACTATTGCCGAGCGCGTGGCGCGCTTCGGCCTCAGATACACAGAAAAGATTCCCGCAATCGGCCGAGTGCTGAGCGACGGCGACGAAATAAAGTTCGGAAACTCAACCATCAAGGCCATTCATGTTCCCGGCCACTCTCCCGGAAGTCTCGCCTACTATGTAGAGAGCGAAAATGTACTCTTCTCGGGCGATGCACTTTTTCAGGGCAGCATAGGAAGAACCGATTTTGCCGACTCCGACTACGCGACGCTCATCGATAGTATAAAGTCGAAGCTGCTTACCCTGCCCGACGCTACACGTGTCTTTCCCGGACACGGCGACAGCACCACCATTGCATTCGAGAAACAGTATAATAGATTCTTGCTGTAAACTCTGCTTAAACGCATAAAAAATGCGAGACTGAACATCAGCCTCGCATTTTTTCTTCTATGCTTGTAGTGCTATTTTTTTGTAGCCTCTTCGAGAATCGAATAAAGCTCACTGCATTTTACACCCTTGCGCATGATGGTGCCGTCGGCGGCAAAGACAATATTGTAGGGGAAGCTGTTCACGCCATACGAGAATACAGCCTTACTGTTCCAGCCCTGCACGTCCGAAATATGGTTCCACCACATTTCATTCTCTTTTATTGCAGCGTTCCATGCTTTTACGTCCCATTCAATGGCGAGGCCCACAAATTCTACGCTCTCTTTATATGCATCGGCCAGGGCCTTGAATTCTGCAATGTCATTCTTTGCGTTGCGTCCGGTGGTGCTCCAGATGTTCATCACCGCCACCTTTCCTTTACCAACAAAATCGGAGAGTTTCACGCGCTTGCCATCCTTTGCATAAATCTCAAAGTCCGAGAATTTTTTGCCCTCGGCAGTGGTTATTTTGTTGCGAAAAGTCTGCTCAATGTGTCTCACTGCCGTGTCGCACTTATTCTCCAAAGGCATACGGGAAATAATTTCGATACCCTCTTCGGGCTCAATAAGCTCATGATTCTTGGTCAGAATGTAGGTACATACGGGGTTGTCGATGTTCTTCTCCATGAAACGGTTAATATACTCTTTGCGCACGATGCTCAACACCTTCATTCCCTTGTCGGCCTCCTCGGCTGCCTTTACAGAGAGAGTCTTTACCTTGCTCTTATCGTAGAAGCCTTTGAACATTGTGTCCAGAATGTCAATCGAGTCATTATACTCTTGCAGACGGTTGTTCAGCGGAGTGCCGGTGAGTATTGTACGTCTGCCGATGTTCACGTTAATTTCGCCCGGCTCCACAAAAAACTCGGCATTGGAGCGCACCTTTCCATTTATTTTAGAGACAACGTAACAAACAACCGGCTCGCATCTCTCTCCCGTGAATGTGAATTTACCACCTTTCACTGTCGACTGTCCCAGCGTGTGTATCATTCCTTTGTCAATATATTGCAGATAGACTGTGTCGCCTATGTTGATACCCTGTTCCACCGTACCCTTTACGGTAAATGCGCACTTGTCGCTGCATGCAACAATGCACGCAAATAAAGATAATGTCAATAATACTCTATTCATTTTATAATATTGGTAACTGTTTATACATTCGAAATTTTAACAACAACGTCGTAAATTGCAAGAATCTCATCCTTTTTTAATGTAAACGGATGGTAGTTGGGCGACGTACACACAATGGTGCCATCATCCTGCGGGTCGGTCGAGCAGTGCTTAATGAAACGCGAATCGTGCGTAACAATCATATATACCCTTTTTGCATCGAGCCCTGTAAACGACTCCATCTTTTTTACACCTATAATATCACCCTCATTAATTTCGGGCTGCATGGATGTTCCCACTACAGGAAAGTAAAAGTCGGCGTTTGCTCCGGGAATACTCACGAAGGCATCTGCCGTCTCGCAGTCGTTTATTGTGTCGCGCACTCCTGCACTTACGGTAACGGAATTATAGTAAGGCGATACGTTTTTCGGAAGGCTGTCAGATTCATTGTTACCATTGTACATCTCTCCCTTTCCGCTCAGAATCCATTCTATCGACACTTCAGGGAAATATCTGTTTATGGCGCGTATGAGCTCCATCGACACACTACCCCCTTCGTTCAACTGTCTGTTGAGCGTCCGTTGGGGAATGTCGAGCACTCCGCTTGCCTTGCTGACATTAAGGCCTTTCTCCGTCAATAAAATCAATATGCGCCTCTTAATCTCTTCCATTAATTTTCAAAATATTTGATAATGAAAATCTTTTAACCTTATTACTTTTTTATAATCAATAATATAAATAATGTAAAGAATCTTTCTATTATTTAGACTGATTATAAATAGCCAAATTTGGCTAAATAATGTATCCGTTTTCTGGAATTAGGGATTATATTTGTACACGGAAAGTGTAAATTCAACAACCTAAATAGTCAGTTCCGTCTTTACATTTGCACAAACTTACGATAAAAAGCAATAATAACAAAAAAACATCAACAATAATTCTTATGAGAGAAAAACATTTGTGTAAAAGAGCCACATTGAGCGAGCGGCTAATTGAAAAATGTCTCGAGTGGTACGAATTTTTACGTTACACTCTTTTCAGGAGAGAAAAGACATGGTGCAGCCATCTTGTCGAGTACTACTGCATACACAGAAACTTCCACGAGCAGAAGTTTGTGCAGGATTTTCTCGAAGAACGCAAAAGTATTTTGTCGGGCAATAAGCATCGCATGGTCATCAACGTGATTCCCGACGACAGTAATGCCTGCGTCGTTGGAAAAGTACAGTTGTACAATAAAGGCAAATACATTCACGAAGCAACATTGAAAATAAGAAAGCCTTTTACGGGCGACAATATAATTTTCTGGTCGTTCGACAAATGACGAGCCCAATGTGCCGCTACAAAAATCCCTCTGCAAACAATGTACGTTGCAGAGGGATTTTCTTGAATGTATATAAAGAGAAAGAAAGAGTCTCTATGTTCTTTTTACTCTCTTTCGTGCAAAGAGCAGTTCGTTCATTGCTGTTGCGGTGCTATTGTTGAGCGAGCGCATGAGCATCGCCGAGTCGGGCTTCACATTGTCGAGCCACCGTGCCGTGAACGCAGTCTCTACAAAATTGTCGGCCAGCTGTTGCAGCGATTCTCCCTGCGAGTCGTCCCAATTAGCAGGCAGCGACAGCAGATACTCGGCGCCGTCGGCTGTTACCGACATTCGCGCATAGGGCGAGAGCAACTGCAACAGCTCGTTTACAGCGCCCAGCCACAGAGGCTCGGCTCTCTCATCGTCATCCTCACTATAAGCGATAAAGTCAGCGCCCTCGTTCTTCAATGCAAGAAGAGCAGTCTGGCGATTCACTCCATCTATTACTGTTTTTTTGTTTATACTGATTTTCATATTCCGTCTATAAAAGTAAAAAAAGAAACGGCAATATTATCGAATCCCAAGAGAATGCATAGTGTGCGCCGATTCGTAAACAGCCGTTTCTCCATTTTTAATTAACCTTCGAGAATTTTCACAAGTTCAAACTCGCTGCGACAGCGCAGCTTAATGTAGAGGTCGCTCATCACTCCCAAAAGAGTAATCTCGCATCTATCTTCGTCCAGTCCAAAATCGTCGTGAAAAAGATACTCCTCTACCCCGTCTATGCTCACAAGCACCTCCACAGGATAAGGCCCGGCCTTGTGTACGCGCACTCTGATGTCGCCGCCGAGAGATTTTATGGGAGCCGTCTCCCACGCATCGCCATTTTTTGCAAAAGAGATATTTACTACTGCCATTAGTCTATTGTTTGTTATTGTTACACAAAGTTGCCGCCAAACTCATGAAGGCATTCGCAGCATCATATTTCCCGAACACATTGCACACAAGGCCTGCACACTGACAGACGACAGCCTCTATCAGATAACCATTGTTTGTTGCGAGCCCCTTGCTGCCATCGTAACGTGCTTCGTACATAAGATACTCCACAGAGGGGGCGCTCTCGCCATTCACAGGATAGACGTTCAGTTGCGACCCGTCGGCCGTAGCTGTTTCCACACAGATAGGAGAAGATACTCCCGCACGTGTGTACTTGTTCATCTGTGCCCTCTCCACCGCCGAGCCTGCTTCGGCTGCAACGTAGCAAGGCTTTTTCCAAGTGTCCAGCTTCAGCGAAATGAGTCTGACGTAATCTTCGGGTAGCACAATGATGCCCTTTTCGTCATTCGCGACAGCGAGCTTGCAGTCGGCAATGTTTTTGCCGTTCACAGCCCTGTGTCTCCTGTTCATCTGAACAAAAAGCACAGCCTCGGGCAACAATCCCTTAATATAATTGTCCAGCATCAGCGGGTCGTCGGTTATCAGCGAAAGGCCACTCTCGCCGTGTGCCTCGTTAAGCAACGTGCGCACCTTCTCTATAAGCACACTCTCGGCAATCATAGCCAGTTAGGAAAAGAGATTCCTAATTCGTCGGCCTTTGCGCGGATGGCAACCTTATTCTGAAGCTCCGAGAGGGGAATCTTATAGGGCTCGCCCATAAGAATGCTTCGCGCCTGCTGCACGTTGGTCACGCTCACGATAACCTCTTTCTTGCTATTCGCTTCGGCAGACGCTGCATTTGCCTCGGCCACCTTCTCCTCAATTTTCTCGGTGGCGCCAATCACAATCTCTCCGTTGCGAAACTGCTCGCTCTCCTCGATAGCCTTCTGATAAAGAGGATTGTCCGTCACATAGTTTGCAGGAGTCATTCCCGCCGAATTTATCGAGCCGCCCGTAAAATCAACGCGCAGCAGAGCCTTTCCCACTCTAAAATAGCAGCTGCGCTCAATCTGTCCTCTAATCTCGTATGTTACCTTTCTTTTCATAATCAATCACTATTTTTAAGCACCGCAGCCCGCCGACTGCATCTTTTTTCTGCCTCGTCGGCAAACTGCGGTGCAGAATTCTTAATTTACAAAATTATGCAGCCATAATTTCGCCTGTAAACTCAATCCAGCTGCTGCCTGTGTAAGTAACGACAGTGCCGGCAGGGAACTTCACGCTAGTTCCGTCCTCTTTCATCACGTCGGCAGTGAGAATGACTACGTCGTTCACCGCAGGCGATTCGGGCAGAGTGTCCGCACTTGTGACGTGTGAAGCGCCGGGAATGCTTCTGGCTGCTGCATTAGCACCGTTCACCCAAATGTGAGAGTAACCCTTCAGACACAAGCAGTCGATGGTCATTACCACCTCACGCTTAGCCTCCTCGCCCTCAACATTCTCGCTCTTGCAATCCTCGTTCTTCATCCAGTAGCGCACAAGGCCATTCTCGTCGATGAGTCCGCCGCAGTGCGAGTAGCCCAAAGCATCGAGTGTGGGGTCGTGAACAAGGTCGATGTCTCCGAATACAGTATGGATCTTTGTACACTCAAGGTCGAACACCTTGCTGCCTGTCACTGTGATATTCTTGTGCAGAGTAAGGTCGATTCTTTGAATGTCATTCAGCAACTGCTTGCCCAACAACCAGATAGCCTTCTTTGAGCAATTATAGCCTGTGAACTTTACCATTGAAAGGTTTATAAGATCGGCAAAAGTGATGGTCGACGAAAGGTCATACTGACGTTTGAACTGCCAACGGAGACCCTTTGAGAAGTAGTCCCACTGATAGCCCATGGCAGCATCCATCGCCTGCACTTTGAACTTACCGGGCTGGCCCACCCACGCTGTGCGGCACGACTCGAGACGGAACTGACGAAGCACAGCCTCGGCAATCTGCGCCTGACTGAAGGGCAAGCGTTTCTTCTGTGCCTTAAAGTAGTCGCTGACGATGCTGTTGCACAGCTGTTTCTGCAGATACATACGCTCGGGCACGGGTACGATGGTGCTGGGAGCAATGAATTTCTGAGTCTCATACGCAGCCGACGACAAGAGAATAATCTCTGTGCCTGCGGGGATTGTGGGAACTACACAATAGTCATCGGTAGCATTCACTTTGGGGCCGTTCACAGCCATTGCGATGGGAGCCTCGGTGGTGCTGTTCTTGCCCACGAAGAAGAGCATAAGATCCACGCCGGGAAGCTCAGTCTGGCCGGTAGAGTCGTAGCCGTTCACGCCCTTACAGATAGCTGTGTAGTACTCCTGGAAAATTTTGCGATCGGCAGTGTTCGCAAAGGGAATCTCGGCGCGGGTGGCGTTGATGCCCTCATACTCGGCGCTGGTGGTAGCCTTTGAACGTTTCTCGTCGATAAGATAGTGGTCGACCTCGAACGATGTTACCGCCACCTGACGTGTGATTCTGCGCTTGATTGTGTCGATGATACTCTCGTCGCTCGCAATCATCGTAATTTTCGAGTCAATCTCGGGCTGGATGAAGTCGCCGCCAAGCTCCGAAGCATTCGAGACGGTAGTTGCCTCGCCGCTACCATGTGTAGCGTAACCCGCAATGCCCTTTGACGCAGCGGGCGAGCCGGGAGCAACAACTGTAGCCATTGCCATCATCAAACTACCTGCATTCTCCTCGAAAAAGAGAAGAGCAAGGCTCACAAGTGAAAGAAGAACGAACATAGGATTCTTCTTAGCAAACAAAAAAATGTTTCTCATAAAATTAAATATTTAAAGATTAATAAAATGCTGATTGTTACTACGCCTTCAGGGCCGCGTCGAGAAGAGAATTTTCACGGGGACGTCGCTGATTCTGCTCGGGAGCCACGCTGCTCACCCCTTTGGGGAGCCCGTCGCCGAATTCCTCCTGCAATCGTCTGATGTTTGTGTTTCGTCCCTTGATGTTTCCTGCAGCAAAAGCATCCTCCACATCCTGCTCGTAGTTTATTGCATGCTCCAGCGCCTGACAGACTTCGGGGGTGTATGTTCCCGAAAGAATGGGAAAGACAAGCTGCTCCCACACTCTGTCCATAAATTCGGCAGGCTCGTAGCCATGCTCGCGGCAGAAATTCTCTATTGTGGGGCGGCTACGTTCGAGGTTAGCCTCATACTCGCGGCGGTTGCGTGCCATTTCGTAGGCCTCGTTGCGACGCTCCTCGTCCATGCGCAACATCTCCTCGTACTCGGGCGAGCCCTCTTCGTAGTCGAAGAACGACTTTCCATAGTATCGCGCCATCGAAGCGTGGGCGCTACGTTTGCCCTGTACTACGTCCGAGAGCAACTGTGCGAGACGCGGGTCGAGCTCGAGTACCGATGCCAGACGCTCATTCTGCTCTACATTGCTACGGAAAAATGCCTTCAGCTTCTCTTGCGACTCGGGAGAGTCGAGCTTGAAAGACTTTCCGAAAAACTCCTGCAACCACTCTTCGAGGCGTGAATAGGGATTCGCCGCTACAGCCTCACTCTGCACTGTCTGTCGCTCGTCCGGTTGCATGGGCGGCTCCACATTGTAGCCTGTGGCCGACAGCTGTGCCTGATTCTGATAATTTTTATCCATAATCCTTTGTTGTTTAATTCCTCGGCAAAGTAAAGGCCGAAAGCAAGGAATGAGGTTGCAGAATTAACACTTTGAAAAGATTAGAGTGGTAATTTAGAGTGGCAATCATAAAATTATTTTGCGTACATTATTAAATAAAAAAGAGAGAAAAAAAGCACTCTTTTCTCCAATGAAAAAAAGTAGAACGTAAAAGTAAAATTGTGTCAATTCTGCATACGTATTCGGGATTTTTGATTATATTTTTGTAGTCAAAAAAGATTATGGAACTGAACAGTGAAATTACCGTCGGTGAAATGAGGAAACAGGCCATCATCGACACCTTTTTTGAAACTCTTAAGAATTGTCGCAAAATCGATCCTTTTGCGTCGCTCGAAAAAATCATCGAAAAGGCAGCAAGCACAGCTGCGCCGCGATTCTTCGTCTCGTTCGAGAATGCTCGTCGCTTCGTCTCAATGCTTGTGCGCAAGAAGAGTCTGCCGCTTGTAAACAAAAACAAAGTCGAGCTTTACAAAGAACTCTTCCGTCGCTACAAAAAGTACAGGCAAGAGGACTATACAAACAAAGTAATCAATTACACTCTACTCGAAAAGATTATCGAAGAGCCTGCACCATCGTTCTACCTCGACACAGAGACCTTCCGTTGCCTCCTCTACAAAGCCTTGCGCGAAAGGAATCACGAACTTGCATTCTGTAAAATCTGATTACCATGGAAAAAAGAAGAAAAGAAATTGCAATTTCCGCACACGAAATTGCGCAGCGAGTATTTACATACAGCTACTATGCGGGAGAGGCTCGACGCAGCAGCGGACACCCATTGAAGCTTGTGGCGGGCCTGCAAGCATCGGACGACGACCGTGAGCAGCTGCTCGACCATATGAACATTGCAGCCGCCGAGCTCGACAAAATGATAAACTGCTACTTCTGCGCGGGTAACCTTCGCACCGAGAATGATGCTGCGCACAATGGGTACACTACCCTGAAATTCTCTCTGCAGCCCCCGCAATATTTTCCAAAGAGTCGTTTCGAAGAATTGCAGCGAACAATGGAAAATTACATTGCAATGCGCACTCTGCATCAGTGGGTACTGCAACATAAGCCCGACGAAGCTGCAATTACCGCCGGAGAAATAGAAAAGCTCACTTTGCAGATGCGCGAGCTTATGAACATCCGTGTAAAACCCCGCAGGATAGAAAAAAGAAACAAAAACCGAATAGAAATTTAAAATGGAACAGACTATACTCATTGAAAAAGCCGAACTCGGACACCGAGTCGACCTTCTCACACACTATCATGCTCAGGGTGAAAAGAGAAAAGACTTGAATGCCGACATTGGCGAAACATCGTTCGACGACGAAGAACTGCTCGACACTTTTCTTCTGAAGGCAGTGAACGAGCTTGTCTCGCATCAGTCGGCCCGCCTCGAGGACATTTATTATAGAATCGGCGACGATTATCTTGAAATTTCATTCACATCCACCGCCGAGAACTCTGCGCGTATGTTGCCGTTGCTCAAACAGGCGATCGTCGACTATCTTGTTAACGAGCTTATGACCCAATGGCTGCTCATACGCTACCCTGCCTGGAGCCAGCCATATATTGCTATGAAGAGTGAGCTCCAGAGAAGTGTAAAGGATCTTTTCGCCTCCTTCTGCAATAAAAAAATCCGTCGCCGACCAACTAACCTTGCAGGAATATGACAACCAATGCAGATGTCAAGAAAATTATCGACGAAAATTGTGAACGGCTGAAGAGAAATTCGGCCGTTTATAATCCCGTAACGGGCGAAGGGTCAACCTCGCTCGAACGCCGATGGGTAGAGATTGAGGGCTTTCCGCTCACGCGCATGAATCTGCCTGTGGAAATGCTGGGCGACCGTCTCGTCGAGGAACTTTCACAGAAGGGCGTCCATCGCTTCCTCGAGGCTCGTGGAAACAAGATAGTGAGCCATAAGAATATAATAACTTTGTGGCTCGAATTCTGCCGCAAACGCATAAAGTACGACTTTGAATATTGGGCAAAGACGATGGCGGTAATCTCCGACAAAGGACGCGGGCGCGACATTCCCTTCACCCTCAACCGCCCCCAGCGCTTCTACCTTAGCGAAATGGAGAAACTGCGTCTCGCCGGCCGCCCCATAGATATTATTCTGTGTAAGGCGAGGCAATGGGGCGGCTCTACCCTGACGCAGCTCTATATGCTGTGGATTCAGCTTGTACACAAGCGCAACTGGAATTCAGTAATCTGTGGAGACGTCGAAAAGCAGTCGTCTATCGTAGCAGGGATCATGGCTAAGGTAATCAACAACTACCCACTCTGGGCGACGGGTGGCAAAAAGTTGACCACCACACCCTATCAGGGTACGCAAAAGACGCGCACCATCAGCTGGAGCAACAGCCGTTACTCGCTGGGCTCGTCGCAAAAGCCCGACTCATTGCGCAGCGAGGACATCAGCATGGCCCACCTTACAGAGGTCGGCCTTTGGAAAGCTACTGCTGGAAGAAAGCCCGAAGACCTTGTGCAGTCAATCTTCGGCTCCATTGCCGCGGGTCCGTACACGGTAAAAGTGATGGAGTCCACGGCGAAAGGTGTCGGCAATTTCTTCCACCGCACATGGATGGATGCTACTGCCGGACGCAACAATTTCACCCCCGTCTTTGTTCCGTGGTACATTATCGACCTTTACAGCAAGCAGCTGCCACCGTCCGACTATCCAGCATTCATCGAGAGTATGGACGAATACGAGCATCAGCTGTTTACATTGGGAGCAACGCTCGAGGCCATTGCTTGGTACCGCGACAAGCGCCGCGAAATGCCCGAGGAGTGGCGACTATTTTCGGAATTTCCGTCGACCGCCAACGAGGCTTTCCAGAGTACCGGCCGCCGTGTATTCAAAATATCTTATGTAAAGAATATACGCGAATGTTGCGTCCCGCCCGCATGGATAGGCGACATTGTCAGCAGCGAGAAATACGACGAGACCACAAGGTCAAAGAAAAGTGTCACAAGCTTCGAGCCTCTGCAGCCGGGCGAGCCCTCTAACGAGAATGTTCTTAAAGTGTGGCTGATGCCCGACACGCAGCTTAACTGCCGCGACCGTTACATTGTCACCGTAGACGTCGGCGGCGTTTCGGACAAGGCCGACTACTCCTGTATTCTCGTGGCCGATCGCCTGCCAATGCTCGAGGGCGGTGTTCCCGAAATTGCCGCCTGCTGGCACGGACACATAGAGCACGATAAGCTCGCATGGAAGGCCGTTGAGATTGCAAAAGCCTACAATAATGCCCTGCTGGTCATAGAGTCGAACACCCTCGAGACCGAGGGCACCGAAGGCGACAATTTCGAGTATATACTCAACGAGATTGCCGGAAAATATAGTAACCTCTATAGCCGCACCTCCTCGCAGGAAATCAGGCAAGGCCGTCCGCGTCGCTGGGGCTTTCACACTAACCCCTCAACAAAGCCAATGGTTATAAATTTTCTTATTAAAGCCATTCGCGACGGACTCTACGTAGAGCGTTGCATAGAGACAACCTACGAGCTCGACCTCTACGAACTTAAAGAGAATGGCAAGGAAATGGGCGCAGTCGAAGGTAATCACGACGACCGAGTGATGGCAACAGCAATCCTAGTCTGGATATGTTACAATCATCCATTGCCCACGATTGTCGCCACCGAAAAAACAGTAAAGAACAGGACACGCATTGTCAGCGAGGCGAGTATATAAAAATAGTGTGGTGCAACATTCAATTGCTGCACCACACTATTTTTATAACTGTTTTTGGATTATTTTTTCTCCTCTTCCTCGCCTCCGCTGAGCACCGGCAGACAGATATTATATTTCACGGCAAGCGTTCTCACCACAAACACTGCAATACCGCAGGTAATCTGTGTCATGTGCACCTCCATGCCCATTCTGTCGCACAAACAATATACTAATGCGCCTATCACACAGGCCATTGCGTAAATCTCTTTTCTGAAGAACAGCGGCTCCTCGTTTATGAAAATATCACGCATCACTCCACCGGCCGAGCCTGTCAGTGTGGCCATAATCACTGCCACCCATATAGGATAGTCCAGGGCCAATGTCTTTTCCACACCCACGACGACGAAGAGTGCAAGACCAATCGTGTCGAAGATGAAGAATGTATTATTCAGGTGAATAAGATACTTTCCGAAAAGAATCACCCAGAAAAGTGCGAATCCTGAGCATATAAGATACATTGAATTTGTCATCCAGAAAGGAGTAACGTCCAACAGCAGGTCACGAATCGTTCCACCGCCGATAGCGGTTACCACTCCCACCACATAGGCGCCGAACCAGTCGAAGCGCTTAGCCGATGCCAATCGTATACCACTGATGGCAAATGCAAATGTACCGGCAAACTCTAAAATGTCTACAAATGAAGGCATTGTTTTTCTCTATTTACAATATTTTTACAAAAAAACCTCTGTGTACTATTTATAATAGTAAAATCGTCTGCAAAAGTAATTGAAAATAATTTTAAATTGGCTACATTTGTAAAATAGTTATCAATAAAATTTTAATCACGATGAAAAAAATAGCAATTTTGTTTTTTGCGGCCTTCCTTGGCCTCTCATTTGTAGCGTGTGACACAAACACTATGGCATTTAAAGAAATGTCGAACATCTGCGAGGATATTGAAAAGAATTTCAGCAAATATACAGAGAAAGACTTCGAAGAGATTACCACCCGCTTCTCTGAAATTGAGAAAAAGATGGAGGCTCGTGAACTCACCGATAGCGAGAAAAAAGAGCTTGCCAATTTGAAGGGTCGCTACTATGGAGCATTCACAAAGGGTGCAATAAATTCCACAAAGAAAGAGATTAAGAAAATTACCGGTGAGCTTGGCAGCGCAGTCGAGGGATTCATCGAAGGACTCAAATAAACGACCCGAAAAGTATGTTAGGAGCAGTTGCCGGGGATATTTTAGGCTCGTACTACGAATTTAACCCTACCAAAGAGTACAATTTCGAGCTTTTGCGCGCCGATGCGTGCCCCACTGACGACACGGTGATGACACTCGCTGTTGCCGAGTGGCTCGTGGAAGATAGTGAGCACACACACGAGGCCCTTATGCAATATATGCGCAAATGGGGACGCAAATTCCCCAACGCAGGCTACGGAGGAATGTTCCGCCGTTGGCTCGCCGACGAAAATGCCACAGCATATGGTAGCTTCGGCAACGGCGCAGCCATGCGCGTGAGCCCTGTCGGCCTTTACGCTTCCTCGCTCAACGAAGCCCTGTGCCTGGCAAAAATATCGGCTGAGGTTACTCACAACCACCCCGAGGCAATCAATGCTGCAAAGGCAGTTGCTGCTGCAATATGGATGGCAAAGAACTCCCATTCAAAAGAAGAAATCCGCAGCTATATTGAAGAAAAATTCGAGTATAATCTCCACCAATCGATAGCCGAAATTAGAGAATCATACAGCTTCGACGTTACAAGCGCGGGCAGCGTTCCACAGGCATTCATCGCCTTTCTTGAGGGCAACAATTTCGAGGATGTTATCCGTCTGGCAATCTCATTGGGCGGCGACGCCGATACTCAGGCTGCAATCGCAGGCTCCATTGCTGCTGCCTCCCCCAACGAAGAGTACAATGTACCTGAAGAGATTAAATACTTTTGCCTTTCAAAGATGCATCCGCGAATGATAAGCGGAATGTACACATTCTTCCATTTTCTTACCCATCCGACAATCGATGCCCCCATACGCAATTCCTATAAAGTTGACGAGAGAATCTATGCGGGAGAGTACCCTGCAACCGCAAACGACACCCTCGGGCGCCGAGAACTTCAACGATTCATAGATTTTGGAATTACACACTTCATCGACCTCACCGAGGGTGGCGAGCTTTCGCCCTATTCTCAATGGCTGCCAAGCAGTTGCGTCTACACACGCTTCGCCATAAACGACTGCGGTGCGCCCTCGTCGATGGAGGCTGTAACCGAGCTTCTCACGACCATTGTAAACACAATAAAAGAGAATAAAGATTCAAAATTCTACATTCACTGCCGCGGAGGAATCGGCCGCACGGGAACAATCGTTGGCTGTTACTATGCAATGCACTTAAAGGATTATAATCTTGCATTCAGCTTGCTGCAAAGACAATTCTCGCAGTGCCCGAAGTCAGAATTCCGAAGAACTCCAGAAACACTCGCTCAGCGACAATTTATTATGCGATACACAGATTTTGTGTCTATGGGGCGTCAGATGTAAATTTCGAGCCCGTCGTATGCAAGATGCACATTTTCAGGAAGCACCTTCTCTATCTTTGCGTGGAGCCCAATGTGGTGCATCATATGAGTAAAGTAGACACTCTGCGGCTTCAGATAATCAATAATTTTGTATGCTTCGAGCACAGTCTGATGCGAACCGTGAGGCTTCGAGAAACGTAAGGCGTTGATAACAAGGGTATCGACGCCTTTTAATTTGTCAAGTTCGTCGGGCTCTATGAAGCTCATGTCAGTAATATAGGCAAAGGCTCCCATACGATAGCCGAGTATCGGAAATCTCCCGTGAAACACTCGAATGGGCTCAATCTCAAAATCTCCTATAGTGAATCTCTTCCCCTCCTCTACCTTGTGCAGCATCAGGTTAGGAACACCCGGATATTTTACCTCCGAGAAACAGTAAGGAAGCACACTCTTCACATGCTCCACTGTGTGGCCGTCAGCATAGACGGGAATATCGCCTTTGCGGCAGAAAGGACGCAGGTCGTCGAGCCCGCCAGTGTGGTCGTAGTGTTTATGAGTGAGCAGCACCGCGTCAATCTTTTGGAAAGGCCTGTGCAGCATCTGTGTCCTAAAGTCAGGGCCGCAGTCGATGAGCAGCCTACTATCGCCACTCTCAATAAGAGCCGATGAACGCAGTCGCGCGTCGCGTGGGTCGGTCGAGCGACACACTTCGCAGCCGCATCCAAGCTCGGGCACTCCCGTAGATGTTCCACTTCCTAAAATGGTGACTTTTATGCTCATATGCCCCGTTTGTTAATCAATTACATTAACCTCAGGGAAAATCTCCACGCCGAATTTCTCTTTTACAGAATCCTGCACACGAGTGGCAAAATCGATCACATCTTTGCCTGTTGCGCCTCCAAGATTAACCACCACCAATGCCTGATTGCGGTAGACACCCACACGCTCGGCGCTTCTCTCTTTCCATCCGCAGCGGTCGATGAGCCATCCTGCCGACAGCTTCACTCCACCGGGCGCGGGGTAGACAGGCATTGCAGGATAAATATTTTTCAGCTCTTCGGCTTTTGCAGCATCAACAACGGGGTTCATAAAGAAACTGCCGGCACTGCCCAATTCCGCGGGGTCGGGCAATTTTGCCGCGCGAGTCGCGCACACAGCCTTACGAATATTCTCGGCTGTCACTCCTCCCATAGCCTCACACTGCTCTTTCAAGTTACCATAGGAAAGCACAAAATCGGGCTTTTTATTCAGCTTGAAAATGACGTGAGTAATTACATTTTTTCCTTTTTCGCTCTTCTTGAAAATGCTGTCGCGATAGGCGTAAGCGCACTCTTCTTTTGTGAATACCTTCAGTGTGGCATCGACTAAAGAGATTGCTTCTACTTTCTCAATAAAGTCACCGGCCTCTACTCCGTAAGCACCAACATTCTGCACGGCGCTCGCGCCTACCTCTCCGGGAATTGCCGAGAGATTTTCGAGTCCCTGCCAGCCTTGCTCAACAATGTAGGCAACAAATTCGTCCCAATTTATTCCGCTGCCGGCGCGCACAGAAACTGAATCATCTGTCTCGCCAACAACCTCCACACTTTTTATTGCAGAATGAAGAACTACCCCATCGTAATCTCCCATAAAAAGCAGATTGCTTCCGCCGCCGATAACCAGATGCTTTCTGCCACCAAGCTCTTTGGCAATGGAAATTACATCCTCGACAGTGGTAAATTCAATAAATTGGGCAGCCTTTACATCCATTCCGAATGTATTGTGCGGCAAGAGCGAATAAGAGGAAAAACGGTCAATCATAAACTAAAAGTCATAAATTCATCGCGAAGATAGCGCAAATAGCCTGCAGAAACAAAATTTATTTAAAAAATTAAAAGTTACTTTGTGGTAAAATCATTACAAATGATTAATTTTGCACGATTAATAAAGAGAAAATAATATATCAACGAAAAATATGATAGAGCAGATAGAAAAATTGCTTGAAGAGATTAAAAGCATCACTGCAAGCAACGCAGAAGAGTTAGAAGCCCTGCGTCTCAAATACCTCAGCAAAAAAGGAATCATCAACGGCCTTATGGCACAGTTCCGCGAGGTACCCGCCGAGCAGAAAAAAGAGTTCGGAGTAAAGCTCAACGAGCTTAAAAACGCGACACAGGAAAAGATAAACGCATTAAAAGAGAGCCTCGAAAGCAAGGAAGAGGAGCAGTGCGAGCTCGACCTCACACGTCCCGGCTACCCCGGCAAGCTCGGTACACGCCACCCTCTCTCAATTGTAAAGAATGAAATTATAGACATCTTCTCGCGCCTCGGATTCTCCATTGCTAACGGAGTAGAGGTCGAGGACGACTGGCACGTATTCTCGGCAATGAACTTCGCCGACGACCACCCCGCGCGTGACATGCAGGATACATTCTTTGTCGAGGCACACCCCGATATTATCCTCCGCACACACACAAGTAGCGTGCAGAGCCGTGTGATGGAGACCTCGCAGCCTCCCATCCGCATCATCGCTCCCGGACGCGTGTACCGCAACGAGGCCATCAGCTACCGCGCACACTGCTTCTTCCATCAGTTAGAGGCACTTTATATTGACAAGAACGTATCGTTCACCGACCTTAAGCAGGTGCTCCTTCTCTTCGCAAAGGAGATGTTCGGCAACGACACAAAGATACGTCTGCGTCCCTCGTACTTCCCCTTCACCGAGCCCTCGGCCGAAATGGACATCAGCTGTAACATCTGCGGCGGAAAAGGCTGCCCCTTCTGTAAAGGTACAGGCTGGGTAGAGATTCTCGGTTGCGGAATGGTCGATCCCAACGTTCTCGAGCTCTGCGGCATCGACAGCAAAGAGTACTCGGGCTATGCCCTGGGAATGGGAATTGAACGCATCACCAACCTCAAATATCAGGTAAAAGACCTGCGTCTCTTCAGCGAGAACGATATTCGTTTCCTCAAGCTGTTCGAGAGCGCAAACTAATAAACTCAGATGAAAAACGAGGAACTATACAAAAAGGTACTCGAATATTTGGAAAAAGCAATTCCGGTAGCCGAAACGGAACTTCACTACGAAAATCCGTTTCAGCTTCTGATTGCGGTAATCCTCTCGGCACAATGCACAGACAAACGAGTGAATATGGTCACTCCCGACCTTTTCGCCGCCTATGACACCCCCGAAGAGCTTGCCGCTGCCCACCCCGACGAAATATTCAATTACATAAAAAGTGTATCGTTCCCCAATAATAAAGCCCGCTACCTAGTGGGAATGGCCCGACAGCTTGTCGAGAAATATGGCAGCGAGGTGCCTGCGACACTCGAAGAGCTCACTACCCTGCCCGGTGTTGGCCGCAAGACAGCCAATGTCATTCAGGCGGTAGTCTTCAATAAGTCAGCAATGGCGGTAGACACCCACGTCTTTCGCGTGAGCCACCGCATAGGCCTTGTCCCGAAAAGTTGCACGACACCCTACAGCGTAGAGAAACGACTCATAAAATATATTCCCGAGTCGCTCGTCCCGCGAGCCCACCATCAGTTGATATTGCACGGCCGATACACCTGCAAGGCACGCAACCCCGAGTGCTCCTCGTGCGGGCTGACAAAAGTTTGCAAAGAGTACGCCCGTCGCAATAAAAATGAGAAAAAAGCAAACGTTAGCAACATTTAGAATAAATTTAATAAAAATAGGTGTTAAACTTAAAGAGAAAAAGTTATATTTGCAAAATGTTGCACAAATGCAAGAATTAAATAGAAATTATTAATCACATTTCATAATAACAAAGCAATGATGACAATTGACAATTACAAATTTGCCGGTAAAAAGGCAATCGTTCGCGTAGACTTCAATGTGCCCTTGAACGAGGAGGGTAAAATCACTGACGACACCCGTATCCGCGGTGCGCTCCCCACACTCAAGAAAGTGTTGGCAGACGGTGGTGCACTCATCATCATGTCTCACATGGGTAAGCCCAAAGGCAAGGTGAACGCAAAATTCTCTTTGAGCCAGATTGTTGACGCTGTATCAGAGAAGTTGGGCGTAGCTGTACAGTTCGCTCCCGACTGCGCAAAGGCAGCAGAGGCTGCAGCTGCTCTCAAGGCAGGTGAAGTTCTTATGCTCGAGAACCTCCGTTTCTATCCCGAGGAGGAGGGTAAACCCGTAGGTATCGACAAAGAGGATCCCGCATACAACGATGCTAAGAAAGCAATGAAAGAGTCTCAGAAAGAGTTCTCAAAGACATTGGCATCATATGCTGACTGCTACATCAACGACGCATTCGGTACTGCTCACCGTCGTCACGCATCTACAGCTGTCATCGCTGACTACTTCGATGCAGAGAACAAGATGCTCGGTTACTTGATGGAGAAAGAGGTTCAGGCAGTAGACAACATCCTCAAAGACATCAAACGTCCCTTCACAGCTATCATGGGTGGTTCTAAGGTATCTACAAAGATTGGTATCATCGAGAACCTCATGGACAAGGTAGACAACCTCATCCTCTGCGGTGGAATGACATACACATTCGCAAAGGCTCAGGGTGGTGTTGTAGGTAACTCAATCGTTGAAGATGACAAGCTCCAGCTTGCTCTCGACATCATCGAGCAGGCTAAGGCTAAAGGTGTTAACCTTGTACTCGCAACAGACTGCGTTGCTGCTGATGACTTCTCTAACGACGCAAACACACAGGTTGTTTCTGTAGCAGATATCCCCGAGGGTTGGGAGGGCTTGGATGCAGGTCCCGATGCACGCGTAGCATTTGCTTCTGCAATCGAGAGTGCAAAAACAATCCTTTGGAACGGTCCCGCAGGTGTATTCGAGTTTGACAACTTTACAGCAGGTTCACGTGCAATTGCCGAGGCTATTGCAAAAGCTACTGCTAACGGTGCTTTCTCACTCATCGGTGGTGGTGACTCTGTAGCTTGTATCAACAAGTTCGGAATGGCCGACCAGGTATCTTACATCTCTACAGGTGGTGGTGCTCTTCTCGAGGCTATCGAGGGTAAAGTACTCCCCGGCGTAGCAGCAGTAAAAGGCGAATAATTTCATTCGATAAATAACGTATAAACAGCGCGGTACTCCGCGCTGTTTATATATAAAAACAAGCAGTCGGTTACCTTTTATATGGAAGAGAAACGTATAAACGAAATACATCGCAAGGCAAATATGCTGTTGCGCGAGAAACGTCTGAAGCCCGCCCTCGAACAGATGGGCGAAGAGATTGACGCGCTCAACAGCTGGGAACTGCGTACACGATACTCCGAGGTTACGACTGCATATAATTACATGCTCGAGTATATGTGCAAGGGAATGCCCGACCCCAATCGCACACTCATGCACAGCGAGCTTATAGGCAAAGCCTATCTTCTTAACGACGAAATTGCACTCTCGCGTCTCGGCGAGCACTCACTCAGTGTCTACTGCCAGATGCGCAGGAAATTTCACGGCGAGGCCAATATTGCCGAGTTCCATAATAGACTGCGCGAACACTCAATTAACAGAGCCATGCTGCAGTTGATGCCCGGCAACGAAGATAAGGTAAAAGAGGTTGCCAAACGTCACGAACAGGATAGCAACGAACTTTTTATGCGTCTGTGGAGTGAAGGCTCGTGGAACAGCCGACAGCGCAACGAAGCAAAAGAGTTCCTCGATGACCTCGAGGTTGACAATAGCGATAAGGCCATGTTCATAGGTGCTATCATCGTCAGCCTTCTCAAGATATTCGACCCCGCAAAGGCCATCTTTCTATGCGACGCATGCACGCACGACGAGGTTCCCATTTCGCAGCGCGCCTTTGTAGGGCTCTTCATCGTCGCATACATAAATAATCATCGTATAGAGCATTACCCCGAACTCACACGAAAAATAGAGCAACTGTGCGAGACTCCCGATTTTGAAAATCGCCTGCTGATTGTTCAGCTGCAGTTTCTTCGCACACGTGAGACACAGAAAATCGATCGCAAAATGCGCGAAGAGATTATTCCTGCAATGCTCAAGAATCCCAATATACGCAACGCCAAGCTGGGACTCGACCTCGACAAGGAAGAGCTTGAACAGGATGACAAAAACCCCGAGTGGCAAGCGTGGCTCGACGACGATGCAATAAAGAACAAACTCGATGAAATGGCGCAGTGGCAGACAGAGGGTGCCGATGTCTATATGAGTACATTCTCGCAGCTGAAGCACTTCCCCTTCTTCAACGAAATGGCCAACTGGTTCCGCCCCTTTGACATGCACAATTCCGCTGTTTCGGGGCTCATCCCCTCGTCAGCCGACACAAATAAAGTCAATCTGTTGAAGACTCTTTTCGCATCCAGATTCTTCTGCAACAGCGATAAATACTCGTTCAGCTTCACTTTGCAGCAGGTGCCCGAGGAACAGCGAGGAATGCTCATGCAGCAGCTTGGTGGCCAGCATGGCGAGGAGATTGCCGACCCTGACACCGAGCAGCCTTCAATCCCTCGCAAGGTCGAGGAAGAGCTGCAAGGCAACCAATATATTCAGGATCTTTACCGTTTCTTCAAACTTTCGAGCTTCAAGAAAGAGTTTACCGACCCCTTCACCCTCTCACTCAATATGCTCGAAAGCAATCATTTGGGAAGCATTCTGCGCAGCACGCAAAGTATGTTGCGCATTTTCAGATACCTTCTGCAGAAAGAGTATTTTGCCGAGGCATCCGAAATTGGCGCTGCTATTGAAAAGATGAACGATGCGTCTGCGTGCGACGCACAATTTTATCAAGAAATGGGCTACTGCAAGCAGAAAACAGGCGAATACGATGCTGCGGTAGAATATTACCATAAGGCCGACATTATAAAGCCCGACACTCTGTGGACGATACGTCACACTGCACAATGCCACAGAATGCGTCGCGACCCCAAGAGCGCACTCCCCTACTATCTTCAGGCCGAGGAGCTTGCGCCCGACAATCGCTCCATCCTGCTGCAGACAGGCGAGTGTCTTGTGGCACTCAAAAGATACGACGAGGCCTTCACACGTTTCTTCAAAGTAGAGTATCTTGAGCCCGAGTCTATACGTTCGTGGCGCGCAATAGCATGGTGCTCATTCATGGTTGGAAAATACGACCAGGCACGCGACTACTATTCTCGTCTCTGCTCATCTTCGGCCCGCAATATGCAGGATTGGCTGAATGCCGCCCAC
Organism: Bacteroidaceae bacterium; assembly: GCA_017547585.1. Classification (GTDB taxonomy): domain Bacteria; phylum Bacteroidota; class Bacteroidia; order Bacteroidales; family Bacteroidaceae; genus HGM04593. The sequence goes on along the minus strand of JAFYPH010000048.1, from coordinate 37,925 downwards.
GTGGAGCTTGTGCTTGGCAACAATGGCGCTGCGATAGAATATTACCGCAATGCAGCTACATTGTGCAAGGACGGCGAAGAATTTTCTGCCAATCTCTTTGGCGACAAAAAGGTGCTTCTCGCCCGTGGAATCTCCATGAACGACCTTGTACTCATCAGAGACATTGTCGGCTGACGTACATAAGAACTTCCCGAACAAAAAAACTTGCCCATTGTTATCCATACAAAAATGAATTTGTATGGAATGGTTACTTCACACTTTACGCTCACACCCCGAAATTGCCATATTTCTAACATTGGGGCTGGGAGCATTCATCGGACGCATACGTGTAAAGGGCTTCAGCCTGGGAGTGGTTACAAGCGTACTGCTTGTAGGAGTGGTCGTGGGACAACTGAAGATTCCCATTGGCAGCACTCTTAAGCCAGTCGCGTTTCTTCTTTTCCTTTTTGCTATCGGCTACAAGGTGGGCCCGCAGTTTTTCCGTGGATTGAAAAAGGACGGCCTCCCGCAAGTATATTTTGCCATTGTCATGTGCCTGTTCATCATTGCCGTCACATGGGCGACGGCTCTTGTCATGGGCTATAATGTGGGCGAGGCAGCGGGGCTTCTCTCGGGCGCGCAGACTATCAGTGCAGTCATCGGAGTAGCCGGTGACACAATAAACGGCCTTTCGCTCTCGGCCGAGGATAAGCAGAAATTTATCAATATCATTCCTGTGGCCTATGCTGTTACCTATATTTACGGAACAGCCGGCTCTGCGTGGATAATGTCCAGCATCGGCCCGAAGATGCTCGGCGGACTCGATAAAGTAAAGGCTGCCTGCAAAGAGCTTGAGAAAAAGATGGGCAGCACCATTGGCGACGAGCCGGGAGTAACCACTGCCGAACGCCCTGTAGTCTTTCGTGCGTACAAGATAACCAACGGTTGGTTCGACGAAGCACGCAGTGTGAGCGAACTTGAGGAACTTTTCGCTTCCCAGGATAAACGTCTCTTCGTGGAGCGCATACGTAAAGGCAATAATATTATTAATGATATTACCCCCGGCACTCTTCTGCTCACAGGCGACGAGGTTGTCCTCACCGGACGCCGCGAATATGCTATCGGCGAAGAGGAGTGGATAGGCAATGAGGTCGACGACGAGACTCTGCTCGACTTTCCCATCATGCAACTGCGTGTGCTTGTCACGGGGAACAAAATGAAGAGCGGCCACCCATCCTACGATGGCAAGAGTGTCTCGCAGCTGCGACAAGAGAAATTCATGCATGGTGTCAGCATTCGCCGCATCACCCGTATGGGCGTGAATATTCCCGTCTTTCCTGCAACAATAATTAATGCAGGCGATACAATAGAGCTTGTGGGTAAGAAGTTCGATGTTCAGCCTGCAGCGAAGGCTATCGGCTACCCCGACCCCGAAACAAACACCACAGATGTAGTATTCCTCACTGCTGGCGTCGTTATCGGCTGCCTCGTCGGAGTCCTCACTCTGCACATTGGCGGAGTACCCATCAGCCTGAGCACCAGCGGCGGCGCACTCATCGCCGGACTCTTTTTCGGATGGTGGCATTCGCGCCGTCCCACGATGGGAGCAATTCCCGAGGCGGCACTATGGGTGTTCAACAATATGGGACTCAATATCTTCATTGCAATCGTGGGAATCAGTGCCGGCCCGGGCTTCGTGCAGGGCTTCCGCGAGATTGGTCTCTCGCTCTTCTGCGCGGGAATCGTAGCCACCAGCCTTCCTCTTATCTTCGGAATCTACGCTGCTTCACGCTGGTTCAAATTCCATCCGGCAATAGCATTAGGATGCTGCTGCGGAGCCCGAACAACCACTGCTGCCATCGGTGCCGTGCAAGAGGCTATCGGCAGCGAGACACCCGCTCTCGGCTACACAGTCACCTATGCAGTAGGAAACACGCTGCTCATACTCTGGGGCGTGGTCATAGTATTATTAATCAACTAACATATATTTACCATGAACAAGTTACTGAGAGATAAAAGCGAAGTTCCATCCTTCGGAAAAGAGATGGAAAAGATAAGCCCTTTCGAACTCAAAAACCGATTGATAGAGCTTGCCGACGAGAGAATAAAGAAGAGCATGAATATGATGCTCAACGCAGGACGCGGAAACCCCAATTGGGTAGCTACGCTACCGCGCGAGGCATTTTTTCTCCTCGGAAAATTTGGAATTGCCGAGTGTAAACTCAATTTCGATAGAAGCGATGGCATTGCAGGTGTTCCGCAGAAGGATGGCATTGCCAAACGATTCGAGCAGTTTCTCGACGAGAATAACCGCACTCCCGAGGGTAAATTCCTTGCAGATTGTTACAAATATATGCTCTCCGAGCACAAGGTAAACGCCGACGAGCTTGTTCACGAGTGGGCCGAGAGTGTCGTCGGTAATCAATATCCTGTGCCCGACCGTATACTCAAATTCACAGAGATTATCACTCGCGACTATCTTGCACAGGAACTTTGTGCCGGCCGTCCGCCACAAGGAGAGTTCGACCTTTTCGCCACCGAAGGCGGCACTGCAGCAATGTGCTACATCTTCGACTCCCTCGAACAGAATTTCCTCCTTCATAAAGGCGACAAGGTGGCCCTGATGACTCCCGTCTTTACGCCCTATATAGAGATTCCCGAACTCGAAAGATACAAGTTCGAGGTTACAAACATTCCTGCCGACCGCATGAGCGACGATGGGCTGCACCTGTGGCAATACAATGAAAAGGCTATCAACAAACTGCGCGACCCTGATTACAAGGCACTATTCGTCGTCAATCCCAGCAACCCTCCCAGCTATATGATTGACGAAAAGAGCGTGGCAATGATAGTAGATATTGTGAAACGCTGGAATCCCAATCTTATGATTGTAACTGACGATGTTTATGCAACTTACGTTCCGGGCTTCCAATCGTTGATGGCACAGTTGCCGCATAATACTATCTGCGTCTACTCATTCTCGAAATATTTCGGAGCAACAGGATGGCGCCTCGCAGTCGCAGCCCTGCACCGTGACAACATCTTCGACGAGCTTCTCAAACGTCTCCCTCGCAAACGCAAGAGTGAACTTCAGAAACGCTACGGCACCATACGCAGCGACGTCGAAAATATGCGCTTCATCGATCGCATGGTTGCCGACAGCCGTCAGGTTGCGCTCAACCACACAAGCGGCCTTTCGCTTCCCCAACAGCTGCAGATGAGTCTCTTTGCACTATACTCAATCCTCGACGGCCGCTCGGGCGATAAGTTCCGCGAAGGAATGCTCAGTATAATAAATTCGAGGCTACAGACATTGTGGAAGAGCATGGGATTCACACTGCTCCCCGACCCCACTCGCGCCGGCTACTACTCTGAAATTGACCTTCTCGTGTGGGCAAAGAAATATTATGGCGAAGATTTTGTTGAGTATCTGAAATTCAATTACAGTCCTCTGGATGTAGTATTCAGACTCGCCACCGAGACCTCTCTTGTGGTCCTCAATGGCGGAGGATTCGACGGCCCCGAATGGAGCATCCGTGTTTCGCTTGCCAATCTCAATGAAAAAGATTACGAGACAATAGGAAAGAACATCAGGAGCATTCTCGAAAGTTACGCCGAGAAATGGAAAAACTCACTTCCTGTGGAGGTGTAGAAAATAGTTGAAATAAAGGATCTGTGTGCAGAGTGAAATTTTGCACACAGATCCTTTATAATATCCCCGCCGCCCGATGGTCATAGAAATAATTAATGTATCTTTGCGAGAGAGATACTCCGAAAGATAAAATCACAAAATATGAGACACATTAAATTACTATTTGCGGGAATCCTGTTGTCGACAACGTTTCTCGCGGCACAAGCACAGAGAACAATCACCCCCGCCGACCTCGAAAAGTGGCAGCGCATCACTTCGCGCTCAATCTCCGACGACGGTAAATGGGTAGCAGCAACCTTCAGCCCGTGGCGTGGCGACTCGCGTGTAGAACTCTATTCAGCCGATGGAAAAGAGAAAAAATGCTACTCTCCGACAGGCGAATACCGATTCTCTTCATCGTCACAATACTTTCTTGTGAAGGAGGTACCTGCGCTCCAGCTTACAGACTCTCTCAAGCTGAAGAAAGCAAAGAATATGCCCATGGATAAACTCACCATACGCAGCCTCAAGAGTGGCAGCGAGTGGCAGATAGATTCACTTGTAGGTTACCGCCTCTCCGAGTCGCATGACATTATAGCCTATCAGCGCGTCCATAAAGACTCGGCACTGATAATTGCTACGCTCGACGGAAAAGAGACAACTAGATTCAAAAAAATAAAGAGTTACTCTTTTGCGAAGAAGAGCCTGGCACTTTACTATACAATTAAAGACACTGTCGAAGGTCGAGTACCCGGCCTCTACATCTGGCACAATGGAGACACAATCCCCACGCTTATAAAGTCCGGAAAAGAAGATTTTGTAAACATCAGCATGAACGAAGATGCCAGCAAGATAGCTTTTCTCTACTCAGCGACACCTAAAGTGAAGAATTCACTGAGCCTGTGGCTATCCGAGAACGGCGACACAGCCCGCGAAATTGTCACACAAATGAGCAATGGAGTCCCTGCCGAATGGATAATAAGCAGCAACTATACTCCGTGGTTTTCCAAAGATAACAACCGCATCTTCCTGGGTACTGCGCCCCGCCCGCTCGAAAAAGATACAACCATTCTCGAGAGCAACCGCCCCAATGTTCAAGTGTGGAGCTGGGACGAGCCTGTGCAGTACACTGTGCAGAAATACAATGTAAACAGCGAGCTTAAACGCACCTACACAGCCGTATACAATATCACTACAAATAAGCTGACACAGCTTTCTGACACTGCCCTGCCCAATATACAGCTCCCAACAAACGGAGTCGGCGAGTGGGCAATACTCTCAACCTCACGCCCCTACTCGCTCTCGTCAATGTGGGAGGGCCGCTCACGCAGCGACTACTATAAAGTGTCTCTCGCGACAGGAGCGCGCACCCCTATTGTCGCTGCAGACTACACAGGCTATCGCCTCTCGTCGGGTGGCAAATACGCAATTGGCTACAATCCTACCGACAGCTGCTGGTACACAGTGAATCTTCAGACAGAGAAGAATCAGCTGGTGCGCCTCACCACCCCCGATACATTCATTGCATGGGACGAAGATAACGATCTTCCCGACTACCCCGGCGCACACGGATGCGCAGGCTGGACAAAAGACGATGCGCGAGTGCTCATCTACGACCGCTACGACATCTGGTCGTTCAATCCCGAAAGCAACGAAAAACCTGTAAATCTCACAAAGAACGGACGCACCAATCGCATACGTTACCGCCGTCTGCACATTGAGCACGACGAAAAGTTTATCGATGCCAAAAAGCCCTCTATGCTCTCGGGATTCAACGAAAAGGATAAGACCACACACTTCTTCCAGAGCAAGAATCTTGCTTCGGCCAATGTCCCCAAACAGCTCACCGATGGAGTATTCCGTCACGGTAATCTCACAAAGGCGCGCAAAGCCGAGAAATTCATCTACTCTCGCGAGAATACCGCAACCTTCCCCGATGTTTGCGTAGCCGACGCATCACTCAAAAAAGGTCGACAGCTTACACAGGGCATCGAGCAACAGAAAGAGTTCATATGGAACAATGTAGAGCTTGTGTCATGGGAGTCCTACGACGGAGTGAAGCTCGAAGGCCTTCTCTACAAGCCTGCCAATTTCGACCCCAGTAAAAAGTACCCAATGATTGTGAACTTCTACGAGCGCAGCTCCGATGGAATGCACAATTACCGCACCCCGCAGCCCAACCGCTCGACAGTTGACTATTGCACCTACCTCAGCGACGGATACATTATCTTCAATCCCGACGTTCGCTACGGTGGCGGATACCCAGGAAAAAGCTGCTACAACTGTGTGATGGCCGGAATCGATAATCTGCTCACTCGCGGATACATTGACTCCACACGCATCGGCGCACAGGGCCACAGCTGGGGCGGCTATCAGGTAGCCTACCTTGCCACACGTACCGACCGCTTCGCAGCCATCGAGTCAGGAGCGCCTGTAGTGAATATGTTCAGCGCTTACGGTGGCATTCGTTGGGGAAGCGGAAGAGCACGTTCCTTCCAATATGAGCACACTCAGAGTCGTCTCGGCGGCACTCCGTGGAGCCACCCCGAACGCTACCAAGAGAGCTCTCCCCTCTTTGCAATGGACAAAGTGAAGACTCCCATTCTCATCATGCACAACGACCAGGATGGCCACGTGCCCTGGTACCAGGGAATCGAATATTTCGTAGCTCTCAAACGTCTGGGCAAGCCCGCATGGCTGCTCAACTACACAGGCGAGCCCCATTGGCCTTTGAAATACCCCAATTCAATGGACTTTCAGATACGTATGAAGCAGTTCTTCGACCACTATCTTAAAGGCGCGCCTATGCCCAAATGGATGAGCGAAGGTGTTCCCGCCGTCAAGCAACCTTATGAATTAGGATACTAACCTCGCATAAACAACAGGGAAATATGAAAAACTTCAAAAAACTGATACGCATTTTAGCAGCATTTGCAGTAATCCCATTGCTCTTCGCCTGCAGTCCCAAGCCCATGAAGGCCCTCATTGTCTCGGGACAGAATAACCACAATTGGCGAGTGAGCCACATTGCAATAAAAGAGATTCTCGACAATTCCAAGATGTTCGTTACTGATATTGCATTGACGCCTACACCCGGAGGCAATATGAGCAGTTTTAATCCTCGTTTCGAGGAATACGACGTTGTTGTTCTCGACTACAATGGCGACCGCTGGAGCGCAACGACCGACAGTGCCTTTCTCGACTATGTGCAGAAAGGCGGCGGAGTAATCGTCTACCATGCTGCCGACAATGCATTTGCCGGATGGGAAGAGTTTAACAAGATAATTGCTCTCGGCGGCTGGGAGGGGCGAAACGAAAAGTCAGGCCCCTACTGTTACCTTGACAATGGGAACCTCAAGTTCGACTACTCCCTGGGGCACGGAGGCTCTCACGGAATGCAGCGCGAATACCCAATGCACTGCCGTAACGCGAAACATCCAATCACCAAAGGCCTCCCCGATAATTGGATGCACGCAAGAGACGAAATGTACGACCGTATGCGTGGCCCTGCAAATATAAAAGAACTCCTCTACTCGGGAACAGCCGACAGAAACACCGGCGGCTCGGGACGCGAAGAGCCGTTGGTATTCACCGTCGACTACGGAAAAGCTCGCATCTTCCATATTATGCTCGGACACTGCGGCCCCACATTAGAAGATAATCCTGCAATGCAGTGCGCTGGTTTCCAGACACTGTTTCTGCGTGGTGCCGAGTGGGCAGCAACAGGAAAAGTCACACAAAAAGTTCCCGATGATTTTCCCACAGCCGAGGCTGTGTCGCTTAGAAAAGGCTACGGCAAATAAAATTGGAGAAATATAAAAAATAAGCTCCGGCACTCTCATTGGGTGTCGGAGCTTATTTTTTATATAGGCTTTTAATTATCTGTTCTTGTTTACCATTGCGTCGATAACTGCAACCGCAGTAACATTCACAATGTCGCGGACAGAACTCTCATAATCGATAAAGTGAATAGCCTTGTTCAATCCCATCTGGATGGGGCCGATAACCTCAGTATCCTGACTCATTGCCTGCACGAATTTATATGATGCATTGGCAGAAGTAAGATTGGGGAACACAAGGGTATTAACATCGAGTCCTTTCAGACGTGTAAAGGGGTATTTAGTGTCGCGCAGCTCTTTGTCGATAGCCACGTTCACCTGCATTTCGCCGTCGATTGCCCAATCGGGGTATTCGCGCTGCAACTCCTCAATAGCCGAATGTACAGCCTCGGCACTACCACCCTTGTCAGTACCAAAGTTTGAATATGACACCATTGCCATAACCGGAGTATGGTTGAAGAAGCGAACAGACTTTTCGCACAAGCGTGCAACATCTTTCATTATCGCTTTTGTGGGGTGACGGTTAATCAAAGTATCGGCAACAAAGTAGGTACCTTTCTTAGAGTTCAGAATGTGCATTGTTGCAAAGTTGTCGAATCCCGGCTGAAGACCGATAACCTCGCGTGCTACTTTAATGGTGTTAGAATATTTAGTGTATACGCCGGTAATAAATGCATCTGCATCGCCAACCTCTACCATCATCATTCCAAAGTAGTTGCGCTCGAACATCTTGTCGTTTGCCTCTTCGTATGTGTAGCCCTGACGCTGACGTTTGTCGGTAAGTATTCTTGCATATTTCTCGCGACGTGGAGCCTCGCGGTCGTGACGCAAATTGACAATCTCGATGCCCTCAAGATTAAGATCAAGCTCGGCTGCGAGTTTCTCGATACGCTCCTCGTTACCCAAAAGAATAGGATAACATATTCCCATTGCCTTTGCTTCAACCGCAGCTTTGAGCATTGTGGGGTGCATACCCTCGGCAAAAACGACACGCTGGGGATTGGTGCGTGCAGTATCATGAATCTGCTGTGTAAGCTTCGACTCACGACCCATAAGTTCGAGCAGGTGCTCTTTATATTTGCCCCAATCATTGATTGTCTTACGCGCAACGCCGCTCTCGATAGCAGCCTTTGCCACAGCTGTAGAAACCTCAGTAAGCAAGCGGGGATCGACAGGCTTCGGAATAAAGTAGTCGCGTCCGAACGAAAGGTTGCTCACATGGTACACCTTGTTCACAATCTCGGGAACAGGCTGTTTCGCAAGTGCTGCAATCGCACGTACGGCAGCAATCTTCATCTCCTCGTTGATAGCCTTTGCAGCAGTGTCAAGCGCACCGCGGAAAATATAGGGGAATCCGATAACGTTGTTAATCTGGTTAGGATAGTCCGAGCGGCCGGTACTCATAAGTACGTCCGGACGGCTGGCCATTGCCTCCTCGTAAGTAATCTCGGGCACGGGGTTAGCAAGAGCAAACACAATGGGGTCGCTAGCCATTGAGCGCACCATATCCTGTGTAAGGACGTTTCCTTTAGAGAGTCCCAAGAATACATCTGCGCCAACCATTGCCTCTTCGAGAGTGTGGATGTCAGTGCGTGTAGTTGCAAACTCAAGTTTCTCGGGAGTAAGGTTAGCACGCTCGGTAGAAATTACGCCGCGGCTGTCGAGCATCACCACATTCTCCTTTCTCACACCCACCGACACATAAAGACGGGCGCAAGAGATTGCAGCAGCACCTGCTCCGTTTACTACAACCTTAACATCCTCGATATTCTTGCCGTTAACCTCAAGAGCGTTCAAGAGTCCGGCAGCCGAAATTATGGCAGTACCATGCTGGTCATCGTGCATCACAGGAATATCAAGCTCCTCTTTCAAGCGACGCTCAATCTCGAAACACTCGGGTGCCTTAATATCCTCGAGGTTAATACCTCCGAATGTGGGGGAAATTGCCTTTACAGCCTCTACAAACTTGTCGGGGTCCTTTTCGTCAACCTCAATGTCAAAAACGTCAATACCCGCATAAATTTTGAAGAGCAATCCTTTACCCTCCATCACAGGCTTTCCGCTCAACGCGCCAATGTCACCGAGTCCCAATACGGCTGTACCGTTCGAGATTACGGCAACGAGGTTACCTTTGTCTGTATATTTGTAAGCATTCTCCTGGTCTTTCTGAATCTCGAGACAAGGCTCGGCAACTCCGGGTGAGTAGGCCAAGCTCAAATCCATCTGAGTAAAATAGGGCTTCGTGGGAACAACCTCAATTTTTCCCGGGCGTTTCCCTTCGTGGTACTTTAGAGCCTCTTCTTTTGTAATCTTTGTCATATTATAATATCAATAAAAAACTTTCTACTTTTTTCTAACTCTCACAGGAGCCTCGGGAACACCGGGCAATGCAGGATACTTTTCAATCTCCTTCAACAAATACTCGACACCCTTGTTCAGCTGGTTGTCGTTGCCTAGATAATCCTCGAAGGGGTTGATGTCCACCTCAAAGTCGGGCGAAACACCTGTACCCTCAATCAGCCACTCACCCTCGGGCGAGTAAGATGTGAAGAAAGGTGTACGCATATCCTGTCCGTCAATATAAGGACGTGAGCCTGTGATTCCTACAATACCTCCCCAAGTGCGGCAGCCCATAAGTTTGCCGATTCCCAGCTTACGGAATCCGTGGGGGAATTGGTCGCCGTCCGACATTGAATATTTATCCATCAGACAGAGTTTGGGGCCATAGTGTGCCTGAGCGGGAACAACACCACCCTTGCGGTTACGTCCCATAGTAATACGATAGACCTCACGCAGCAGACGCTCCAGAATCATAGGCGATACATTACCGCCACCATTCATACGGTCGTCAATGAGCAGTGCCTTTTTCTCAAGCTGGGGATAGAAATATTTTGTAAAGAAGGTCATTCCATTCGCACCCATGTCAGGAATGTGAACGTAGCCAACCTTTCCTCCCGAGAGTGAATCTACGATAGCAATGTTGCGTGTAACCCAATCGTGGTAAGCGAGTCCCTGCTCCGATGCGATAGGCTGCACATACACTCTGCGAGCGCCGTCGGCCGATGACTTTTTATTTACGTCGAGAGCAACTGTCATTCCCACTTTACCCACAAGAGCCTCGTAAATTTCGCTGAAGTTCTTCGCAGGAACGCCATCGATGGCAACAATATAATCGCCACGATTCACGTTGATGCCGGGAGCGCGCAACGGCGACTTTGCACCGCTGTTCCAGTCCTCACCCTCGAAAATATAATCAATGCGATAGTTGCCGTTCTTGTCTTTCGAGAATTTACCGCCCAGCAAGCCCACGCGAACAACTTTAGCTGTAGGAGTCTCTCCCGAAGTAATATATGCGTGTCCAACACCAGCCTCGCCAATAAGCTCGCTAATAAGATAAGTAAGGTCGTGACGGTGGTTTACATAAGGCAACATCACCGCGTAACGGTCGTGCATCACCTTCCAGTCCGCACCATGCATATTGCTGACATAGAAGCCGTCGCGGAACACGCGCCACGACTCGTTAAACATCTGTTTCCACTCTTTGCGGTGGTCGATAGTCATGGGAAGATTGTCTGTCTTTACCTTTTTCGCTGCACCGGGATTGTTAATCTCTGCAATTTTGCTGCCCGAAAGAAGAGCCTTCTTTGTCGAGGGGAAGTAGCATACAACATTGTTAAGCTCAGTGTCTCTGCTCTCCATTGTTGCAAGGTCGAGTCTCTTGTTCTTGCCATTGTGCGAGTAGTAGAGCTTGCCATCGTACACGCCATTGAGTGAGTAACCACCATCCTCTTCGAAGAGTACAGCCGCGCGCTCCTCTATTCCAGCAAAATCAATTTCTATAATATTCTCCTCTTTCTTCTTGTCACCCTTTTTCTTTGTATCCTCCTTTTTCTCAGCAACCTTCTCGTTCATGGCAAACTCATCGGCCTTGAACTCATTGGGCAAGGGAGTATCCTTTTTCAAAGGAAGGACGAACATATAGTTACGTGTCGAGAAGCTTGTGTTCCACTCTACCGATGAGTAACTAATATCATATTTACGATTAGAGATGAAGAAAAGATATTTACCATCCTCCGACCAGCGAGGAGAAGATGCCGTGAACCATTTTACAGTAACGGGCACGCTCTCTTTTGTTGCAAGGTTGCAGATGTAGACACGATTGAAATTATTCTCGCCCGAGGTTGTGTAAGCAATCCAGTTGTTGTCGGGAGAGATACGTACGTCTCCAATAGTGCCATCATTGCTTGCAAGAATGCGTGTCAGTGACTTTGACGAAACATCATAGCGATAAACTTCGCGTTTGTCTGTGCCGAAAATAAGGAATTTGCTGTCGCTGCTCCATTTGGGCGCCGAGGGGTAACCATCCTTGAATGATGTTACAGCCTTTGCCGACTCGGGCTCGTTCATCTTCTCTGTATCGAGCATATAAAGCTGATACTCACCATCTTTGTCCGAGAAATATGCAATCCACTTTCCGTCGGGCGACCAAGCAGCGTCGCGCTCGTGGCCATCGGCTGTGTTTGTCAGATTATAAACAGCACCCTTCTGTGCAGGCACCGAGAAAATCTCTCCGCGAGCAGCAACAAGAGCACGCTCGCCATCAGGCGACATTGTGCATGCATAACCGCTTACGGTGCGGAACTCGGGACGCGACGCAAGATTAATGTCGTTGAGCGAAACATTTACCTTTTTGCAGCTGCCGTCAGCAACAGTATATTTGTATATGTATCCGCCATTCTCAAAGACAATATATTTGTCCGATGCAGCGGGGAATTTAATATCATACTCTTTAAAATCAGTAAGTTTGGTTGTTGCACCACTCTTTGTATCATATTTGAAGAGGTTCATCGTGTAGTCGCGGTCGCTGATAAAGTAGATGCAGTCGCCTATCCACATGGGGAAAAGATCCTGATTCTTATTTTCAGTCAGCTTTTTCATTTCAGTGGTACCAACCTTGTTCACCCAAATCTCATCAGCCTGTCCACCCTGATAGTGTTTCCATGTGCGGAACTCGCGGAACATACGGTTGAAGGCAAACTGCTTACCATCGGGAGAATAAGAACACCAAGAACACTCGGTCATGGGAATCTGCACAGGAGAACCACCCTCGGCATTTACCTTGAACACAAGTCCGCGTGTGCCGCAGAAAGCGTACCACTTCGAGCGGAAAAGAATCTCTTTACCATCTGGTGACCAGCCCATTACAATGTTGTTGGGGCCCATACGGTCGCCCACATTGTCGCGCTCGACCTTTGCAGTAAAAGTAACGCGCTTAGGCTCTCCACCCTTCAAAGGCATTGTGTAGACCTCAGTGTTTCCATCATACTGTCCGGTAAAAGCAATGCTCTTGCCATCGGGCGAAATTTTCGCAAACATATCATAGCTGTCGCCGTAAGTCAGTTTTTTAGCCTCGCCGCCATTCACAGAAACCGAATAGAGGTCGCCTGCATAGCTGAATACGATTGTCTCGCCACCAACAGTGGGGAAACGCAACAAACGCGCCTCCTCGGCCACAGAAGCCGACAACGCTGCAAACAGCATCAAAGCAGAAAACAAAAATTTTTTCATAATTATCTAATCTATAATTTTATTTGTAACATTTTTCTCTTCAACGCCAATGCCGAAAAGGGCAAAGTCGTATTTCACAGGGTCTTCGGGCGAAAGTTCGCGCAACTGCGCAGTAAGCATTTCCACGGTTTTTCTGTCATTCTGCTTACGCTGCAAAAGGCCAAGCTCGCGGCTGATGCGTGCAACGTGCACATCCAAAGGAATCATCAGCTTCTCGGGAGAGATCTTCTTCCATATTCCCAGGTCAACGATTCCGTCGTGGCGACACAACCATCGCAGCATCATGTTCAGACGCTTGCAGGCCGAGGCCGGACGCCCCTTTTCACTTTTAGGATTGGAAATGTGACGAGTCTGTTCGCCGCTGTTAGCTTCAATCAGAGCCGTGCGGAAGGCATCGATTCCCGTCCAAACATCATCGGCAATAAAGATGCTCTCCATACTTTCGTGGCCCGAATATATGTAACGCAATCCGCGACACAGATAGGCAAGGTCGCGCATAAAGAATGTACGGTGGATATTCACGCTGCCATCAGCCTTATCCCACTCGCCGCGCATCACATATTCATAAGGACGGCCGCCCATTATAGAACCGAACATTCTGTTCCCCGAATTTATAATCATGCGACGATTACCCCACGCAATTACCGATGCAAGAAAAGCGACAATCTCTACGTCGCGTTTCTCACTGAAAGCATGTGGAAACTGCACAGGGTCGTTCTTTATAAACTCTTTGCAATTATATTTTTCGGCCTTCTCATTCAAAAAGGCTCTTAAAGATTCATCCAATCCTTTATCCCCTAAAATCGAGGAAAAGCCCTCGAAATTAAACTAATTAAAATTTGTTCACTTGCGCCACCTTGCCACCATTGAAGAAATTCAAGATGTTGGTAGCAGCAAACTCTGCCATTTCGCGTCTCGTCTCCACAGTCTGAGTGCCAATGTGAGGCACAAGCACAGTGTTCGGCAGTGCAAGAAGCTCGTCGCACACATTGTCGCCTGTCTCAAAGACATCGAGTCCGGCACCCTTGATTGTACCATTCTTCAGAGCCTCGATGAGAGCCTTCTCGTCTACCAACGGTCCGCGGGCAGTGTTTATCAGAAAAGCGTCGCGCTTCATCTGTGCCAGACGATTCGCATCGATAATATGATAGGTCTCGCTTGTCAAAGGAGCATTCAGCGACACTACGTCCGAAGTTTCAATAAGCTCGTCAAGCGATACATATTTTGCATTATACAGCTTCTCGTCAATGGCGCTCATGCGGTTGCGATTGTGGTAGACAATGCTCATTCCACAGGCTAACGCACGACGCGCAACAGCCTTACCTATGCGGCCCATTCCTATGATACCCAACTGCTTACCCGATAACGATGTTCCAAGATTGTTCATAATACCCCACTTCAACTCCTTTGCACGCAGCATATTATCACAATCGACAATGCGACGCATCAGCGAAAGCATCAGTCCCATAGCAATGTCAGCAGTAGGCTCTGTCACAGGGTCGGGAGTGTTTGCAACAACCACTCCGCAGCGAGTAGCATGCACAACATCAATATTGTCGTATCCCACAGCATAGTTCGACACAATCTTCAGATTTTTTGCAGCGTCAAGCAACTGCTGGTCGATGGGAAAATTCCACATAGAGAGAATTGCATCGAACGAGTCCACAACAGGGAGCACATCCTCGTATTTGAATGTCTCGATGCCCTCGGCAGGCATTATAATGTCAAAGTCCTTCAAGACCTCCTTATAAACATCACGATAGATATTATAAGTAATAAGAACTCTAGGCTTCATATTCCAAACTATTTAAACTACACAAAGACAACAAACCTCTTTTACAGGTTGTTGTCTTTGTACGAATATAAATTAATTCTATTTTTTCAATCTTTCGCCTTCGATTCTCAAAGCCTCGCAAATATCCTCGCGTACAGGAACCAACGGCAGACGAAGAATATTCTTCACGTATCCCATATTGCAGAGCTGCGCTTTTGCACCTCCGGGGTTTCCATCGGCAAAGAGCAGACGGAACATTTCAGAGTAACTGTCGCTCAATTCCTTGGCCTCATCGTATCTTTTCTGCTCAAGCAAACGTACAAGCTCTACACACTCTTTAGGGTAAACATTTCCGAATACAGAAATCACTCCTACTCCACCGGCCTTCATAATCTCGTATGTAAGACCATCGTCACCCGAAAGAACATCGAGAGTATCGGGCTTCATAGCAATCAGCTTCTTAATCTGCTCTATATTACCCGATGCAGCCTTGAATCCGATAATGTTGCTGCACTCGTTTGCAAGCCTTATTGTAGTCTCGGGCTGCATGTTCACTCCGCAACGTCCGGGGACATTGTAAAGATATATGGGAAGTGTAGTCGAGTCGGCAATAGCCTTAAAGTGACGGTACATACCCTCTTGGTTGGGCTTATTATAATAAGGAACCACACAAAGAATGCCATCCACTCCTGTAAAGTCCTCTGTCTGCAACTCATTAATGACAGCCTGAGTGTTATTTCCGCCACAGCCGAGCATGATGCCTATGCGACCATTAACCTGCTCAATTACGCGCTTTCGAATGTTACGTTTCTCCTCGATTGACAAAGTAGGCGTTTCGCCTGTTGTACCTTGCACGCACAAAAAATCGGTTCCGCTATTAAGATGCAAATCCACCAATCTTTCAAGTGCCGCATAATCAACCTCATTGGTCTCGGTAAAAGGTGTAATAATTGCTACACCCATTCCCCTCATTCTTTTTTGCGTCATAAAAATAATTCTTTAAAATCGGGTGCAAATTTACATCTTTATTTTCATTTTAAGAAATTCAGAGAGTGTTTAATAAAGGCTAAACATTAATTTATTCCAACATTGCCAAAAACTCATCCTCGCTCACGAGTGGAACACCCAATTTTTGAGCTTTTTCGAGCTTCGAGGGGCCCATATTTGCTCCGGCAAGAATAAATGATGTTGCCTTGCTGACACTGCCAACATTCTTGCCGCCGTTCCTCTCAATCATCTCTTTATATTCGTCGCGCGAATGTTTCTCGAATACTCCGCTTATCACAATGCTCTTTCCTTTGAGTTTCTCGGTCATTCCCTCGGTAGTCTCTTTGTCGAGAGTAAATTTCAATCCCGCAGCGCGCAGACGCTCTACAAGTTCGCGGTTACTTTCATTTGCGAAGAAGTCGATTACGCTTCCGGCTATTCGCTCGCCAATCTCGTCGGTTGCGACAAGGCTCTCCATCGTTGCATTCATAAGATTCTCGATGGTCAGGAAAGTGCGCGCCAGACGTTTCGCAACTGTTGCACCCACGTATCTGATGCCCAATGCAAAAATCACACGCTCGAAGGGTACGTTCAACGACTCCTGGACATTTTTTACAATATTTTCGGCCGACCTTGTGCCCATACGCGGCAGCAGTAACAGGTCATTTGCCTCCAAAGTATAAAGATCGGCAATATTTTTTATCAGTCCCGAGGAGAAGAGAAGCTCAACTGTCTCGGGGCCTATACTCTCTATATTCATTGCGTCGCGCGACACAAAATGCTCAATCCTACCCTTAATCTGCGGGGGGCATTCGCCGCTATTAGGACAATAATAACCTGCTTCGCCCTCGGAGCGCACAAGCTGCGCGCCGCACACAGGGCATTTGGTAGCAAAGGTCACCTTCTCACCCAGCAGGAATCGTGCGTCAACGTCAACACCGGTAATCTTAGGAATAATCTCGCCACCCTTCTCCACATACACCATGTCTCCAATATAAAGATCGAGCTTCTCGATAATATCAGCATTATGCAACGAGGCACGTTTCACTATTGTACCCGACAGCTGCACAGGGTCGAGGTTGGCAACGGGGGTCACCACTCCCGTACGTCCCACCTGATAGGTAACCTCGTTCAGTCGCGTCAATGCTCTTTCAGCCTGAAATTTATATGCTATTGCCCATCTGGGCGACTTTGACGTGTAGCCCAAATTACGCTGTTGACGCAGAGAATTCACCTTAAGCACCACTCCATCCGTCGCATACGGCAATTCCTTGCGCGCAACATCAAAATGGTCGATAAACTCATAAATTTCGTCCAAAGTCTTACATTTACGTGTAGCATCTGAAACCTTGAAACCCCACTGCGCAGCACATTGCAGATTCTCATAATGGCCATCAGCGGGAAGCTCCTCGCCCAACATATAGTAGAGAAAAGCATCGAGGCGGCGCTTCGCAACAATCGAAGAATCCTGCAATTTTATTGTTCCCGACGCAGCGTTTCGGGGGTTGGCAAAAAGCTGTTCACCCTGACGCGAACGCTCTGCGTTAAGCTCGTCGAAAACCTCCCAGGGCATCAGAATCTCGCCACGAATCTCAAACGATTCAGGATAACCATTGCCCGAGAGCACCAAAGGAACGCTTCTGATAGTCTTCACGTTGGCGGTAACATCGTCACCCTTCTCGCCATCGCCGCGTGTCACCGCACGCACCAGCTTGCCATTCTCATAGGTAAGCGAGATTGAAGTTCCATCAAATTTCAGCTCGCAGCATATTTCAAAATCCTCATTCAAGGCACGCTTCACACGGTCATAAAAATCGGCAACCTCGGCCTTCGAGTATGTATTTCCCAAAGAGAGCATCGGGTATTTATGCGCCACCTGCACAAATTCCTTTGTAAGGTCGCTGCCCACACGTCGCGTTGGAGAATTCTCATCATCAAGTTCAGGATGCAGTGCTTCAAGCTCCTGAAGCTCGCGCATCAGAGTATCAAACTCAATATCGCTAATCTCGGGCGCATTCTTAATATAATAGTTGTGGTTGTGCTTGTGCAACAACTCTCTAAGCTCATAAATACGTTTCTCGTCGCTCATACTTACCATTTTTTGCAATTGCGAAGTTACAAAATAATAGTGTCAGAAACAAGATAAAAAAAGCAGATGCGACATTTTTTTGCCGCATCTGCTTTTTTATTATCTATCGCTCTGGTAATTAGAATGCACCCGAAGTGAAAGTTACCAGCATGAAATTCTGTTTGAAGATTGTTGTAGCCTTTGCGCTTACATTGTATGTAACACCTGCAGACTTGTCAGCCTTTACGTAGCCGATTCCAAGGTTAGAGAATCCTGCATTCTGCAACTGAGCAGCGTAGCTGTCCCAACCAGCCTGGTCCATAGCATAGATGAATGTACAAGAGCTACCCAAAGTAAGATAACCAGCAGCGTTAACAGAAAGTGCGGGGAATTTTGCAACTACGGGGCAAACCTCAATCTGCTGTGCGGGGGTAAGAGCAGTCATTACATAGCCATTCTTCTCGAAAGCCTTGTTAACTGATTTTGCTGTGCTACAAGAAGATACACACATTGTGGCAACCATCATAAATGCCACGAGAGACAAAGTAAATAATTTTTTCATAATTATATTAGTTTAGTAATCGTTTGAGTTTCTTTTCTTCTTGCGAAGATAGTGCTTTTATACGAAAAAAATAAGCGTATGTCCAAAAAACATACGCTTATGAGAATAAATTGTTTCCTTATTTTAAAATCCACTCCAAAAACAGCACCATTGCACCGGTTATCAATAATCCATATATCACTGCCGACCATAGGCTGTGAGAGACCTTCTTTACCGGCTCTTCCTCCTCTGTCGCAGTCTCGTCAACCGGTGCCTTCTCTTGCTTCTTTTCAACTGTAGGCTTTTCCTCCTCCTTTTCTACGGGTTTCTCCTCTTTGTTCGAAGGAGCATAAGCAGCAACATTCAGAGGCTCTTTGTCTGCAAGAATCTCACTCGCAGGCTGCACGAGCTCTATGGGCATTCCCAAAAGGTTGCACACCTCTTCGTAGAGTGCAATGAACTTTCCTTCAATGTCGTCAGTTGCGTCAACGTACAATGTACTCTTTAAAATATGAGCCTTAGTCTCGCCATAAGGAACATTACTCAGACGGAAAGTAAGAATGGGTATACCCGCCTCCACTGCAGTCTGCAATTCTCCGTCCATCCATGTTCCAGAATTATAATCCTCGGAGTAAATGGCGATCATCATTCTGCTGTTTCTGATTGCTTCGGCAATACCCTGTGCCCAAGGCACATCCTCGGGAATATCGCTGTTTGCAACAAAAGTGCTAATATTATAATGTTCCAGGTAATCCGAGAGGCGCTCGGCAACTTTTACATCTGTCGAAGTGCAGGAAAGAAAAACATCGTACATCATACTACTCCTTATATTTAATAATGTAAGTTCTATTTTGCTGAGAGACAAATTTTACAGGATAGCCCTGCTCATCAAACTCCCACTCGCCCTTCGGAAGATTCTTTCCTCTGCTGCCAAACATTCCAAATGCTCCCAAGTGGAACAATTCGTAAGGATGGAACTCATTGCAGGGGATGTTACGCTCAATGATATTGTAACCCAGGAAAGATGCAAAATCGATATTGGTCTTGTTCACCTTTGTGCTATACTCGTATGTCTTTATAGTATTTTCAGCAGCTTTTCCAAGGCTGTCAATCTGATAAGATTTTACAATATTCTGGTCTCTGTCATACTCGAGGCCGAAAGAAGTTCCATAATCAGTATAAGCTCTTGTAAGCTCAAAGCCCGAATATTCGCAATCGAAAGAGTCGAAAGAGGTCAGTTTGCCATCCTCTTTGTCGAAGTGACCGAAATATTTTGCATTGGAACTTATGTTCTTGTCAAGCTTGGGAATATAAATATCATACTGATACTGAACCTTCAGAGTCTCATTATTATAATAGTATCTTGTCTGAACAGTACCTTCGCAATTCTGCTTGATATTATTCTCATAAAATTTTGTATTACCATTAATCTCCTTTATACGATTCTGCGCATCGTACACAAAATTGTATGTCCACGAATAGTTTCTGTTTGAGACATTGCTGGTAATAGCAATCGAAGATACCATTTTATCATACTCAAGAGGCTTGTAGTACGAAATAGCAGTGTCGGCATTGTATTCCTCGTCGCTGCTGCAGCCTGTTGCAACAAAAGCGAGCAACGAGAGGAATGCCAAGTTCAAAAGTGTCTTTTTCATATTTATTAAATGTTTATGCGAATCGTCAGGCAAACTATGCTCTTTTCGATTCATTGTCAGGTTTTTATTAAATTATACTATTTTCTACACTCACATATTCATCAAATTACTGTCGATTCGCATAAATAACGAAAACAGTCTTTAGTATATATCCTCGGGCTTCACCGGGTCGGTTACAATGCCCTTGGGTACAATCTCAAAATAGTCAAGCTGCAGAGCAGTGTTTGTCCAGTCGGGCTTCACGTTCTTGATTCTAATCCAGTGGTCAACGCCCTCGGCAAGGTGAGTGGTCGAGAGAATCACACGTACAGTCAAGTCCCAATCGCGGATAGATTGACCTGCGAAACGCTGGATAGAAGCAGGAGCCTTCATGAATCCTCTGTTACGCATAGCCTTGTCGTTCATGTTGTCAGTCTCCTCCTCGCCAACGTCCTCGAGCCATCCGATGCGCGGATGGCTGGTAGCCATTGTCATGTCAATGGGCAGTCCGGTAACTTTTCCATCCACATAGAACTGTGCGATTCCACGGTTACTCCACACCTGGTAGCCGTAGCGAAGCTCATATGTACCTTCGGGAACATAGGGCAAGCGGTGCTCAATATCGTAGTCGTTCATTACCTGCAGCTCATCACCATGGTACACGCCGGGGCCATTACCTGTGGGGCAATACATTGCAATCTTACCATCAACGGTGTTGAACTTCAGACGCTCACAGAAACCATTGGGAATCATCACCTGCTCGATAGCACTCTTTTGTCTCCAACGCACGTTGTTGTTTGTAAGCTCGGGCCAGAATGAGAGGTAGTCCCAACGCATACGCTCATTAAGAATGTTACCAGCCATCTCCTGCTTGTTGTAAATGATGGGACGGTCGATAACGTGGATAATACCATTAAGCGCATTCTGGTCGAAGTCGGCAATGCCAAGCTCGTCTGTTACGCGGCTCAAAGGCATCACAATAACATTCATGTGAGAACGCATGTCTGCATTGTAGAACTTTTTACCTTTATCCTGCGCATAGTTCAATACAAGCTCTGTTCTAAGATCATTATTAGTAAATGGTCTTGTCACCTTAATGCTTGTGTAAGGCATCATAGTCTCGAAGTAGTCGTAGCGGTCGAATTGCTTGGGCATATTAATCTCCGAGTCGAATCCTGAATAATTACAGATGTAATTTTCCATGATGAATCCGCCGGTACCGCTATTGCTTGCATATTGCAGCTGGCGGTCGATAATATGATAAGAAATGAAACGATTCAAGGGGTTGTTGCGGCTGGTAAAGTCATCCTCGTCCACAACATCATAATAATCTCTTCCGTACCATTTGTTCGCAAGCTCAATAAGGCCGTCAATATCCTTTATGCCAAATTTGTTTATAAGAATGCTGTTGGGCACTACAAGAAGGGTGTTCTTATAGTACTTGTGATCAGGATAGGGAACGGGAGTCGAGCCGAAGAGACTCTTGTCGGTAGTACCACCAAGAGTGTAGCTTGCGTCAATGTGTCTGCGCAAAGAATCCTCCATTCCTGTCATCTTCAGTGCCTGTGAGTAGATGCTGAACTCATCCTGGTTAGCCAAAAGGTCGGGCAACTGTGCAGTCGAGGGGTTAAGCACCTTGTCAATAACCTGCACCACTCCATTCTCGACTGCAACATCGGGGATTACAATCTTTGAGCTATTGTTTACCACAGTGTATACCTTCTCATTCTCATCCGCTGTCCAACGAACAGACATGAATCGGTTGTTGAAGTTGGGGTTGGGGAAGGCACCTTCTGTAAGGTCAAAAGTCATAATACCGGTGTTGATAATATGGTTTTTGGCAATCTCGTTCACCATCGAGTCTGTAAGTTCCTCGAGGATGGGAGAGTGAATACCTGTATCAATAAAATCCTTCTTTGTGATTTCGCCTGCCTCGAGCGCTCTTACATTTTCCCAATAGATAGAATCCTGCTCTACAAGAAAAGTCTCAATAGCAATATTGTTCGGCGCGAAACATGTGTAATCGCCATATGATGACATCAGCGAAAGTATGTTGCTGGCCGATGTTGTACCAAGCTTAGCTCTCTTCAAAATATATGTGAAGTGAGAAAACTCTTCCTCTCTATTCTGCAAATAGTCGGCAACAGTCTCACCAACGAAAGTGTATCTGTTTCTTTCGTCAATCTCCTCCTTGCACGAGCATAGAAAACTGCATGCTGCACATAGCGCAATGAGCAATGTAGATAATACGTTTTTCCTCATGATAATTTATGTTAGTTGAGTTTTTTAAAGGATAGAATTATTTAGAAGGGGGAAGCTGCGCGGCATTGGGGTCAATTTCGGGAGCCATCATTGCGCCCATAAGCTTCTTCATTTCTCTCTCCTGAACATCTTTTATCCAAGCGGCAGGAAGAAGTTTCCAGTCACCTGTAGCTTTCAGCTCTACAGTACCCTTCTCTTTAATGTAGTCCATTGTAAGTTCAGTAAGGTCTTTTTTACTTACAGCCACCACTCTATTCACCATTTCATGCTGCTTGATACCAGCGCCGAGGCTCATAGCAAGGTTAGTGCTCATTACATACTCCTCGCTTACAGCAACTTTGTATTCCTTCTTGGGCTCCAATTTCTTTCCGTTAGAAAGACCGATAATCTGCAACTTACCATCAGAAGACTTTTTGTTTACGTGTACATTGTAACGCAATCCACCAACGCTCTCAAGAGACTTGCAGCTTTCAGTCATTCTCTTCTTCTCAGCATCATATTTCAAAAGATCATCCTCTTTGTTCTTCATCAGCTTGTAGAATTCTGAAACACTGCGCGAAAGCATCTTCTCAATCTCTTCGCCGGTCATCTTTACAGTGTACAATTTACCATCGAAAGGACAAATGCTGCGAATCTGCGAAGGTGTAACCGAGCCTTCGAACATACCCTCGTCAACAACGTAAGGATGAGCAACAGAGAGATCAGCGCCTGTGTAATTGAGCTGTACTTTATGCATAAAATCAATGTATGCTGATGAACCGAAAAGAGCATCGATTGACAAAGCCATGTTCTTCACATTTCCTACGGGGGCATTAGTGAATTTTCTAAGTTCGGTCACGCGGGGACGCATTGCAACAATATAGTCGTTGTCGGCTTTGCGTGTGAGCATAGATTTTACTGCAACATCAACTTTCTTGTTCTTGAAGCCCTCGCCCTCGCGCTCGGCAGTAATGTCAATATCAACAAGATAGATACCGCGGCGTCCGGGAGAAGCAAGAATGACCTTCTCGCCACTGATGCTCTCGACTGTCTTTGAACGATGCAAGCCATTGTGGCCGCAAACGATAGCATCGAAGCCAGCAACGTTGCGTGCAATTGTCACAGCCATATCCTCGCGTGAGCCTGTACGCTTCGATACAGAGGCAGCACCCATATGGAAAAGACCGATTACAACATCGGGATTCTCATTCTTCTTAATCTCCTGAATCCAACGTTTAGCAGCCTCTTCAGCATCAGTAACCTTCAATCCTGCGAAGCTCTCCTCGCACATATATTTGTCGGCCCACTCAGTGATAAGGCCCAGGAAGGCAATTTTCATGCCTGCGCGCTCAACAACAGCGTAAGGCTTGTAAATAAGCTTGTCGCTTGTTGCGTCCACAAGGTTGGCACACACTGCGCTACCCTTTGTCGACTTTGTATGTTTGTTCAGCAGTTCACGGCCCTGAGCAATGTCGCCCTCGCCGATTCCATAAACTGCACAATCCAAAAGATTCATTGCTGCAGCAGCCAAAGTAGTGTCGTTTGTCTCAACCTCCTTCATGTAGTTGTTTATCACCCAACCCGAAAGAATGTCACCATTGTCAACGTAAACAACATTCTGCTCACCAATCTCGCTTTTGCGCTCCTTCAAATACGACGCTACAAGCGCAGCACCGCCACGAGCGTCCATTGAATATTTGTAATCATGAGCCAAAAGCGCAGTCTCCAGGTCGGAGGTTGCAACCACTGAAACCTTAACAGGTTCCGACTGACACGATGCGATAACCATGGCAACGCCAAGCATCATCCATAAAAATACACGTTTCATTTTGTCGTTTATTGTTTTTAAATTATACATTATCAATATTTTACAATATAGCGCAATGCATATTACGCGCTATATAATCAATTAATTTGCAAATATACTTTTTTTCGGCGAGAAAATAGCTCTTTTTCCCATTTTTTTAGGGGCGACAACCTTATCGGCTAACATATTGTTGTTTAAAAATAAAAGTATAATAACCATGGCATTCATAGATTATTACAAAATATTGGGAGTGGACAAGAACGCCACCCCTCAAGAGATTAGAAAAGCGTTTCGCAAGCAGGCTAAAAAATTTCATCCTGACGTAAACAAGGACGACCCCAATGCGCAGGAGAAATTCCAGGCTATCAACGAGGCAAACGAAGTGCTCAGCGACCCTGAAAAACGGAAAAAGTACGACGAATATGGCGAAAATTGGAAGCATGCTGACGAGTATGAGCAGCAACGACGCGAATACGAGTCAAAGTCAAGAGCATCAGACAGATTCGGAGGTTACCAATTTGGAGAGTTTGCCGGCGGTAGCGACTTTAGCAGTTTCTTCGAGGAGCTCTTTGGCGGTAGCTTCGCAGGTAGAAAGACTCCGCGTGGCGAAGACTACCAAAGTACGCTCGAAATTCCATTGCGCGACACTTTCTCTACCCATAAACAGATAATAAACGTAAACGGCAGGAGTATACGCATCACCGTCCCCGCCGGGATCTCCGACGGTCAGAAAATCCGCCTAAAAGGTTACGGCGGCGTCTCGCCCGACGGCAGTGCAAAGGGCGACCTCTATATAACCTTTCGCATTCTCCCCGACACCACATTCACACGCAAGGGCGACGACCTTTATACGACCGTCACCATCGACCTCTACACTGCCCTGCTCGGAGGCGAAGCAATCGTCCCCACGCCCGATGGCAACGTACGCACAAAAATTAAGGCAGGCACTCTTCCTGACACAAAATTGCGTCTGCGTGGGAAAGGAGTGCCTGCCTATAAAAATGAAAGCCATCGTGGCGACCTCATCGTAAACGTAAAAGTGGAATTTCCGGCTCTTAATGAGCAACAGAAGGAGATTCTACGACAGATGCGCGAGGCCGCTTCCTAGTTGTAGATTACAATATAGAAATTAAGATAGGTGGCGAAAAGTATCCACAAAAGATAGGGAAGGAAGAAGAGTCCCGAAGAGCGTTTCACCAGCATTGTACCAATAAAGTAGGCAATGCCTAATATCACAAGAATCAATAGATTGGCAAAGCCAAGAATAGGACTTTGCATCGTAAAGAAAAAGAATGTCCACGACAGGTTAAAGAGCAGCTGTACGGCAAAAAGCACCATCAGCGGTCGCCGCGAAATATCGTGAACATTATATAGCAGTCCCGCCGAGACGCCTATAAGAATATAAAGGACGCCCCACACTATCGGGAAAACATAATCGGGAGGAGTAAATGAGGATTTTTCAAGCGATTGGTACCAGGTCTCGATGGGCGAGACATTCATCAGGCTCGATAACCATCCAACAAACAGACAGATGACAATTGCAACAAGAATCGAAAATACCTTTTTCATAAACTAATCAATTAGCGTTAAACAATTTATTATTTAACACCACCCTTCTCGATGCTGTTCATTGAAAAGTGCGAAAAACGCAAGTGGGAAACATTTAGGCAATCAAGTTTGCAAGAGTCATTGTTAATGCCTACCTTTGCGCAAATAGGTAAAAATAAAATATCATTGCAATGGAGATTAAAGATTATCTTGATAAGTTCGAAGAGAAATTAAAGGATGAACTAATTTATCTGTGTACCTCTTACGAAATGTTGAACGGCAATCTTCTCGAGACTATCGACGTCGAGCAGCGTTGGACAGACTTTGCCCCCGAATATGTTGCCGACGCCATTAAAGAGATTAAAGATTACCCCACAGTTTCTGTTGCATGGGCAGCCTTCATCGGCGCGGCAGTAGCCTACTATTGGGACAAAGACACCACAATGTTCGGTGCCTGCAAATATAAATCTTTCT
Source organism: Bacteroidaceae bacterium (assembly GCA_017547585.1). Taxonomy (GTDB): domain Bacteria; phylum Bacteroidota; class Bacteroidia; order Bacteroidales; family Bacteroidaceae; genus HGM04593. The sequence goes on along the minus strand of JAFYPH010000048.1, from coordinate 11,834 downwards.
ATGGTCCCAACGGCTTCGATGACATGGACGAGTATATTCTTTACAAAATTCTGCATCTCACTCCCGAGGATAAAGAGGCAAAAGACCTTGAGAATATGATACGTCGATGCGGAGAAAAGACCGTCAGTATGATTCGTCACGAACAGATTGAGCCTCAGAGTCCTATAGCCTTCCATGTATTCGCTCGCGCCATTAAGGTAATGTATCGCATCGGCGCTGCATTGGAACTTAAGCGCTTAGGCTACAAACTCGAGCTTGTCAATCTGCCAAATTGTTAGGATAATAGCTCCTCGTTAAGATTATTTCCGCAATTAATTTGCTACCTTCGACACTTTCGCGGGTAGTATAGAGTCTGTGTATATATAGACAATCTCGTCGGCAGCATCCTCGGGAATTTCGCTAAAATTATTCACCGTGAATAGTGCAATTTTAAAGTCAGCAAGCGCACGCAGAATCTTCAGATAACCATACTCGAACGCCGACGTATGCAGTGCCACGCACTCTATCTTTTTGCCCGGGAACAGCCAATGGAAAAGCAGATGCTTGATGGGCGCAACATCAACGTCCTCGGCCAGACACGAATAGGTTACATAAGCGTATCCCTCATGCAAAAGTTCCTGGTAATCATCGTAGTTGAACGCCTCAACCATCATGCGCCTTTTCAGTTTTGGAAAATATTTGCCCAGCACTCTTGCATCCGACACCTTGTCCGTCACAAAGAAAAGCGAGTCGTGCGCAAGGAAAAAATCATTAATATCTTTAGCTGTCAGCGGAGTGAACCCTCCTGGCAGTGGACGCGAAAGAAATTCAGCAAACGTGGGCGCATCCTCTCCCCTCTCCTGCTGCCCAAGCGCAGCATTGTACTCTGCCCACGAGTGGGTGGCAACAAGCACGCTGTCGGCAGTGAAGAGCAGGTCAAATTCTATATATTTATAGCCATTGTCACGAGCCGCAAAAAGCGCCTCGCGTGAATTTGTCATTGCAACACCATCCACTGCGCCGCCAGCATGGGCAATGAGAATGACATCGGCGCCATTCTCATTTTTTCCACACGCAACCAGCAGCAACAGCAGCAGCGCACATATGCAACGACCAATCTTCATCATATAGCCGCACACGCCTCTTTCAGGAACTCAAGCTGCTCTCCGCTGAAAAATTTCGAGAGCTTCTCGTACACCCAACGATGATACTCATTAAGATAGGCAATAGCCTCGTCGCCCAAAAGCTCGGGAACAATCGGCTCTTTGCTTATGGGGCAAATAGTCAGCGGGCGCATCTGGCAATATTCGCCAAACTCGGTAGTTGCAAAGGGCTCAACAAGCATTGTATTCTCTATGCGAATACCGAAACGTCCGGCCTTGTAGAGTCCCGGCTCATTCGTCACGGTTACTCCAGGTAACAACGGCGCAGGCATATTATTCATACGAATCTGGTGCGGGCCCTCGTGGACATTCAGATAGTGGCCCACTCCATGACCGGTGCCGTGCAGATAATTCTCGCCCACACGCCACAGCCACTGACGGGCAAGCACGTCAAGCTGTGTGCCGCAAGTACCTTTGGGGAAACGCGCCATTGCAAGCGAAATATGGCCGCGAAGCACGCGAGTATAGTCCTCTTTTTCCTCCTCAGTAAGCTCGCCCAAAGGAATTGTGCGGGTAACATCGGTTGTTCCACACTCATACTGTCCGCCACAATCGAGTAGCAAGAAACCTTTCTGTTCCAATTTCTTGTCACTCTCTGCAGTAGGCTCATAGTGGACAATAGCCGCATGCTCGCCGTAGGCGGAAATTGTAGCAAAGCTCAATCCTCTAAAGCCCTCATCCTCGCTTCTAAACTCTGTAAGCTTCTCATCTACCGAAAGTTCAGTGAGATTCTCGTTCTTTATTGCAGCCTTCAGCCAATAAAGAAGTTTCACCATTGCACGGCCCTCGCACAGCATAGCCTCTTCGAAGCCAGCAATCTCGGCCGCATTCTTCACAGCCTTCATTGCTGCAACAGGCGAAGCCCCGCGAACGATGTTGCAGCCTTGAGCAGCCTCGAGCACCGCGTGACAACATTTTGCGGGATTGAGCAATAGCTTTCCATTGTAGGCAGCAAGAGCAGCAAAAAAGTCATAATATTCGCTGACACCGATACCCTCTTGCGCCAAATATTCGCGAACATCGTCGCCTATTTTCTGTGCACACACAAAGAGAGTGGCACTCTCCATTGTCACAAGCATATACGACACAAGCACAGGATTATACTGCACATCCTCGCCACGCAAATTTGTGAGCCATGCAATCTCGTCGAGCATAGTCACAGCCATTGCATCGGCACCCTGCGCCGCAAGTTCCTCACGCAGACGAGCAATTTTCTTGTGGACAGCGACACCAGCCCTCTCGACAGGCATTATTTCTGCGCGGCTCATGGGAAGTGCGGGGCGGTCGCTCCACAGCTCCTCAAATGCATCGCGCGAAGCATCAACATTTATTCCACGCGCCCTAAATTCAGCTATCCACGCTTCAACCTCAGCCACCGAGCACACCTTTCCGTCAACGCCAACAACATCGTCGGCAGAGAGTTTTTCGGCTATCCACGATACAAGTGAAGGAGTCTCGGCAAGGCCATCCTTCATCAGAATAACGTCTGTGCCATCGAGCAGTTCCTCGGCAGCCAACCAATAGCGCGAGTCGGTCCACAATGCAGCACCATCAAGAGTAATCACCGCTGTTCCCGCCGAGCCATCGAAGCCCGTGATCCACTCACGTGCCTTCCAACATTCAGCAACATATTCGCTGCTGTGAGGGTCACTGCTGGGAATAATATAGGCGGCGAGGCCATTATTGCGCAAATAGCAGCGCATCGATTCAATCCTATCAAGAATATTACTTTTCATAATTTTATACAATAAGCATGAAGGTTAATCACCATTTCCTCCATTCATAATTACATTCATTTAAATTAATATATTTCATCACATAAGTCATCAGAATATCATGGTTGTCTTTGTTATTAGCGCCTACAAGAAGCGCAGGCGTATCGAGTTTCAATGCGTCACCCGCAAATCCCGTAAGAATGCCACCTGCCTCTTTCAAAATAAGATATCCGGCTGCATAATCCCAAGGCTTTACCTTAAACTCGAAATACAATTCGCATGCACCCATAGCAAGATAGCACAATTCCAATGCACAAGAGCCGAAACGTCTGACATCGTTACACGCTATATATGCATCGAAAATTATGTCAGAACATAATTTAGCATAACGTTTCTCGTATACACACATTGCTGTACATAAGATACCATCATTGAATCCACGTTGTGACACACCTATTGTCTCACCATTAAGTGACGCGCCACCACCCTTGATTGCCGTAAACATTTCATCCTTCATTGGATTATATACAACCCCAAGCACAACCTCACTATTTTTCATAAGAGCTACAGATATACAACACTCCGAAATCCCACGCGCATAGTTTGTTGTTCCGTCTATAGGGTCAATAACCCAAACAAACATTCCATCTTGTGAATAGCAAACATCCTCTTCCTCGCATATAAATCCACAATCAGGAATAAGATTCCTAAGCTGTTCACACAAAAACTGCTGTACTTTTATATCAGCCGAAGTTACAATATTCTCAAAGCCTTCCTTATATTTAATTTCAAAGGAGCGCTCTTTGAAAATCTTTGCAGCCTCTCTTACAATTGCTTCAACTTTACCAATGAGAATGTCCATAATTATCTATTATTTACCTACAAAGATAGAAACAAACGAGCGAGAAATATGAAGTTTACTTCAATATTTTTTTCAGCGAGTGCAGATTATCTTCGAGTTTACCTCAAAGATAGAAACAAACGAGCGAGAAATATGAAGTTTACTTCAATATTTTTTCCGGCGAGTGCAGATTATCTTCGAGTTTACCTCAAAGATAGAAACAAACGAGCGAGAAATATGAAGTTTACTTCAATATTTTTTTCAGCGAGTGCAGAAAATATCGTAAAAAAGAAAGGATGATTGCCTAAAAAAACAACCATCCTATGATTTTATACGTCGGCAGACTAAAATTCCTTGCCAACACCTTTATTTTTCAATTTTCTTTTTCGCTTCGATTTTTTCTTGATACCATCATCGGCAGTTTCAGAGTCCATATATTTTCCATGCTCGCGGATAACCTTGAAGTTGATGGGAATTGTAAGCTGCGATCTCATTCGCAAACCATTCTTTGTGCCGGGCTCCCAATTGGGCATGTTTGTAACCACTCGCAGAGCCTCCTGGTCGAGCGAAGGAGCGACCGCCTTTATCACTCTTGCATTGGTAATCATTCCGTTGCGCTCAACAACAAACTCAACAACAACTTCGCCTGTCTGCTCGAGCTCCATTGCCTCAACAGGGTATCTTGTATTCTGCAACAGGTAATCTACAAGAGCCTCCTGGCCGCCCTTAAACTGAGCCATCACAATAACATCCTCCTTTTTCTTCTTTTTTTGAGCAGTTGTCTGGGCATTTACGGCTGTAAATACTCCCTGCATCATAAAGATGAAGAGGAACGATAAAATAAAGTATCTTTTCATCATATGTCCTATTTTCTGTTAAAATTTCTGCAAAGTTAGTAAATTGAGAGTAACCTACATAACATTTAACAGAGATTAGCATATTAATTAATAAAATCGGCGATAAAATACAGCTTGCTATCCTTCTTATTTCTGCGGCTCTTTTCGACGCTTATCTTCGCGAAAATCGTAATAATAAATATTTATTGAGTCAAGATATTTATATTCATTTTCCAGACGCTTCAAGAAATTCTTGTAGTTCATATTTTCGTTTTTTGTCCACGCCTTTTCCGACAAGGCAATCAGTCGAGGGAAAATCATATACTCCAATCGGTCGGTAGTAACAACCTTTTCTGTCCAGATATTAGATTGTGTACCAATCACTTTTGGACTCTCAAGAATATCATACTCGTAAATCTCCTTCATTTCGTTCACCCATTGTCTGTCAACAAGATGGCCAACCTTGTCTTTAATATCCTGTACATAGTCCAGATAGAACGGACCATCGGGACACACAACCATATTAAAGCCATTATCAATGCCTTTTGTCAACAGTTCGGGCTGCTCGCTTCGCCACCACAACATTACCTTGCCTTCGGGGCTTGTGCCGCTATCGATAAGATCATCCCACGCAACAACATTCTTGCCGTTTGCAACAATAGTGTCTGATAAACGACGGCCAAAATACTCTTCAATCTCTTCCATAGATTTCAGCCCCTCCTTTTCCATGAACTCTTTCATGCATGGAAGGTCGTGCCATCCTCCCTTGTAAACCTCGTCACCACCAATGTGTATATATTCTCCAGGAAAAAGGTCGGCTAGTTCTTTGTATATATTTCCTAGCACTTCGTAAAGTTTCTCGTTTGCAGGATTTACGGTGCGGTGCTTGCCGTCAAGTTCGGGGAACACTTTTACGAAAGCCGATGCGTGTCCGGGCATATCAATCTCGGGAATAACCATAATGTGTCTTTCGGCTGCATATGCCAAAATCTCACGAATTTCATCCTGCGTGTAGAACTTTGCAGGAGCATTTCTATCTGTGTTGCAACCTATGCCTCCTACCTTGGTCAAATTAGGATAAGCCTTAATCTCTACTCTCCAACCTTGATCATCTGAAAGGTGCCAATGGAAACGGTTGAGTTTGTAGCGTCCCATAAGATCAAGAAGAGTGAGCACCTGCTCTTTACCGAAAAAATGGCGCGACTCATCAAGCATCAGTCCCCTCCATTTGAATCGCGGCTCGTCTTTAATTACTCCACAGTACATAACCTCGTCGGCAGCAAGTTGCGCCAGTGTCTGCTCAGCGTAAAAACGACCGGCAGTATCGGCCGATTTTATAATAATCCTATTTTTCTTAATCTGAAGTTCGTATGCTTCGGGAGACATTTTTTTATCCTTCACATACTTTACCTTGTGAAGTTTGGCCTTATTAAAAACCACATCACTCATTTCTACATACTGAGGATAAGGTATTATATTTGCAGCTGCGCAAGGAACGATGCCTATTGATACAAAAAGTATAATAGCCAGCAATAGCGACTTTAATTTCATAATTAATTATTTATAATTGTTTCGAGGAGTATTAGAAAAAAGCCCCGAATTTTCGGGGCTTTTTTAATTATTTCTTTTTCATTTCTGCATCAAACTGACGTATAGCTTCATTGCCTTCGGTGCAAGCACATGGGCCCGAAATACATCCGCCGGGACACGACATTACCTCAATCATGCGTGTGGGGCATTTTCCTGTCTTTGCGTATCCTCGAAGCAGTGCGATATTCTTTTTATTAAGGTCGGCAATCACTGTACCCTGCAGCGAAGGATCGCCAATCTTGTTCTTCACAGCTGTGAACACACCCAAAGTCTTTGCGTATCCATATGAATCTTTGCTTGCAGTCTCGCTGGGAGTGAACGGCTCGCAAGTGTCTACGTCAATCTCCATTCCGTTGATTACAGCATCAAGCTCTCGGAAAGTCCAAACAAAATCGACGTTAGCATCCTCGCGGCCCTCGGCCTTCTTCGAAGCACAAGGAGCAATGAATACTGTAATTCCCTCAGGATGCTTCTCCTTTGCATACTCGGCAGTATAGTGCATGGGAGAGCCTGTGCTCGAAACATATTTCATAAGGTCGGGAATGTGCTTGCGAGCAAGATTCACATATGCAGGACAGCAGCTTGTAGTCATGAAAGGAGCACCCTCCTCTATCTTCTCCACAAGTTCAGCCGACTCGCGACGGGTAGTCTCCTCGGCACCGTAAGCAACCTCAATAACATCGTCGAAGCCCACAGCCTTAAGCGCACCGAACACCTGCTCGATGGGCTTTCCAAACTGCGCAAGCACAGCAGGAGCAACCATTGCAACCACCTTTTTGCCTTCGCGGATGCGTTTGAGCACGTCAAACACAGCGCAATTATCGAAAATAGCACCGAAGGGACAAGCGTTCAAGCACTTTCCGCAATAGATACATTTTTCGGGGTCAATGTGCTCTACTCCATATTCATCTTTTGAGATTGCCTTCACAGGGCAAGCCTCCTCGCAAGGAACAGGCATATAAACAATAGCATGGTAGGGACACGCCTGATGACACTTTCCGCAGCTTATACATTTATCGTGGTCGATGAAAGCCTTTCCATCCTTGTCATAAGAGATTGCATCTTTGGGGCAATTATTGTAGCAAGGACGTGCAGCGCAACCACGGCAGAGGTTAGAAACCTCATAGTTAATCTTCACGCACGAAGAACAAGCCTCGTCCATCACGCTCAGGATGCTCTTCTCGGGATCGATATTCTCGCGGTCGAGCATACGCTGTGCATAGCTTGCCAATGTAGCATTCTCATCATGCTCGTCGCTCATATCAAAGCCGAGCATAGCCATTGTCTTATATTTTGTAACGGCACGTTCCTTATAAATACAGCAACGACCCTGAGGCTTCTGCTTACGAGGGTGCATTTCAATAGGAAGGCGGTCGATTTTTTCGAGAATTTCATCGTCCTTCCACATCTTCACCAACTGCGCTAAAAGGCGATAGCGCACGAACATCATATTGTTATTATATGCCATAGTATTTTAAATTTGCCGTAAAGTTAGTAAAAACGAGCCAAATAATAACAAATTTGCTTGATTATTTTGCAGCGGGTGCAGTTGATATTCTATAAATATAGCAATAAACGAGCTTAAATTCAAATAATGAGTGCATGTAATTTAAATAATCTACACAACGAACGCATTCGAAATTCGCTAAAGCAAAATATAGTCAATTTATTTCTCACTTATAATATTTCCACTCTACAGATGTTATTTTTTTGTAAAAGAGACGACAATAATGATTCTTCATTATTTTTTTGTACTTTTGCAAAGATAAATTTGCGAGAAATTTCTGCATAATAAGTGTATCGTGTAAGTAAAATTACTCTACACTATATACGCAAAGATGGAAACTAAAAGAGCGCATAATGGAGACCCGCGACAACAGAGAGCTCATAAAAAAACTTTACGCCGGCAATAATCTGCTGCGCGCAGAGTGGCACACTCTGCTCACGGCTCTCAATGGCCAAGAGAAAGAGTTTCTGCGCTCGTTGGCAACCACAGTCGCCGAAGAGCGATTCGATAGAAGCGTGTACATTCGCGGGCTCATTGAAATAAGTTCATATTGTCGCAACAACTGCTTGTATTGCGGGCTGCGCGCCGCCAACCGCGAGGCGCAACGCTACCGCCTGACAAAAGATGAAATTCTAGAATGTTGCGCACAGGGAGCATCGCTGGGCTTCAACACTTTTGTGCTTCAGGGCGGCGAGGATGCTGCGCAGAGCGACGAGTGGCTGGCTGATGTAGTTTCGGCCATTCGCACCCTCTACCCCGACAAGGCAATCACCCTTTCAGTGGGCGAACGCAGTGCCAAGGGCTATCATCTCTTTCGCGAGGCAGGGGCCGACAGATATCTTTTGCGCCACGAGACACGCAACGACGAGCACTATTCGCAGTTGCACCCCTCATCAATGAGTGCAAGCAAGCGCCGCAAATGCCTAGCAACTCTCAAGCAACAGGGCTTTCAGACAGGCTCGGGAATGATGATAGGCTCTCCGAGGCAGACAGTTGAGCATCTGATAGACGACCTGCAGTTTCTCGAAGAGCTCCGCCCGGAAATGATAGGCATCGGGCCATTCATTCCCGCCGAAGGAACACCGTTCGCAGGCGAGCCGGCCGGCAGCATAGAAACTACACTGTTGCTCATTTCGCTGTTGCGTCTGCGTTTCCCCGACGCACTTATTCCTGCAACAACAGCCCTCGCAACGCTGCACCCCGCAGGACGCACACGAGCAATCCTCGCCGGAGCGAATGTGGTGATGCCTAACCTCTCGCCACGCAGTGTACGCAGTAAATATTCTATTTACAACAACAAGGCTGCGAGCGGATGCGAGGCTGCCGAAGAGATTGAAAAATTAGAAAAAGAATTAAATGCCATAGGCTACAGAATAAATTTTGCCCGTGGCGACTACAATAAGAAAAAATAAGGCCATGTATAATATAAAATCAGCAAAAGCCGAAGAGTTTATAAGCGACAGTGAGATTCGCGACACCATGCAGTATGCACACGAAAATCGTAACAATCGCGAGCTTATAAAAGATATTTTGGAGAAGGCACGCAGTTGTAAAGGACTCTCCCACCGCGAGGCGGCCGTGCTTCTCGAGTGCGACCAGCCCGACCTTGTCGAGCAGATGTACGACCTTGCGCGCGAAATTAAGAAACGTTTCTATGGCAACCGCATAGTGATGTTCGCCCCACTCTATCTCTCGAACTACTGCGTGAATGGTTGCGTCTACTGCCCTTACCACGCAAAGAACAAGAGCATCCGTCGCAAAAAACTGTCGCAGGAGGAGATTCGCAACGAGGTTATTGCCTTGCAGGACATGGGACACAAACGCCTCGCACTCGAAGCAGGCGAGCATCCTCTGCAAAATCCCATCGAGTATATTCTCGAAAGCATAAAGACAATATACAGCATCAAGCACAAGAACGGAGCCATCCGACGCGTGAACGTGAACATTGCAGCCACCACCGTCGAGAACTACCGCAAGCTGAAGGATGCAGGCATCGGCACATACATTCTCTTCCAGGAGACATACAACAAGACCAACTACGAGGCGCTGCACCCCAGCGGCCCCAAGAAAGACTACGCCTACCACACAGAGGCCATGGATCGCGCAATGCAGGGAGGCATCGACGACGTGGGCATCGGAGTCCTCTTTGGCCTCGAGACCTACCGTTACGACTTTATCGGCCTTCTGATGCACGCCGAGCATCTCGAAGCAACCTTCGGCGTCGGCCCCCACACAATCAGCGTACCACGTCTGTGCATGGCCGATGACATCGACACCGCAGATTTCAAAAACTGCGTGCCCGACGACATTTTCTACCGCATAGTGGCAATCATCAGAATAGCAGTCCCCTACACAGGCATGATAATCTCCACCCGCGAAAGCGCCAAGAGCCGCGAAAAGGTACTCGAACTTGGTATTTCACAGATTAGCGGAGGCTCGCGCACAAGCGTCGGCGGATACGTTACCGAAGAGAGCGAAGAGGAAAATTCCGCACAGTTCGATCTCTCCGACCGCCGCACTCTCGACGAAATTGTAGGCTGGTTGCTCGACCTCGACCACATTCCCAGCTTCTGCACAGCCTGCTACCGCGAAGGACGCACAGGCGATCGCTTCATGTCTCTGCTGAAGAACGGCCAGATAGCAAACTGCTGTCTGCCCAACGCACTGCTCACCCTCAAAGAGTATATAAAGGACTACGCCTCGCCCGCCACACGCGAAAAGGCCGAAGCTATGATTAAGCGCCTGCTCTCGGATATTCCCAACGAAAAGGCCCGCGCCACAGCCGCCAAATATCTTGATGCAATAGAGAATGGCGAGCGCGACTTCAGATTTTAGCAAAATAACAGAGCCATGAACAGCACCGCACGCTCCAACCGCTACCATATAGGAATTTTCGGCAGACGCAACGCCGGAAAATCCTCGCTTATAAACTGCATCACCGGACAGGATATTTCTATTGTCTCTGACGTTGCAGGCACCACCACCGACACAGTGTGGAAGAACATTGAACTCCTGGGAATAGGCGCAGCAGTGCTTGCCGACACAGCCGGATACGACGACTGCGGCGAGCTTGGAGAGAAGCGCGTCGAGCGCACCCGCCAATCGGCCGGCCGCATAGACCTCGCCCTTTTGTTGCTCGAAGGCAATCCCGCAGATGCCACCCTCGAAAAAGAGTGGATGCAATTCTTCTCGTCGCTCAACATTCCTGTGATCCCTCTGCTCGGAAAGAGCGACCTCCCCGAGAGCGATTCTGCAAAAGATCAATGGCAGCAACTGTTAGGCGCAGAAATTCTTTCAATATCATCGAAGAGCGGCATGGGTAAAGAGGAACTTCTCGAGCGCATGGCACAAATATACAAGAGCGGCGACAATGTAAACGACATTACTCACAATCTCGTAAGAACAGGCGACACAGTGGTGCTTGTAATGCCGCAGGATGCACAGGCTCCGCAAGGACGCCTGATACAGCCGCAAGTGCAGACACTGCGCAACCTCCTCGACAAACATTGCCTCGCACTCTGCTGCGCACCCGAGGAACTGCCGCAGATGCTCGACACTCTGCGCACTCCCCCTTCGCTCATAATTACCGACTCTCAGGCTTTTCCCCAGGTCGAGAAACTTGCACCCAAAGAGAGCAAACTAACATCCTTCTCCATACTAATGGCGCGCTACAAAGGAGACATCGACACCTTCCGCGCCGGAGCCGAGACCTTTCGCACCCTGCCCCACGATGCTCGCATCCTCATTGCCGAGGCCTGCAGCCACATTCCCCAGAATGAGGACATCGGCCGCGTGAAGCTACCGCGCATGCTGCGCAAAAAGTTCGGCGAGAGTATAACCATCGACATTGTCTCGGGCAACGACTTTCCCGAAGACCTCTCGCCCTACAATCTCATCATTCACTGCGGCGCATGTATGTTCACCCGTCGCCACGTACTCACCCGCATACGTCAGGCAAAGGCACAAAATATTCCCATTACCAATTACGGAATTGCAATAGCTGCCCTCACTGGAATTTCAGACAAAGTATCATATTAAAAGAAAAGAGAGAGAGAATTGTTATGATCTGACCCCAAAAAGTTGGACGGATTAATAAATAAATTTATTGGTAAAGAGTTCGGTATTGCACCGGACTCTTTCCTTTTAGTCTCAGTTTTATTCTATCATTGTTGTAGTAATGGATATACTTCTTAAGTTCCAGTT
>JAFYPH010000007.1 GCA_017547585.1 Bacteroidaceae bacterium | reverse complement strand
GAGCATCTGGCGATGCTGACCTGTCACACAGACGATGGTCTTGAATGTTTCGGGGTGTTTCTGGAACTCCTTGACAAGGGGAGCCATCTTTATTGCTTCGGGACGTGTACCGAAGACAAGCATTATCTTTTTCATACTCTTTTCGGAATATATGAATTTCTAAATATAATGTTTCAAATATTTTTTCTTACAACAAGGCAACTATCGTCCTTTATACATTTCGTCGTAATATTTCTCGTAGTCACCGCTGGTGATATTGTCCATCCACTCTTGGTTATCGAGGTACCAACGTACGGTTTTTTCGATTCCCTCTTCGAACTGCAGCGAAGGCTCCCAACCAAGCTCTTTCTGCAGTTTGGTTGAGTCTATTGCGTAACGAAGGTCGTGGCCCATGCGGTCGGTAACGTAGGTGATGAGTTCGAGCGAGTGTCCCTCGGGATTGCCCAGCAGACGGTCGACAGTCTTTATAATCACATGAATGATGTCAATATTCTTCCACTCATTGAAGCCGCCGATGTTGTATGTCTCGGCAATCTTTCCTTCGTGGAAAATAACGTCGATGGCGCGTGCGTGGTCCACCACGTAGAGCCAGTCGCGCACATTCTCGCCTTTGCCATAAACGGGAAGAGGCTTGCGCTGACGTATATTGTTTATGAACAGCGGAATCAGTTTCTCGGGAAACTGATAGGGGCCGTAGTTGTTCGAGCAGTTTGTAACGATGGTGGGAAGACCGTATGTGTCATGGAATGCACGAACAAAATGGTCGCTGCCCGCCTTCGATGCCGAATAGGGCGAGTGGGGATTGTATTTTGTTGTCTCGTAGAAGAAATCTGTGCCATAGGCAAGGTGGTGTTCACCCGACGATGCTGTAGTGGTGAAAGGAGGCTCGATACCCTCGGGGTGAGAGAGCTGCAACGCGCCGTACACCTCGTCGGTAGAGATGTGGTAGAAACGCTTACCTTCGTACTTCTCGGGCAACGACTCCCAATATACTTTTGCTGCCTGCAACAACGAGAGTGTTCCCATCACATTTGTGCGCGCAAAAGTAAAGGGGTCCTTAATGCTGCGATCCACGTGGCTCTCGGCTGCAAGGTGTATGATGCCATCCACATTGTACTGTTGCATAAGCTGCAACATCTTCTCGTAGTCGCAAATGTCGGCCTTCACGAATGTGTAGTTCTCTTTCTCCTCAATATCCTTGAGATTGGCAAGATTACCCGCATATGTAAGTTTGTCGAGGTTGATGATATTGTACTCGGGGTATTTATTTACGAACAGACGCACCACGTGGCTGCCGATGAATCCGGCGCCGCCGGTGATTATAATATTTCTTTTCATTGCTTCGTATATTATTGATTATCTATGGAGTAAAATACAAAATCAGTCGATGTTCCCCATCGTCGCAAGGCACCTTTTGAGCGAGTCGGTCCAGTAGGGGACAGAGAGGCCGAAGGTGGTTTTTATCTTGGTCTTGTCGAGTACGGAATAGGCGGGACGCACCACTCTGCTGGGAAACTCGTTGCTGTGGCAAGGTTGTATGTCACAAGCGCTGTTTCCTGCGTACTCGGCAATCATCTTTGTAAAGTCGTACCAGCTGCACACTCCTTCGTTGGAGTAGTGATAAATGCCGTCGTTGCCTTCGTATTTGCGACTCTCGACAATGTCGAAGATGGCAGCCGCAAGGTCGTAGGCGTATGTGGGAGTACCCACTTGGTCGAACACCACCTTCAACTGAGGCTTACTCGCAGTGAGGGCAAGCATTGTCTTCACAAAATTCTTGCCAAACTCGCTGTAGAGCCATGCTGTGCGTATTATAAGATGGTGGCACCCTACCCTTTGTATATTCTGCTCGCCGTGCAGTTTGCTGAGGCCGTAAACTCCCGTGGGAGTGCCTTTCTTGTCCTCGGTGCAGGGGGTGTTGTATGGGTCGCCGCCAAACACGTAGTCGGTAGAGACGTGCACCAGCAATCCGTCGACCTCTTTCATAGCCACGGCAAGATTCTCGACAGCCTTTGCGTTGAGAAGCTCGCAGAATTCAACATCCTCCTCGGCTTTATCAACATTTGTATACGCCGCACAGTTCACTATCACCTTTACATTTTTTTCGGCGACCACGGAACGCACAGCCTCGAGATTGGTAATATCGAGTTCGGCAACGTCGGTAAAAATATAGTTGTCGGCACTTTCACGTGACACTATGCGCATTTCGTTGCCCAACTGTCCGTTTGCGCCGGTAACAAGAATATTCATCTTTGTTAATAGAGTTTATCGTTAATATCAAAGTCGAGTACAGCCTCGGCAAGCAGGGGCTGTTTGAGGTCTTTCTCGCTGAGTATAGCCTCGGCAGTGGGTATCTTCCAGTCGATGCCCAATGCCTCGTCGAGCAGCTGAATGCCCGCATCGGCCTGTGGCGCGTAGAAATTGTCGCACTTGTACTGGAAAATTGCCACGTCGCTGAGTACTGCAAAGCCGTGGGCAAAGCCACGGGGAATGAAGAACTGACGATGGTTATCCTCGCTCAGTTCCACGGCCACATGCTGTCCGAAGGTGGGCGATCCTTTGCGTATGTCAACCGCAACGTCGAGTACCGCACCCTTTACGCAGCGCACAAGCTTGCTCTGTGTGTAGGGCATGCGCTGGTAGTGGAGACCGCGCATTACGCCATATGAGGACATACTCTCATTATCCTGAACAAAGTTTATGGGCATCACCTTTTCGTTGAACTCCTTCTGCGAGAATGACTCGAAGAAGTATCCGCGAGCATCTTTGAAGATGCGCGGCTCGATGATTACCACTCCCTCTAATTTTGTCTTTATTACTTCCATTGTTCTCTTATTACAAATCTATATTTGCCTTTCCTGTACGCTCAACCTCTTCAATAACATGTAAAAGATACTGGCCATACTGGTTTTTTATCATCGGCTGTGCAAGTTCGCGCAGTTTGTCGGCTGTTATCCAGCCTTTGCGGAAGGCAATGCCTTCGAGGCAGGCAACCTTCAGGCCCTGACGTTTCTCGAGCACTTCGATGTATGTTGAAGCCTCGCTCAACGAGTCGTGAGTACCTGTGTCGAGCCATGCAAAGCCGCGACCGAGGGTCTGCACTTTAAGCTCGCCATCGGTCAGGAACTGCTGGTTGACGGTGGTAATCTCATACTCGCCTCGTGCCGAGGGCTTAATGTTCTTTGCAACCTCCACTACCTTATTGGGGTAGAAATAGAGTCCAACAACAGCATAGTTGCTCTTGGGCTGCAAAGGTTTCTCCTCAATGGAGAGGCAATTACCTTCGTCGTCAAATTCGGCAACGCCGTAACGTTCGGGATCGCTCACCCAGTAACCGAAAACTGTCGCCTTGCCATCTTCATCGGCTGTGCGCACAGCTTCTTTGAGCATGCCTGTGAAACCTGCACCATGGAATATATTGTCGCCAAGAACAAGGCAGGCGCTGTCGTTGCCTATGAAATCTGCGCCAATGGTAAATGCCTGTGCAAGGCCGTCGGGCGAAAGCTGCTCGGCGTACTCGAAACGCACGCCATAGTCGCTGCCATCACCAAGCAGACGCTTGAATCCGGGCAGGTCCTGCGGAGTAGAGATTATAAGAATCTCGCGGATACCTGCAAGCATCAGCACAGAAATGGGGTAATAGACCATGGGCTTATCGAAGATGGGGATAAGCTGCTTACTCACTCCTTTTGTTATTGGATAGAGGCGTGTGCCGCTACCACCGGCAAGTACAATTCCTTTCATAAGAATATATTTTTAAGACCTTGACAGTTTATTAGTTTTTTAATCTCTTCCGAAAATATCGCGTGTATAGACACGTTCGCGTACATCGTCGAGCATAGAGTCGTAACGGTTGGCGATGATTGCCTGCGACTGACACTTGAACTCGTCGATGCAGTTCACTACCCTGCTGCCGAAGAATGTAGAGCCATCGGGCAATGTGGGCTCGTAGATGATAACCTCGGCACCTTTGGCCTTGATGCGTTTCATCACTCCCTGGATGGACGACTGACGGAAATTATCGGAATTGGTTTTCATCGTCAGACGATAAACTCCTATCACACAGCGCTTTTCGTTTGCAGCAGCATAGTCGCCACGATTGTAGTAATCGTAGTAACCTGCCATGCTCAGCACACGGTCGGCAATAAAGTCCTTACGGGTGCGGTTGCTCTCTACGATAGCCGACATCATATTCTGCGGAACGTCGCAGTAGTTGGCAAGCAGCTGCTTGGTGTCTTTGGGCAGACAGTAACCGCCATAGCCGAACGAGGGATTATTGTAGTGCGAGCCGATGCGCGGGTCGAGCGCAACACCCTGAATGATGCTCTGTGTGTCGAGACCTTTCATTTCGGCGTATGTATCGAGCTCGTTGAAGAAACTCACGCGCAGCGCGAGGTAGGTGTTTGCGAAGAGCTTCACAGCCTCGGCCTCGGTGAGTCCCATGTAAAGGATTTCAACATCTTTCTTCTCGGCACCCAGACGCAGAAGCTCGGCGAACATGTGCGCTGCAAGATCGAGACGCTCGTCGCCTTCGGGACGGCCCACAATGATGCGGCTGGGGTAAAGATTGTCGTAGAGTGCCTTGCTCTCGCGCAAAAACTCGGGCGAAAAGAGAATGTTGTCGCTGCCAAGCTTTGCACGCACCTGCTCTGTGTAGCCCACAGGAATGGTACTTTTTATTACCATTATCGCCTCGGGGTTGCACTGCATCACAGTCTTTATCACGCTCTCCACTGCCGAAGTATCAAAGAAATTCTTGGTACTGTCGTAGTTTGTAGGCGCTGCAATTACCACAAAATCAGCATCTTTGTATGCACTTTCTGCGTCGAGAGTGGCCACAAGATTAAGCTCTTTCTCGGCAAAAAATTTCTCTATATACTCATCCTGAATGGGAGAAATGCGTTTGTTTATCATTTCTACCTTCTCGGGAATAATGTCCACTGCCACCACTTGGTTATTCTGTGCCAAAAGTGTTGCCACACTGAGGCCCACATAACCTGTACCTGCTACTGCTATCTTCATAATCTGTTTTTATTTAGATAGTTAATCTTATTTATAAATTCCACTCTTTACGTTCGATAAGAATGGAAGAACTCTTCATTTTTTTTGCAATGGAAGAATCTATCTTCATCTCCCAATGACGCATTGACTTTCTGTGCGTGTCGCTGCCCACAACATCGTACATATCTTTTTTCACCATCCACTCGGCCTTTTTCTGTTCGGGACGTCCGTAGCGTCCGGCGAGCGATGCCCAATTAAGCTGAAATTTCACGCCCGCTGCTTTCAGTTTCTTGTAATCCTTCTCGTCCATATACTGGTAACGTTCGGGATGGGCAAGCACAGGATAATAGCCACGCGACTTTATTCTCGCGAGAGTATCGTGCAACCCCATGGGAGAACTGAAGTAGGATGTCTCGACCAGCAGATGGGTACCTTGCTCGCCCAGCGGCAAAAGGTCGCCGGCATCGAGACGCGCATCGAAAAGTGTGTCGAGCATATACTCGGCCGCAAGATTCAATTTTATGTTTCCATTATACGCAGCCTTCAGCTCCTCGAAACGCAGTTTCAGTTTCTCGGTGGTATTGGGAATATCCTCCATCACATGGGGTGTCAGCCATAGTTCGGCAATTCCCTGCTGCTCTAAATTTGCAAGAATCTCGAGTGTGTCGTCCATAGACTGTACTCCATCGTCCACACCCGGCAGAAGGTGGGAATGATAGTCAATGGAATTTATCAACAATCTGCTTTTTTCTATTGTCTGACTCGATGTAAAAGGCCACATATTAAAAAACTCTTAAGGCTCTCAACAGCAACGCATTAAACACACGTTGCTATTGAAAGCCGATAATTAAACGCGTTTATATTCTCTTACTTTTTATTCGCACCATAGGCATAATAGTGAGAGCCGTATCGATAACCGTATCGGTAGCCGTAACGATAACCGTAACGACCGCCTCCACCATCGGTGGTGGCATTGAGTATGAGTGACATATTCTTGAATCTCTTTCCTTGATAGATATCCTCGAGTTCGGGCAGCATGCTCTTCTCGAGAACTCCGGCACGGATAACAAAGACAGTCCTGTCGGCAAATTTCTCTATAATCTGTGTGTCGGCAACAATGTCGATGGGAGGACAGTCGATGAACACATAGTCATACTGCGTGCGCAGCTCATCGACACATTTGCCCAGACGTTCACCCTCGAGAAGTTCTGTGGGGTTGGGAGGAATAGTTCCCACGGGCAGCACAAAGAGGTTGGCACTGCTCGGCGACTGCACCACCAGCTTCTGCAGGTCATCGGTACGATTGGCAAGATAGTCCGAAATACCCTGACGCGGAGTATTCACATAGGCCGATGTCGATGCGTGACGCAGGTCACCGTCGATAACCACCACCTTGCGTCCTTTCAGAGCAAGAGATTTTGCGAGGTTCATTGTGATGAACGACTTTCCGCTACCGGGATTGAACGAAGTTGTAACAAATACATTCTCGCTCTTCTCCTTTACGAGAAACTCTATATTCGTACGCAGCACGCGGAAGGCCTCGTTTATAATGTTGCGGTTGCCATCCTCGACAACGATTGCATTCTTTATCTTCTCGGCCTTGCGCCAGAACATCCACGAAGGTTTTTCGCTTGTGACCATGGGAATTTCGCCTATCAACGGAAGCGTTAGTTTCTCAATGTCGCGACGTCCACGTACGGTAGTAATGAGATTCTCGCGCATGAATATTACGATCATAGGCAATGCAAATCCAAGCACAAGTGCAATGAGGACAATCTTCGGCTTCACAGGCGCAGTGGGATTCAACGAGCCTGTGGGAGGAGTGATTATACGTGTATTGTATGCTGTAAACGCCTTTGAAAGCTCATTCTCCTCGCGTTTCTGCAACAGATAGAGGTAAAGAGCCTCTTTCACCTGCTGCTGGCGACCCACCGAGCGAAGATATTTCTCTTGCTTGGGATTGGTCGCAATGCGTTCGGTAGCCTCTTTCTCGTGACGTTTCATATTGTCAAGCTGCGTCTGCAGGGTAACAATCTGGTTTTCGACCGATGTTACAATAGCCACACGCATCGATGCAAGAGACTTATCAATATCATTTACAACAGGATTCTTGATGTCGCTGCCAGCCACAAGTTTCGCACGGCGCAACTGCAACGTATTGTACTCGGAAATCTGATCTTCGATGCCCGATGCCGAGATTCCCGAATTTGCAGGTAAAAGTTTGTCGTTGTTGCTCTCGTCCTTCACATATTTAAGGATGTAGCGCGCCATATAAAGCTGGTTGTTGAGGGCAAGCACCTCTTCGGCAGCCTTGCTGCTCTGCGACATATACAGAGTAGAAGCCGAAGCAACATCGGGCAACAGCTGTTGACTCTTGTACGATGAAATATTCTCATCCACGTCACCAAGCTCTTTTACGATGCTGTCGAGACGCTCTTCAATGAATTTTGAAGTGCTGACAGTTACCTGATTCTTGTCATCGAGCCACTTTTCATTGTACACCTCAATTACCTTGTTCAGCACATCCACTGCACGCTGGGGCGAGACATCCGAAATTGCAAGATTGATGACGTCGGCCTTTTTATTGTTCAGCGCAGTCTGCAATTGTGCAGAATAACCCTGCGTAGTCGAATGGTAGCCGTTACGAACAATGTAGATAGTATGCTCCTCGCCACCGATAAAATTGAGGGTGGGAGTAACCACCACCTTGCCCAAAGGAGTCTCTATCGGCTCGAGCAGCTTACCATTGACAGCGTCGGCACTCTCTTGATTGTCGCCATCGACCGACCACTCAAAATCACTGAGAGCAACAGTTCCCTCCGCCGAAATTTTCACCTTCAGACGAGCAGGCGCCTCATCAGAAATCTCCATCAGACGCACATTCACCGGCAGACTCTTGCCGTAGATTGTCTTTTTATGGAAAGTGCCATCGACAAAATAGTTCATGTCAAGCTGCAAGCGCTTAACAACCTCGGCCATAATCGAAGGAGACTGTATAGCTATAAGCTCATTGTCGACACTACTTGTAGTCTTGAACATTCCCATGTCGGCAAAGTCGCCCATAGCACCCGAGATTGAAGAGCCTTTAGAGTCGGACTTTATCATCACCTGCGACGAGCGCGTATAGGTAGGCTGTGTTCTCAGTATATAAAAAACCGCTACCGAGAACGTCAAAATTATAGAAATTACGAACCAATGCCATTTTGCGAGACACATGAAAAGAAAATCCTTCAAGTTCAAGCTCTCTTCATTCTGTTCGGTTGTATTTTGAGTTGTATTTGACATGCTGATATTGTATTAATTATTTGATAATAAGCGCAGTAATCGTCGTCAGCAACGACGCAACAGAAATCCAGAATGTGGGAGTGTATACAGTATTGCCGCTCACCGTCGCCTGACGCTGACGCATTTCGTTGGGCTTCACATAAACAACATCATTCTGTTGCATAAAATATACGGGAGAATCCACAAGCTTTTCCACAGATGTCAGGTCAACTTCGAAGACTTTCTGCTTACCACCAACCTGACGCATCACCACAACATTGTCGCGCTCGCCATAGATTGTGAGGTCGCCGGCCATTCCCAGCGCGTCGAGCAGTGTAATCTTGTCTTTATCGATAGCGTAACGTCCGGGCTTGGCAACCTCGCCAAGCACAGAGATATTCAGATTGGCAAACTCAACGGTAACGACAAGAGGATCGTCCTCGAGAAGTTTTTTATCAAGAAGAGCCTTTTTGATAGAGGCTGCCAATTCCTCGCGCGCCAATCCTTCGGCCTTCATCTTGCCAAGGATAGGAAAATCTATATCTCCGTTACTGTTGACAGTGTAGCATGCGATACCCTGAGGCTGCACCGACTGATAGGCTACACTCTGACCTATTCTCGCAGGTGTATAAGGCAGATTGTACAAATTATTATACTCCTGATCTTTTGTATTTACAATAACCGTAACCTTGTCACCGGGACGCATTTTTACAACACCATCCTCTTTCAACGCAAATTCAGCCCCATCAGCAGAATCCTGAAAATAGGAAATCCGAGGAGCCTTGCACGATGTCATCAATACCACTGACAACAAAAACAAAAAGATTATCTTACGACTCATCTTAATATTTAATATTAAATTTATTTACAAACACATTTCAAGCCAATCATACACAATAATTAGCAATGTGCAAAATTAATAAATTTCATTCAAATTTGCAACAGGCCCGGAGCGACCGACCAAAATTAATTTTCAGCAGCAATGGATGTAAAAAGAATATCCGATACAAAGTCCGCAGAGGCTGCAAACAGAGAGCCACAAAAAATTGGCACACACAAACAGCCGTATGGTTACGCCCGACTCATATTATCGAAAATCAGTTTGAGCGGTTTTTTATTCTGCGTGTGAGCCACACATTGAACAACACCCACACAAGCACATCCAGCAGCAACAACACATTGACATTCATATAGGGAGAAAGCAAAATATTGAGCGCTGTGAAAATAATCGAGCATACGATAATGGTTATCATTGTCAGGCGTGTGCTCATGCCCACAGCAATCAGTTTATGATGAATGTGGCTCTTGTCGGGAAGGAAGGGATTCTTGTTGCGACGTATTCTGCCCATGAACACCCTGATAACATCGAAACAGGGAATGATGAGCGGAGCAAAAGCCATCACCAAAGGATTCACGCCGTGCGTCTCCTCAAGATTATGCTGGCTGAGCTTGATAGCAAGAAAACAGAGCAGAATACCAATTGTCAGCGCACCTGTGTCGCCCATGAATATCTTCTGCTGTTTCTCGGCCTTTCCAAACACATTATAATAGAAAAACTGAACAACTGCGCCCAAAGTAGCAAACGCAATCACAGCATACACATATTCGCCCATCATATAGAACATTGTACCATAGAAGAGCAGCGCAACGCCGCTGAGTCCCGATGCTAGGCCGTCCACTCCATCAATAAGATTGATGGCATTAATAACAAACACCACCAAAAGCATAGTGAACAAAATTCCGAACCAAGAGTAAAGTTCGCCGCAGAACATCACTCCCGAAAAGTCGCACACATATGTTCCGGATGCGATAAACATAATCGCGCAAAGTATCTGGACAACAAATTTCGCCCTATATTTCACGCCCACAAGGTCATCGGCAAGACCAACCACGTAGAGCATAATCACAGCACAAATAAGGAATGCCACCGGCTTTATCTGAAGCAACAACTGATTCAGATAGGCCATGTCACCCATTGCCAGAGTAACACCCAGAAGCAACGATGCCGAAAAGAGCACCACAGGAGCAAAAGCCATTCCACCCAAACGCGGAACCGCCGAATGGTGAATTTTGCGCTCGTCAGGCATGTCAAACAAAGACTTACGGAACGCGATGAGAAGAATCTGCGGAATGAGAATACCGGCACAGAATACACTGCACAAAAAGACCGCTATTACACTGATACTCCAGAACATATTTCTATATTTTAATAATTATTTCAATTTTATTATTTCTCAGCAAATGCAAAAATCGATGCATCTGCTGTAAAATGTATAAATCCAAACACACAGGCCAAATTAAACATTGATTCTCTGCAACAAACAACACAAATTAAATACCGAAACTTGCCAATAAAAAAAGTGTTTTTAAAAATTTATTTACAGAAGTTCATCTTTAAACAAAAAATCAAGAATCCACAGTCTTAAATATGCACAGAATTATATATTTTGTGCAAAAATAACAATTTTAATTCATATATCCAAATAACAAACAGCAATATTTCAATCAGTACCATTAATAAGCCTCGCACGAAACATTTAAAAAATTAAACAAATTTGCAGAATAAACACCCTATATTTACAATTTGTTCGTACATTATATAAATTTTTCAATATCGTAAAGTGCATATAAACAATAAAAGGGCGACAAAATCGCCCTTTTATTGTTTATCAATATTTTATTACAAACTATTTTTTACACCCTGCAAGAACCTTCCATACAACAGCGCTGAGAGCGGCACCAATAAAAGGACCCACGATGAATATCCACAACTGCTGCAAAGCCTCACCACCCTGGAAGAGAGCCGGACCTATGCTACGTGCAGGGTTCACAGATGTTCCTGTATATCTGATACATACAAGATGAACGATAGTCATACTTTGAAAAAACCAAAAAATATTTTCACTATTTTTCACATATTGCAGACTATCGGCAGCAAACGCATCAACAAATACTCAAAAGTTCAATCTCGAATATCAGCGTCGAGCAACCAGGGATGGGGCCGCTGGCGCGACGACCGTAGCCTAGTTCCTGAGGAATATAGACTATCCATCTATCGCCCACACGCATATTCTGTAGAGCAATAGAAAAGCCCTCTATGAGGCCGTTCACACGAAAAGCCTCGGGGCAGCCTCTCTTCCACGAATTGTCAAACTCGCGGCCATCAATGAGCGTGCCACGATAATGCACAGTAACCACGCTGTTGGGCTTCACCCCACCCTTGCCGTCGCCGGCATTCACCACACGATACAAAATTCCGCCAATGCTGCCGACACCCTCGGCGACGCGCATCTCCTCGAAGAAAGCCTCGTTCTTCAGTCTATACTCATCTTTACGTCCCATAAAATAAATTTTCCGTAAAAATAGTAAAAATATCGCAGAGTCGACAGCAACAGGCAGCAGATATTTGTTGCTGAAGAAAAACAACAAGAATAATGGGAAACAGATTCATCACTAACCTGAAGATGCGCCGCAGCATACGCGCCTATTTAGCAAAAATGCCGTCACCCGAGAGCATCAAGCGCATAAGCGAGGCGGGCAGCTATGCCCCCAACGGGCTGGGCAAGCAGTCGGCAACGATAGTCGTAGTCACCGAAAAGAGCCTGCGCGACAGGCTCTCGAAAATGAATGCCGCCATTCTGGGCAGCAGTGCCGACCCTTTTCACGGCGCACCGATGGTGCTCATAGTGTTTGCCGACAAAAGCGTCCCCACATACATCTACGACGGAGCATTGGTGATGGGCAATATGCTCAACGCCGCCCACTCCGAAGGACTGGGAAGCTGTTGGGTGCATCGCGCAAAAGAGATGTTCGAAAGCGAAGAAGGAAAAGCCCTGCTGAGCGAATGGAGCTTGCAGGGAGAGCTAGAAGGAATAGGTTGCTGTGTGCTCGGATACTCCTCGGACGAAGAGCTTCCGCCGCCACGCCCGCGCAAGAAAGACTATATTATATACGTATAAGGCTACTTTTTAAGAGTCTTATAATGCAGAATGTGCACGGTGACTCCCACCGCGAGCGCCACAAAGAAGAGACGCATGTAGATGTTGTACGCTACAAAGAAGGCACAATAGAGCAAGGTTATCCACACAAGGGCCACAGAGACAATCTTCACCCGCAGAGGAATAGCCTTGTTCTCCCTGAAATTGCGTATATATGTACCCAGATGAGGATGCGCAAGGAGCCAATCGTACAGCCTCGGCGAACTGCGAAAATAGAGCGCAGCAGCCAGCAACAAAAAAGGAGTTGTGGGCAGCAGCGGCAAAAAGACACCCACCACCCCCAAAGCCAAGGCCACACTACCAAGAATCGCCAGCAACACCCTCATTTGCAACAGACTATGCTTTTTTAATCTTAGCTGCGTAGCCCACAACCCCGTTAGCCGCAGCGTGAGAGTGTCCCGCACACTCGTGGCCATCCTCATGCGCCGCGCACGACACACCCGAGTCGTCGACCTCGCCCGCAAGATAGGCATTCACAAGAGCAACAACATCGCCGCTGCATCCGCGCACCACCTTAATATCGTGCGCCGCAAGCTTGTTGAGGGCACCCATGCCCATGCTTCCCGCAAGCATCACCTGCACACCCACAGCCTGCAGGTCGGCAGCAATGCCCGACTTACAGCCGCAGCCCTGCGGCGAAGGCATTGTCACGCTCTCGACAATTTTATCATCGGCAATGGTAAAAATCGTATAATGGTCGCAGTGACCGAAGTGGTCATCCACACGTCCATCCTTTGTAGGAACAGCTATTTTCATTGAATCTGATTTTAGAAATTGAATGCAAAATTAAACATAAATAATAACACTTTCAACTATTCGCCCACATTTGTGGCGGGCACGAAAAGCAGTGCCCGCCACCCGCAAACTACCAAAATGACAACTTTGCGGTGAAATTCGTCCGAGCAAAAGTGAAATTTTTGCACAAAGCCAACAATTCTGTGCAAACACTTCCGTATCTTTGCAGCAAATTAAAAACAAAGAAAAAATGAGAACATTCATTATCACACTCTTTTGCGCAATGGCAATGACACTTCCCACATTTGCGCAGAGCACACTCAACAACAAAGCCGACAACATCATCGGCGAGTATCTCACCGACCGTGGCGGCAGCAAAAGCAAAGTACGTGTAACAAAATCAGCCGACGGCACATACAAAGCACAACTCTTCTGGGTAGAGAACCCCAACGACGCTAACGGCAACAAACGCAAGGACGTAAAAAACCCCGACAAGAAACTGCGCAACGTAGACATCGACAAGGTAGTGATTATCGAGGGCCTCAAATATCTTAAGGGAGACAAAGTATGGGGAGACACAAAAATCTACGACCCCTCACGAGGTTTCCGCGTGAACGTAACAGCCGAATTTGTCAGCGCAGACAAACTGAAATTGCGCGGCACAGTGTTCGGCGTCGGCACAACCATCTATTGGCAGAAGATTAAATAAAAAAGTGCAAAAACAACATCTTCCCCTGTCTGAATGCATCAGGCAGGGGAAGATTGTATATTGGCAGCTGCAAGAAACAGCAACTAACACTTTTTCTTTGCCCAAGTATTTGCAAGGACTACAGCTACAATGGTAGCAACGGTTATTGCGACAATCTGACAGGCAAAAAGTTCTTTATGCCCCAGAGGCACACAGTCACCAATAGCAAAAGGCAACCAGAAAATAGCTACAACCACAAGCAGCAGAGCAGCGACAATGCCACGCAGACGTTTCACATTGCAGAGCGCACGTTCCTTTTCACTCGCAGTATTGTATCCGGCGATGAGCGCATCACCCTTACCCGCAGCAATTATCACACAAAGAGGAAGCAACGCAACCGTAGCTATTATTGCAGAAACAATCATAAGAATCAGGTTTTTAGAATTTTACATTAAAAAATCTCACTCGACGCAAATGTAAAAAAAAAAAACGAAAAACAAGGAATAAGCTATTTTTTTCAATATTTGCAGCATTTTTTTGCGAGACGTAGCCCGCGCGAGCAAAAGCCACCGACACAGCCCACGCAACCTCAAAAAACAATCACTTTTTCTTTGCCCAAGTAAACACAAAAATCACAGCTACAACAGCTGCTACAACATTGAAAATTAGCGGCAGGAACATATACTCTCTTCCATCGCAACCAAAAACAATCAGCAGCCAAGGAAAAGCAACATCAGCAATCAACCATCCGGCAATCACCTGCCTCACACGCTTCAGATTGAAAGATGCGTGTTTCGGGCGAGTAGAAATATCGGCCCTCTTTATCAAAATCAAGAACGCAGCAAGAGGAAGAAGAACAATTGTCAGTACTATTGCAATGGTTATCATAAATTATCTATCTTCACAATAATTCATTAATCATATAAAAATAAATATATTTTCTCATCCGCCCACGCAAAAGAAAAAAAAGATAACCATAAAAACAAAATAACTGCGAAAAATTCGCAGTTATTTGCTCTTCCTCTTGGACTTGAACCAAGGACCCTCTGATTAACAGTCAGATGCTCTAACCGACTGAGCTAAGGAAGAATTTATTCCTTTTGTATGTCTTTTGCTCTTCCTCTTGGACTTGAACCAAGGACCCTCTGATTAACAGTCAGATGCTCTAACCGACTGAGCTAAGGAAGAATTTTTACTCGAAAGAGAAGGCCTCTCTCGTTTGACGATGCAAAAGTACTGCTTTATTTTTAACCACACAACAATTTGCCCATTTTTTTTTGAAAAATCTGCATTTTTGCAGAAAAGAGGCATCCAAAGTGCAAATTTGGTTAAATAATCGCCGCAAAATAGCGTAGAAACAGGCTTACATTGTATCTTTGAGATAAAATCTCGAAGGTACTTTCGCTCGCGGTAATAAATATTCAAGTAAACTTGATATTTTTTGCTCGCTTAATTGTATCTTTAGATAAGATATCCT
>JAFYPH010000047.1 GCA_017547585.1 Bacteroidaceae bacterium | reverse complement strand
GAACTAAAGACGGAGAACGCGCTGCTAAAAAAAGTCAAAGCCTTAGTCGAGGAGAGAGAAGCCCGTCTACGCGCGATTGGGCGGGGGCAATCCGAGAACTAAGGCAAGAAGGACACGACCTGCACTTTATGCTAAGACGCATAAAGATGGCACGCTCAACCTACTATTACAATATAGCACGTCTTGAACCTACAGACAAGTATCAGGCAGTACGCAAGCGTATAAGCGAGATATTTGCGCAGCACCATAAACGCTATGGCTATCGCCGTGTATGCGCCCAGTTGCGCAATGAAGGGTACGAAATCAACCACAAGACAGTGCAGAAACTGATGCAGGAGATGTACATCAAATCAGTAGTGCGCAGAGTAAGATACCGTTCATACAAAGGCGAGATAGGTCGCGTGGCAGCAAATGTATTGGAGCGTGACTTTAGTACACAAGCACCTAACCGTAAATGGGCAACGGATGTTACGGAGTTCAAGATAGGCGATAGAAAGGCTTATCTCTCACCGATACTTGATATGTATAATGGAGAAATAATCTCCTACACAATCTCCGATAGTCCAGACTTGCGCATGGTAATGGATATGGTGAACAGTGCTGTAAAAAAAGTAAAGCCACAGAAAGGCCTTGTAATGCACTCCGACCAGGGCTGGCATTATCAGCACATGCAGTACCAATTGGCACTCAAACGCAATGGTATTATACAGAGTATGTCACGTAAAGGCAACTGTCTTGACAATGCTATGATGGAGAACTTCTTTGGAATAATGAAATCCGAATTGCTATATTTGCAGGAGTTCAAGGATATGGATCACTTTAAACTGGAACTTAAGAAGTATATCCATTACTACAACAATGATAGAATAAAACTGAGACTAAAAGGAAAGAGTCCGGTGCAATACCGAACTCTTTACCAATAAATTTATTTATTAATCCGTCCAACTTTTTGGGGTCAGATCACTGGCTCGTAACTGCTTTAATTTTAATATGTGTCATCCGAGACTTGCCTTAAGAACTGCAAATTATGACCTTATAATTCTAACCAAGCTAAAAGTTGCACCGTATTTCACGAGACAAACAATAGTTTCCTCGTTAATATTTCACCTTGAAATAATCAAGTAATGCTTTGTAGTTATCCTGAGCAGAGAGACAAGTATCAAGCAGATATCCACGGACTCTATTCCACTCTTGCAGGCCGCGATAATAGAACATCTTCAGCTCGTCGGAAATAATAAAAGGCACATAGCCATGGGCAAGGCACTCTTTGAACATCACAAGTCTGCCCACGCGGCCATTACCATCTTGGAATGGATGAATAGCCTCGAAGCGGTAATGAAAGTCCACAATATCCTCTAACGACTTGTGAGTTATGGAATTATACCCTCTGAGCAACAATTGAATCTCGCGACGAACATCTGCCGGCGACGTAGTTTCATTGCCGCCAACCTCATTGGGAAGACGTTTGTAATCACCCACCGCAAACCACGCCTTATTGCTGTCGGACGTACCGTTTTTAAGCATCTTGTGCAGCTCTTTTATAAGCCCTTCGGTGAGTCGTTTCTCGGCATTGTCAATGATAAAATCGATACAACGAAAGTGATTGGTGGTTTCTATAATATCGTCTATAAGTATACATTCGCCTTCGGGGCCTATGGTGTTTGTCTCAAAGATGAAGCGTGTTTGCTCGTGTGTGAGACAACTACCCTCTATATGATTGGAATTGTATGTAAGGTCAATTTGTGTGCGATGATAAATGCCCCCCTTAAGCCTCGCCTCTTTTTCTCGGCGAAGGAGATTCAGCAGAGGCATAATTTTGCCTCGTTTGGCATTAGGTACAGGCAGGGTGGCATCGTGTGGGATGTTCCACGTCTTACCAACCATTATAGCACCTTCAATCTTACCCACGGCGCAATAATTACGCACAGTTCTTTCAGAAGCTCCATGCTTTTTCGCAAACTCAGATACCGAAATATACTCCATACTATTTTATCCTATCGGCAAATTATATTCATTGTTCGTGCACAAATGTAGCAATTCTTGCCGATATCGGCAAGAATTGCTACATTTAAATAGTTGCATGGTATTTTTTTATGGCTTTTACCATATAAAAAAAGAGAACCGCGAATGCGATTCTCTTCGTGGGCCATCTAGGGCTTGAACCTAGGACCTCCAGATTATGAGTCTGTTGCTCTAACCAACTGAGCTAAAAGCCCGAGTATTTCCATGAAATACGGTGCAAAGGTAATATAATTTCGGCAACGAAACAAGAAATTGGGACAAAAATTGTATCTTCGCAGAAATTTAACCCTTGTAAACAGGGAGGGATTTTTATTTCACTTGTACTGAAATGCTTGATAGAAAAAACCTTATATTTGATTTGGGCGGGGTGTTGCTCGACATTGCTCCCGAGGCGACACTCGCGGCGCTGAAGGCGCTGGGTGTGAGCGAGCGGTTACTGACCGACGGATTCAACCTGAGGAACGAAATGTTGCACGGGTTGGAGTGCGGCCTTGTGGCGCCCGAGCAGCTGTATTCTGCCCTCGCCGAGTCGATGGGCGTGGAGTGCTCGCCCGAGGTGTGCAAAAGCATAAAAGCTGCGTGGTGCGCAATACTTGGCGACTTTGCCGTTGAGAAGCTGCGCTGTCTGCGCGACCTGCGCGCCCGTGGCTACAGGGTGTTTCTGCTGAGCAACACCAATGCCATTCATTGGGAGGTTATCGAGGAGAAGCTGAGAGCGACCGAGGGGCGCGAGCCTGCCGACTACTTCGACGGGGTGTATCTTTCGTTCGAAATGCACGCGTGCAAGCCCGACGTGGCCATCTTTAAGCAGTTGCTTGAGGCTGAGGGCATTGAGGCTGCCGAGGCGATGTTTTTCGATGACTCGCGCGACAACTGCGCGGCCGCAGCCTCGCTGGGCATTGCGGCGCATGTGATGGAGCGCAACGGCTGTCTGCCGGAGTGGTTAACAGAATAGATGATGGAGATTATATACGACCTTAATGATATCTGCCGCGAGCCGACGGTTGCCACCATAGGCTCGTTCGACGGGGTGCACCGCGGACACGTTGCCATGATCGAGGAGACGCGCCGCAGGGCTGCGGCTCTTGCATTGCCTGTGACCCTGGTGACATTTTCGCAACATCCGCGAATGCTTTTCGACACTGCGGCGCAACCTTTCCTGCTCTCAACGACGAGCGGACGCATGGAGCGTCTCGCAGCTACGGGAGTGGAGCGTTGCGTGGTGCTCGACTTTGACAGGGAGCTTGCCTCGATGAGTGCGCGCGAATTTATGCACAAGGTGCTTGCCGAGCGTCTGAACGTGAAGCTGCTGGTGCTGGGCTATGACCATCGTTTCGGCCGCCCCGTGGAGGGCGAGGATGGCGACTCGTATATAGAATATGGCCGCGAGTGCGGCATTGAGGTTGTGCGGGCTGCAAAATACGACGAGGCGGGCTGCAAAGTGAGTTCGTCGCAGGTGCGTCGCGCTCTTGCTGCGGGAGACGTGGAGACGGCGGCGATGCTGTTGGGACACCCCTACTCTATCGGTGGGACGGTGGTGCACGGCGCGGCGCTGGGCCGCGAGCTTGGATTCCCCACAGCGAACATTGAGCTTGGAGAGCCCATGCAACTTTTGCCTCTGAACGGTGTTTATGAGGTGTCGGCCATCATCGGCGGCAAGCGCTACAGAGGCGCGATGAACGTGGGCGTAAAGCCCACGGTTACAGGCAGCGGCAAGCGCACGGTGGAGATGTTCATCATAGACTTCGAGGGCGACATTTATGGTTGCAGCATAGAGGTGGAGTTTGTGCGCCGTCTGCGTGAGGAGCGCCGTTTCGCGTCGCTCAACGAACTGAAGGCACAGATAGTAAAGGACGTGGCAGCCGTGCGTATGGCTGCGCAGAAACAATAATTTATGACAGAGGAGAGAGAGAGTTTGGGAAAGAGAGCGTGGTTCGTGGCAAAGGTGCTGCTGTGGTACTTTTTCTATCAGGTGGCGTGCACGTACGGCATCTACGCGCTCAACGGATGTGCAAAATGGATTATGGGTGGCACAGGGATTTTTCCATCGGAGAATGCAATGCTTGCAGCCTCGCTGTTCCTGTCGGCTCTGCTGATGATGTGGCATCTGGTGACATTCGGATACGTAAAAATCTCGAAGAACATATTTACAGAGGTCAGCCCCTCGATTCTTGTAAAAACCGCCGCGCTTATCTTCGGCTCTATGTATGTGCTTAACGTGGCCATGGAGTGGGTGGCACTGCCCGACCTTATGGAGGACACTTTCATGGAGATGGCCGACGAGCCGCTGGGAGTGGTGTCGATGGCGCTGCTCGCACCCATAGTGGAGGAGCTGATGTTCCGCGGGGCCATTCAGGGCTATCTTATGCGTCGTTGCTCGAATGCGTGGACGGGAATTATTGTAACGGCGCTGGTATTCGGTGCCATTCACATGAACCCCCAGCAGGTGGCGTATGCTGCTCTTTTGGGCATTATCTTCGGATGGATATATTACAGGACCCGCAGCCTGCTGACGGTGATTGCCGGACATGTGCTGAACAACAGTGTGGCGGTGGTGAGTATGAAAATATGGGGCACCGAGGATATTGAGGCTGTGACGGTGGACGACAAGATGGTGATGATTCCTATTCTGCTGCTGATAGTGGCAGTGCTTGTCCCGCTGGCTGCGAACATCAACCGCGCCCTGCCGGCTGTTCCGCGTCCGTGGCGCGAGAGAAGCGAGGATTAAAAGGCGGTGGCGAAAGTTCTTAACTCCCTTCGCAGCGACCGCGCTTTGCCGTCGGTGACCTTATCCATGAGCGCCCAGAAGGAGGCGCTGTGATTCATTTCTACCGTGTGGCACAATTCGTGCAGAAGAACATAATCGGAAAGATGCGTGGGCAGCAGCTGAAGATAGATGCTGAGGCTGATATTTTTTCGATTGCTGCAACTGCCCCAACGTGTGCGGCTGCTGCGCAGCGACACGGCATTATAAGAAAATCCATATTTCACGGCTAACATTTTGAGACGCTGCGGCAGATGCTCTTTTGCTACATGTTGCAGGGCTGTCGTACGCACACGGCGCAGCAGTTCCTGTGTCTTTTCGTCGGAAAAATCGGTTGTCGCGGGGTAAAGGAGCGTAGCTTTCGCCCCATCGTAGCGCATAAGATAGCGGCTGCCACCACCCTGCTGCAACGAAAAGCTGAAATTCTCCCTCACTATTTTGTAACTGCCGTCGATGGTGGCGGGGGTGTTTGCACGGCACTGCCCCAGCAGTTTCTCGCCGTGACGGTCGAGAGCCGCAAGAAGGTCGGCCCTGCTCGCGCGCGGCGGCAGAGTGACCTCAATAATGCCCTCACGGGCGCGGAGAATGATGTTCCGCGCCCGTGAGTTTATCGTTATCTTTATCTCCCCGTAGGTGGGGTGAAACTCTCTTTTTTCCACCGTGGAGACTATTGTACAATGTGGGTACCCTGCTTGCCATCGATGGCGTCGGCACGGGTGATGATAACCTTTGTGACGCCGCCTGCAAGAGCATTGAAGGCATTATCGAGCTTGGGAATCATTCCTCCGCTGACGGTGCCATCCTCTTTGAGAGCGCAGTAGGTGTCGGGGGTGATGAGGGGAATAACGCTCGACGCATCGTCGGGATTGCGCATCACTCCGGGGAATTCGAAGCAATAGGTGAGTGTAACGTCGAAGTAGGGAGCGAGTGCCTTGGCTGTCTCGGCAGCCATTGTGTCGGCGTTGATGTTGAGCATATTGCCGTTACCGTCGTGTGTCAAGGGAGCAACAACAGGCACAATGCCCTGCTCGATGAGGGCAGCGAGCATCTTGCCGTCGGCACCGTCGACGTCGCCCACGAAGCCCCAATCAATATCCTTTACGGGACGTTTGTGGGCGTGCACAATGTTGCAGTCGGCGCCTGTGAGGCCCAGCGCATTGGTGCCGCGCGCCTGCAGGCCCGCAACGATATTCTTGTTCACAAGACCGCCGTAGACCATTGTAACCACCTGAAGGGTGGCCTCGTCGGTGACGCGGCGACCATCGATCATGCGGCTCTCGATGCCCAGCTTTTCGGCAATCTTGGTAGCCGAGCGGCCACCGCCATGGATGAGCACTTTGTTACCCTCGACGGCCGAGAAACGGTCGAGAAGCGCAAGCAACGACTCACGCTCTTCGACAATCTTGCCGCCTACTTTTATAATTGTGATAGGTTTCTTCATTTTTATCTTATTTATTAAGGTTGAATTGCTTGCGGAAACGCGCCACCGACTCGGCTATCTGCTCTTTGTCCTCGAGACGGTCGGCAGTGAAATTGTAGTCGGCTTTAAGGTAGAAAGGCTCGCGCTGCTGCATCTTCTCGGCGATGAACGAGGAGATCTCTTCGTCGCTCTTGTCCTTGAGCAGCGGACGGCGGCTCTTGGCTATCTTCAGACGCGTGAGCAGTCGCTCGTGGGGCACCTGCAAGTAGATTGTCGTGCCCTGCGCGTTCATGTAGTCTATGTTATCGAAGAAGCAGGGTGTTCCACCGCCGGCCGAGATTATTACATCCTCGAACTCGCACACTTCGTGCAGAAGGTTGCGTTCGATGGTGCGAAAGCCCTCTTCGCCACGCTCGGCAAATATCTGATTGATGCTTTTGCAGTGACGCAATTCTATATAGTTGTCGAGGTCGATGAAGGTGAGGCCCAGGGACTTGGCAAGCGCACGTCCCAGCGTGGTCTTGCCCGAGCCCATGAAGCCTATGAGAATGATGCGTGTCATTTCTTTTTTGTGTATTTGGGCAAACTCCGAATATTTACTGCACTCGCTGTAAAAATCTAAAGTTTTAAACTTTATTTTTTTGCTCGTTTGCTAGCATATTTGCGACGACCTTTCGCAGGTGCAGAATCGCTATTTTGCTGCTGTGTAACAATTTCGAGACAGGCCTCGAGGGTGAGTTCGGCGGGCACTGCGCTCTTGGGCAGTTTGTAGTTGCTGCCCTTGTATGCTATATAGGGGCCGAAGCGACCGTTGAGCACCTGAAGCTCGGGCTCGGCGTCGAAAGTCTTTATTATGCGCTCGGCCTCGGCTTTGCGTTTGGCGAGGATAAGCTCCACTGCCTCTTCGAGAGTGATTGCCAACGGGTCGGTGCCTTTGGGGATTGAGACGTAAACATCGTTGTGCTTGATGTAGGGGCCGAAGCGGCCGGCGCCGATGGTGACGCTCTTGCCCTCGAACTCTCCGGGCACGCGTGGCAGGCTGAAGAGCTCCAATGCCTCTTCGAGGCTGATTGTCTCCATAGTCTGTCCGGGCTTCATCTGTGCGAAGCGGGGCTTCTCTTCGTCGGCCG
The DNA here is from genome assembly GCA_017547585.1 of Bacteroidaceae bacterium. Taxonomy (GTDB): domain Bacteria; phylum Bacteroidota; class Bacteroidia; order Bacteroidales; family Bacteroidaceae; genus HGM04593. Next base: position 37,815 of record JAFYPH010000047.1, on the reverse strand, counting down.
ATGTTCCTATCTGCACAATGGGGCCGAAGCGACCAATCTTGACAGATACGGGCTTGCCGCTCGCGGGGTCGGTACCCAGAATGCGCTCGCCCACCTTGTACTCGCTCTTTGTCTGCAGGATGTTGCTTATCTGCGGGTCGAACTCTTTGTAGAAGGTGCTGATGGGCTCTACCCATTGTTTCTCGCCCTCGGCAATGGCGTCGAAGTCCTTCTCCACTGTTGCGGTGAAGTTGTAGTCCATAATCTCGGGGAAGTTGGCGAGCAGAAAATCGTTCACCACAAGGCCGATGTCCGTGGGCATGAGCTTGGACTTTTCGGCACCCACCTTCTCTTTCTCTTCGATGGTGGCAATGTTGCCGTCGACGAGTGTCATGCGCACAAACTTGCGCTCGGTGCCGGGCTTGTCGCCGCGCTCCACGTATCCGCGCTGCTGAATGGTGCTGATGGTGGGGGCGTATGTTGAAGGACGGCCGATGCCAAGCTCTTCGAGTTTGCGCACAAGGCTGGCCTCAGTGTATCGGGGCGGATGCTGCGTGAATCTCTCGGTGGCGATAATCTGCTGGGGATTGAGCTGCTCGCCCGCGTGTACCATGGGCAGAGTCTTTGTCTCGGCAGCAGTGTCGTCGTCGGTCGACTCGCGGTAGACGTGCAGGAAGCCGTCGAAGATGGTAACCTCGCCTGTTGCCACGAAGCTCTCTTTGTGGTCGCTGATGGCAATGTTGGCTGTGGTCTTTTCCATCTGCGCATCGGCCATCTGCGAGGCGATGGTGCGCTTCCAGATGAGCTCGTAGAGACGCTTCTCTGTCTGTGTGCCGTCGATGGTGCTGTTCTCCATATATGTGGGGCGGATGGCCTCGTGAGCCTCTTGTGCGCCCTTGGAATTGGTAGCGTACTTGCGTGTCTTGAGGTATTTTTCGCCGATTCTTTCGGTGATAACCTTTTTACACGAATTGAGACAGAGCGACGAGAGGTTAACAGAGTCGGTACGCATATAGGTGATGTAACCGGCCTCGTAAAGGCTCTGCGCTATTCTCATTGTCTGCATCACCGAGAGGCCCAGCTTGCGAGAGGCCTCTTGCTGCAGTGTGGATGTTGTGAAAGGCGGTGCCGGGCTCTTCTTCAAAGGCTTGGTGCTGACGTCGTCGATGGTGAAGCTTGCACCCACGCATGACTTGAGGAACGCCTCGGCCTCCTGGGCTGTCTTGAAGCGTGTAGAGAGCTCGCTGCTGATGATGCTGTCGCCGTCGGCGGGATTGGCGGGCAGGAACTGCGCCGTCACTCTGTAGCTCGACTCGCTGGTGAATTTGTTAATCTCGCGCTCGCGCTCGACAATGAGTCGCACGGTAACCGACTGCACACGACCGGCCGAGAGGGCAGGTTTCACCTTGCGCCACAGCACAGGCGAGAGCTTGAAGCCCACGATGCGGTCGAGCACGCGACGCGCCTGCTGGGCATAGACAAGATTGGTGTCGATGTCGCGCGGCGTTGCAATAGCACGCAGAATAGCATCTTTGGTGATTTCGTGAAAGACAATGCGCTTGGTGTTCTCGGGCTTGAGGCCGAGGACAGTGTACAGATGCCAACTGATGGCCTCTCCCTCGCGGTCTTCATCGGATGCCAACCAAACAGTCTCGGCTTTCTGTGCCTCACTCTTGAGGTCGCCAACAACTTTTGTCTTATTCGCCGGAATTTCGTATTCGGGCTCAAACGTGTCGGTATTTATACTGAATTCCTTCTCTTTGAGGTCGCAGATGTGTCCGTAGCTGGACATCACCTTGTAATCCTTACCCAAGAATTTTTCTATCGTTTTCGCCTTTGCCGGGGACTCTACTATAACTAAATTTTTTTGCATGATACTATCGCCTTTCTGCTTTTCGTGGCGCAAAAGTAAAAAGAAAAAGTTAAATAGAGAAATTTGCCGCTAATATAAATAGGTATAAGAGCGATTAATTTAATCGACTTTAAGAGAGTATTTGATTTTTTATTGAAAATAAAGCCCGACGGGAAGGGTGCAAAAAACATCCTTCCCGTCGAGCTATAAGGTAATTTATTTTTCTGTATTCTTGCTGTTGCGCCCTACTCGCTGCGCTTCACCCAGCCGAGTTTGCAGGCAAATTCCCAGATGACCATTCCCGCTGTGACCGAGACATTGAGCGAGTGTTTGGTGCCGAACTGCGGAATCTCGATGGAGCCGTTGCAGGCGTCAACAACCTGCTGCTGCACTCCCTTGACCTCGTTGCCCAGAATGACGGCGTACTTTTTCGCCGGCTCGCAGAGAAAATCCTGCAAAGGGATGCTGCCCTCGACCTGCTCGATGGCGTAGACTCCGTAGCCCTCGGCCGAGAGCTTGGCGACTGCGTCCATGGTGTCGGCAAAATATTCCCAGCAGACAACATCCTCGGCGCCGAGGGCTGTCTTGTGAATCTCGGCGTGCGGAGGGGTGGCCGTAATTCCGCACAGCAGCACTCGCTCGACGCGGAAGGCGTCGGAGGTGCGGAACACCGAGCCTACATTGTGCAGACTGCGCACATTGTCGACAACCACCGTCAGCGGCAGTTTCTCGGCGCCGGCAAACTCTTCGCGCCCCATGCGCCCCATTTCCGTCACGAGTTTTTTCTTCATCGGGCCGCCGCTTGTTAGATAAACTTATTGTAGTCGGTGAGACGCATGTCTCCCTCGCGCTCGAATGTAGTGTGCATAGAGAGGGCCGCTGCCACATTGTGGCTGACGTGTGCCTTTTTGCCGATTTTCAGGTAGTCCCACAAGAGGTTGCGATAATCGGGGTGGGCACAATTCTCGATGATGGTCTTTGCTCTTTCATCGGGGCCCTTGCCGCGAAGGTCGGCAACGCCATACTCGGTAACAACGATTCTGACGTCGTGCTCTGTGTGGTCGGGGTGGGCAACCATGGGCACAATAGAGCTGATTTTGCCATCCTTGAGTGTCGAAGGACAGGTGAAGATTGAAATATATGCGTTGCGGGCAAAATCTCCCGAGCCGCCGATGCCGTTCATCAATCTTGTTCCGCAGATGTGCGAAGAGTTCACGCAACCGAAGAGGTCGACCTCGATGGCTGTGTTTATTGCAATAACGCCCAGACGGCGGATAATCTCGGGGCAGTTAGAGATTTCCGAGGGACGGAGTATCAGTCTGTCGCGGAAGAAATCGAGATTGTCGTACACACGCTGCAAGCCCTCCTGGCTGAGCGAGAGTGAACAGGTACTACCCGCCTTTACGCGACCAAGCTCCATGAGGTCGATTACCGTGTCCTGAAGAACCTCGGAGTAGAGGTCGAGAGCGGGAATCTCGGTGCTTGTCTCGAGAGCCTTGAGCACTGCGTTTGCCACGTTGCCGACGCCACTCTGCAAGGGAAGGCCCGTTGCAGGGATTGTTCCTTTCTTTATTTCTGAAGCGAGAAAATTGGCTACATTCTCGCCGATGCGACGTGTAACGTCGTCGAGCTCTTTGAAGATAACCTGTTCATTGGGAAGATCGACCTCGACAACGCCGACTACCTTTTTGGGGTCGACCTGCACATAGGGCTTTCCTATTCTGTCGGATGCCTTGTAGATGGGAATCTCGCGACGATAGGGGGGATTGGCGGGCTCGTAGACGTCGTGCAATCCTTCGGTGCGGTGGAAGCTGTTGCGCTCGATGATTATTCTATCTGCGAGGTTGGCCACAGTCTGTCCGATTCCGCCGGCGGTAGTGAGGTACACTTTTCCGTCGGGAGTGATGTCTATCGCCTCGAGAATGGCAACGTCAACCTTGCCCAAAAAACCGTAACGAAGATCCTGCGCCATGAGCGAGAGGTGAAGATCGGTGTACGTCATCTCTTTGTTATTCACCGCATTGCGCACAGTGCTATTCGAAAGGAACGGCGCGCGGAAATTGAGAGCGTTTGCACGTGTGAGCGCGCCATCGATAGCTTCGCCTGTCGATGCTCCTGTATAGAGGTTGATTTTGAAGGTCTTGCCTGCTGCATGAGCCTCTTCGGCACGTTTGGCAACCTCGGGAAGTACAGTCTTGGGGGTACCCGAAAGGGTGAATCCGCTGATGCCGACACCGTCGCCATCATTTATGTATGTTGCAGCCTCGGCTGCTGTAATTATACGATAGTTCATCTTTATTCTATTTTATGTTTATGTATATTTTCTGTTAAAAATCTCGGAGTATATAAATGCCTTTTTTGCGTCGTTCTTTCCTTTGAAGGCAACCTTTGCACCGCGCTCGGCGGCAGGAGCCTCGGGAATTTCTACGGGCTTTGTGGCGCTCTTGGCCGACACATATTCCTTGCTCGGGCGGCGCTTTTCGAATGAGGGACGGGGCGCAGCAGTCTCCGAAGGGCGCACAAAAGGCGACTCGAAAATCTCCACTTCGGGGAAGTTCTCGTCAAGAGTGTCGGGCTGTGGCTGCTGCGTATTCTGCTTGCGCTCGGGCATCTTCGAGGCGTTGCGAATGCCGGAGAATATGCTTATGGCAATGACAATTGCTGCCGGCCAAAATTCTTTCAAAAAATCTTCCATAAGGCACTGTTTTTATCTTTCAACAAACGGGACGATTATTCGGCCGAGAGGTATTTTGCAAACATTCTGTCGAAAAGCTCGCCGCGGGTGAGACGTCCATTCTGCACGCAGATTGTCTCGACGCAGCCTTTCGTGCACAGCTTGCCGTCGGAGAGGCGGTAGATGTCCTGCATGAAGAGCAGCTTTGCTCCCTGACGCTTGATGTTGATGCCCACCATGAATTTGTCGCCACTGATGAGCGGCAGCTTGTACTCTATCTGCACCTTTGCGACCATTGCATCGATGCCCTCGTCGTGCAGACGGCCGAAATTTTCGCCGCAGCTTTCGAGAAACTCGTGACGCGCATGCTCCATATAATGCTGATAATTGGCATTGTTAACCACGCCCTGCAGGTCGCACTCGTAGTCGCGCACCTTCATCTCAATGCTGAATATATATTTGTCTTTATTCATAGGTTATCAACAATTTCGATTGCGAAGATAAAAAAACTTTGCGAGATAATTGATAATTAAAAGCAACTTCTTAGATTTTTATCCGTATCTTCGCAGACGGAATATAAAAAACCTGCAAAATGGAAGATGTAGAGAAAAAATTATTCATAGAGACATACGGCTGCCAGATGAATGTGGCCGACAGCGAAGTTGTTGGCTCCATCCTGCGTGTGGCCGGATACGAAGTGTGCGACGACATTAAAGAGGCCGACCTTATTTTGCTGAACACCTGTTCGATACGCGACAATGCCGAGCAGAAGATTTATGGTCGTCTGGACCAGCTGAATGCCATGCGTCGCGGCAAAAAGACCCTCGTGGGAGTAATCGGCTGCATGGCCGAGCGCGTGAAAGAGGAGCTTATTAACAGATACAAAGTGAACGTGGTTGCAGGCCCCGACGCCTACCTGACACTGCCCGAGCTTATTGCTCAGGCCGAGCAGGGACACCCGGCCATGAACATCGAGCTTTCGACCACAGAGACCTACCGCGAAGTTATTCCCTTGAGAATATGCAGCAAGGGAGTCTCGGGCTACATCTCCATCATGCGCGGATGCAACAATTTCTGCCACTACTGCGTGGTACCCTACACACGCGGACGCGAGAGAAGCCGCGACCTTTCGAGCATACTGAACGAGGCCGCCGACCTTGTGGCAAAGGGCTACAAAGAGATTATCCTGCTGGGACAGAATGTAAACTCTTATCGTTTCGAGTCGCCAGAAGAGGGAGTAATCACCTTCCCCGAGCTTCTGAGACGCGTGGCACGCTCGGCACCCAACGTGCGCATACGTTTCACAACCTCGCACCCCAAGGACATGAGCGACGAGACACTGCGCGTGATTGCCGAAGAGCCCAACGTGTGCCGCAGCATTCACCTGCCCGTGCAGAGTGGCAGCAGCGAAATGCTCAAAAATATGAACAGAAAATATACACGTGAATGGTACATTGAGCGCATAGACGCCATACGTCGCATAGTGCCCGACTGCGGACTCTCGACAGATATTATCGCAGGCTTCTGCGGCGAGACCGAAGAGGATCACCAACAGACACTCTCGCTGATGAAATATTGCGAGTACGACGCAGCCTTTATGTTCAAATACTCGGAGCGCCCGGGAACATTCGCCAGCCGCCACTTTAAGGATGACATCAGCGAGGAGGAGAAGGTGCGCCGCCTGAACGAGATTATCGCACTGCAGCAGGAGCTCTCGGCCGAGAACAACAGAAGATGCGTAGGAAACACCTACGAAGTGCTTGTCGAGGGAATCTCGAAACGTTCGACCGAGCAGTTCTACGGAAGAACCGAGCAGAATCGCACAGTGGTGTTCGACCGCAGAAACTACAAGATAGGAGACTTTGTGAAGGTGCGCATCACAAGCTCGACAGCCGCCACACTGCTGGGAGAGCCGGTAGAAGAGTAACGAAAAGTTTTTTACACACATAAAATAATCCCCAAAGTTTGAGAAAAACTTTGGGGATTATCTATTTTTGATTTTTACTCACGGCGGCGGGCCAACCACCTGTAGACTATGGGAATTACATAGACATTGAGCAGTGTAGAGGTGAAAAGTCCTCCGAGCACCACCACAGCCATGGGGCTCTGAATCTCGTTACCCGACGACGAGCCGCTGAGCACCATCGGCACAAGAGCAAGCGCCGAAGTGAAGGCTGTCATAAGGATGGGAGTGAGACGGTCGGCCGAGCCTATGCGTACAGCATCGTCGAGGCTGACGCCGTCGGCACGAAGATGCTGATAGCGCGACACAAGAAGAATTCCGTTGCGAGTGGCAATTCCGAACAGAGTAATAAGGCCGATGATGGCAGGAATACTCATTACCCCCGAAGAGAAATATGTTGCAACAACGCCACCGATGAGCGCCAGCGGAAGGTTGAGCATCACCACCGCCGAGAGCATCATGCTCTTGAACTCTCCGCAGAGCAGTGCAAACACCACGCAGAGGGCGATGAAAGAGGTGAGCCACAGGGTGCGTGCGGCACTCTGCGCGCTCTCGAACTGCCCTCCATACTCGAGGCGGTAGCCCTCGTCGAGGGGAAGCTCTCTGTCGAGCAATTCTATAATATTATCCACAACACCATTTACGTTGCCGCTGGCAATGTTGGCCGAAACGACCACTTTGCGCTGCACATTCTCGCGGCTGATGGCCGCAGGGCCGCCACAAGAGACGATGCTTGCAACCGCTTCGAGAGGAACTTTACGGCCATCGTATGTGTCGATGAGGGCATCCTTCACGCCCTCCATGCTGTCGGTATTGTCGTGGGAGAGACGAAGCACAAGGTCGAAGCTGCGCTCCTCTTCGTAAATTTCGCCCAGCTTTTTACCGGGGAAGGCCGCCTCGACAAATGCGTTGAACTGCTCCATGCTGATGCCATAATGGGCCAGACGTTCGCGGTCGGCGCGCACCTGCAGCTGCGGAGTCTCTACCTGCTGTTCCACGTTGAGGTCGACAACCTCGGGCATCGACGAGAGAATCTCTTTCACTTTGTTACCCAGCATAAAGAGGGTGCTGAGGTCGGGGCCGAACACTTTTATTGCAAGGTCGGCCTGCGTGCCCGACACCATATGGTCGATGCGGTGTTCGAGCGGCTGTCCCACAGAGGTGATTACCCCCGGAATTGTGGCCATGCGGCTGCGAACATCTTGCAGAAATTCGCTTTTCGGGCGGTCGGAGAGTTCGAAGTTTACGTCAATCTCGGCGCCGTTGGAGGTCTGCGAGTGCTCGTCGAGCTCGCCGCGACCCGTGCGGCGGGCGGTGCTTGTAACCTCGGGAATCTGCAGAAGTTCTTTCTCTAAAAGAGAGCCTATGCGGTTGGACTCTTCGAGCGAGACTCCGGGGCGCGACACGGCAGCTATCGTCAGTGCATTCTCGTTGAATTCGGGCAGGAAGCTGCGTCCCATAAGGGCAAAAAGCACCAGCGAGAGTGCAAGCAGCGACGCCACGGAAATGGTTATTGCCTTTGAGTGGCGCATAGCCTTGCCCAGCGACACTGAGTATTTTGCGAGCAGCCACTGCTCTACCCAATTCTTGCGCTCCTGACGTTGCAGATATTTTTCGCTCGAGAGCAGCCATTTGCACATGAGCGGAGTGACGGTCATCGCCACAAGCAGCGACATCAGCAGCGACACAAGATAGGCAATACCCAGAGGCTTGAGCATGCGTCCTTCGAGGCCGCTCAGGAAGAAGAGAGGCATGAAGGTTACCATGATGATGAGTGTCGCATGAATAATTGAGGAGCGAATCTCGGACGAGGCCTCAAAGACGATGCGCAGCGACGAGAGACGCTGTTCGCGCGGGAGCGCATGGTTCTCGCGCAGACGTTTGTAGACATTCTCGACGTCGATGATAGCATCGTCGACAAGAGAGCCGATGGCGATGCACATTCCTCCGAGAGTCATGGTGTTAATATCCATTCCCCACAGATAGAGTACAATCACTGTTCCCAAAAGCGACAGGGGAATTGCCACTATAGAGATTATCGTCGTGCGCAGACTCATCAAGAAGAGGAAAAGCACAAGAACGACGCACACTGCACCCTCAATCAATGCCCTGCTGACATTGTTCACCGAGGAGCGAATGTAGTCGGCCTGACGGAAAATCTTTGTATCGACCTTGACGTCGGCAGGGAGTGATTTTGCGACGCCTTCGAGGTTGCGCTCGATATTTTCGGTAACATTGAGGGTGTTTATTCCCGGTTGCTTGGAGATTGAGAGGATTACCGAAGGGGTTGCATTCTGCGAGGCGTAGCCCATTCTGACGGCGCCTGCAATGCAGACCTCGGCAACGTCGGCAACAACCACCGGACGTCCATTATGCATCTTTACAAGCGTGCGTCCAAGTTCGTCAATGTCGTTGGAGCGGCCCATTCCGCGAAGGGCATATTCGTTGCCATACTCGCGCACCACTCCTCCGGCAGTATTGTTGCTCATGGAGGCTACGGCACTCTCGAGCTCGTGCATCGTAACACCGTAGAGTGCCATTTTATTAACATCGGCAAGCACCTGATACTGTTTGAAGTCGCCGCCGATGATTGTCACCTGCGAGACACCGCCCGTGGCGAGAATCGCGGGTTTCAGCACCCACTCGGCCAGCGTGCGAACCTCCATCAGAGGGGTGCTGTCGGCCTGCAGGCCTATGAAGAGTATTTCGCCCATTACACTCGACTGCGGAGCGAGCATGGGCACCACTCCCTGCGGAAGAGCATCGGAGAGGGTTACGAGTTTTTCACTCACCACCTGTCGCGCCTTGTAAATATCTACGTCCCAATCGAATTCCACCCACACGAACGAAAAGCCCTGCGAGGATGTGGAGCGCACGCGGCGCACATTGGTGGCACCGTTCACAGCTGTCTCTATGGGGAAGGTGACGAGGCGTTCAACCTCTTCGGGAGCCATTCCTGTGGCGTCGGTGAGCACTACTACCGTGGGAGAGGTGAGGTCGGGAAAGACGTCGACCTCTATCTTCTGTGCCGAATAGATGCCGCCGATGGTCACGAGCAGCACCATGAGCATTATCGCCAACCTGTTGTTGAGCGAGAATTTTATTATTGCATTCAACATTGTCGTTCCTCCTGAATTAATGTACGTGTCCTGCGTGGGGGTCGAGTGCGCCTGCACCCTGCGAGAGTTTCAGCGAAACGGCGCCGTTGGTAACCACACGTTCGCCCTCTTGCACGCCTGTGAGTATCTGCACATTTTTTCCGTCGTTCGCACCGATGGTGACGAGGCGTTTCTCGAAGGTCACGGGATTGTGCTGCACAAAGACAAATAGACGTCCCATCTCCTCGACAAGCGCTGTGCGGGGCACCACAATGGCACTCTCGTCCGAGGGAGAGACAAGATACATATTAACCACATTGCCGGGAACGACACCGGGGAGATTTTTTACCATCACCGTAACGGGAATCATATTGCAGTCATTCTGGATGGCTCGACCGATGCCTGCGATGCGTCCGCCCACCTGGGCGAGCGAGTAGCATGTGCCGTCGTTAAGCTCGATGTTGACATCGGTGACGTTGCGCAACACAGAGGCGTGACGCACAGAGACCTCGCAGAAAAGCTGAAGCTCGCCGTCGCGCTGCAGGGTTGCGAGAGGAGCACCCTGGGCAACGTAGTCGCCGCTGGCAACGGCAATGTCTGAAATGTAGCCTGCGGCGGGTGATTTCAGGAACATCTTTCCGCTCTTGAAGTTCTTGTTGAGATTCTCGTAGACGGCCTTTGCCTGAAGATAAGAGGCTTCGACAGCCTGAAACTCGCTCAGCGAGACTATCTGTGTCTTTACAAGCTCTCTCTTGCGCTCGTACTCGGCCTTTGCATAATTGTAGCGGCTCTCGGCCTCGGCAAATTTAAGCGCAGCATTGTCGTCGGTGACGTCGCCTGTCTCCATTATAAAAAGTGTCTCGCCGTCCCTGACGTTGCGTCCGATGGCAACAGCATTGTTGTAGCGCACGCGACCGCTTGTGGCCGCAACGATGGTGGTAACATTTTCGGGAGCATTGGAGAGACGCGCAACACCCTTCACCACTCTGTTCACGGGGCGTGCGGCAACCTTTTCCACTGCAAAGTCTATCTTCCAGCTCTGCTCTTTGGTGAAGGTGACCATATTGCTGCCGTGAGCATGGGCAGCCTCGGTGCCATGATGATGATGCCCTGCGTCGAACACCGTAACGGCGGTAGCAGCGTCGGTGGAGCCGGGAACTTTGAATATCATATAGCCCTCGCCGGCGCTCTCGGGCTTCATATTGCAGCGATACATTCCGGGAGAGAGCTTTTTCGCAACGCTCTTGACGGACTTTCCGGCAACCATCAGATTGATGGCAATCTCGTCGACCTCTACAGGCTTGTAATTGCTCAGATGGGTAACGTGGGCAAGGATGAATGTCTCCTCACCTGCGTGCAGTTTGCCGACCTCGGCAAAAACCTCGACAGAGTCGCCGTAGGCTACAATGTTGATAGGCTCGTGCGAATCGTGTGAATGTTCGTGTCCCTCGTGAGAGTGATTGTGTCCGTCGTGCGAGTGGTCGTGTGAATGTTCGCCGCAGTTCACGAGTGCCAACGAAAATGCGAGAGCAAATATCGAGAAAATTATTTTTTTCATAGTTCTATACTGTTTGTCAATTGTTTGGGATTATTCTGTGAGAGAGTGCACACAAAAAAGCGTGCCGTGCTCCGGCAAAATAACCGGAACATGCATCAAACAGCACAGGGCGGGGCGCGCAGGGACAATACTCTTGCCCTGCCGTCGGGAATTTTCAGATTAACATATGGTGGAGCATGCACAGAGAGTGCCAAGAGAGGCATCTGCTCCACAGAGGCGGGAAGCACCGCCGGCGAAAAGTCGAAACTTTGTGTGTATTTATTGTAGTCGAGCTCTTCGCACGCCTTTACAATGTAGTATGTGTGCTCCGAGGGGCATTTGCCATGGTCGTCGTGCGAGGCATCGTCGCCCTCGTGGCAATCCTCTACTCCATAGTGCAGAGTCTCGACAACCGCGTCGGAGCCGGGAATGTGCAGCGTGTGGTGGTGATGGGGCAATACTCTGAATGTCAGCAGCAACAACATTACCGCCGACAGAAGCACAGAGGACATTACTCGCATCTTTCTTAGCATATTACTTTCTGTTTTTATAGGCCTCGGCCCACGATTTTTCAACGTAATTGTCCATAAGCGTGCAAGCGTGGGCGCTGAAGTCGAGGCCGCACTTTACGATTGTCTCCCACGCGTCGCGCGAGAGTGAAGGAAGCTCTTCGCGGGTGATTCCCGCTACAAGAAGCCCGTAGATTACTCCGGCATTGAAATTGTCGCCGGCACCCACGCTGCTGACAACCTCGACCGCAGGAACAGCATAGTCGGCGGTAAAGTCGCGCGTGAAGAGCTTGACGCCGTCGCCGCCATGCGTGCAGATGAAATTGGAGGAATAGAATTTCACCTTCTCTCTGTAGACCTTCGCAGCATCGTCCATTGCGTAGAGTACCTTAAAGTCGTCGATGGAGCCGCGCACAATGTCGGCAAATTCGAGATTTTCTATGAGCGCCTCGCTCAGTTTCAGTTTCTCGGCTGCGTGGTTCTTGCGGAAATTAACATCGTAGTAGAGTATCGCACCTCTTTCGCGTGCATACTCGAGAAAGGCCTTTACCTTGCTGCGCAGCAGAGGGTTGAGCACAAAGTACGAGCCGTAGATGACAATGTCGTCGGGCTCTATATTGGGAAACTCCACGTCGAGATGCGTGGCGGTATTCTCTTTGTAGAAAAGGTACTCGGCGTCGTTATTTTCGTTGAGAAAGGCAAGCGAGACGGGAGATTTTACGTCGCCGTAGCGATAGATGCACGAGACGTCCACGCCGCTGTCGACGAGGCTCTCGACAACAATGTCGCCCACGCGGTCGCCGCCAACCTCGCTCACGAGGATGGGAGCAACGCCCATGCGTCCAAGAGAGACGATGCTGTTGAAGACAGAGCCGCCGGGCACTGCCTTCATCGGACGGTTGTCCTTGAAGAGAATGTCAAGAATCGTCTCGCCTATTCCTATTACCTTTTTCATTTTTCGTTAGCAATTATATTTTTCAGTTCTTCGAGGGTGTCGGCTACGGCAAAGAATTTGTCGGGCTCGCCACGCAGAAAACCTTTGTCGCGAAGCTCGGCAAGCGTCGCTAGCATGCTGCCCCAAAAGTTGTTCACATTGTAAAAAACAACCTTTTTATCGTGGAATCCTATCGTCGCCGAGCCCATCACATGAAAAACCTCGTCGAGCGTTCCAAGGCCTCCGGGCATTGCAACGAGAATGTCGCTGCGGCCGAGAATGGTCTCTTTTCTGACGCTAAGGTCAGGCACCTGCACACACTCGTCGAGCAGAGTGCTGACGCTCCCGTGGGCAACGAGAATGTCGGGGACAACGCCCACAATGTGCGCACCCGCAGCCTTTGCCGCCGACGCCGTAGCCTCCATAAGGCCTTTCGCTGCTCCGCCGTAGACGAGCGTGAGTGCCTCACTGCCCAACCAGCGGCCAAACTCGCGCGCAGCATCGACGTAGAGCGAGTCTATCGCCTCGGAAGCTGCACAAAAAAGACCTATACTCTTAATTTTCATACTATCAGGCAAGGCTCTGCATGTCATTCAGACGTTTGTACACTCCACCAAGCTGCAACAATTCGTCGTGCTTTCCGCGCTCGACGATGCGACCATCCATAAGCACGCAAATTTCGTCGGCGTTCTTGATGGTTGAGAGTCGGTGGGCAATGGCTATTGTTGTTCTTGTCTTCATGAGTCGCTCGAGAGCCTCTTGCACCAGTCGCTCGGACTCTGTGTCGAGAGCCGACGTTGCCTCGTCGAGGATGAGGATGGGAGGATTCTTGAGGATTGCACGGGCGATGCTTATGCGCTGACGCTGACCACCCGAGAGCAGACAGCCTCGGTCGCCCACATTCGTGTCGTAGCCATTCTCGGTAGCCATGATAAAGTCGTGGGCATTGGCAATCTTTGCAGCCTCGATAACCTGCTCCATTGTTGCATTCTCGACGCCGAAAGTGATGTTATTGTAGAAAGAGTCGTTGAAAAGTATCGCCTCTTGGTTGACGTTACCGATGAGCGAGCGCAGAGATTTTACGGTCATTCCCTTGACGTTCACTCCATCGATGAGAACCTCGCCCGAAGTAACATCGTAGTAGCGGGGAATGAGGTCGACGAGTGTCGATTTTCCCGAGCCCGACTGTCCGACGAGCGCAACGGTCTTTCCCTTCTCGATGGTGAGGTTGATGTTGTTGAGGACATTCTTTTCGCCATCGTACGAGAAGGTGAGGTCGCGTATTTCGATGCCCTGCTTCAATCCGTCGGTTGAGACTGCATCTTCTTTCTCCACAATGGGATTCTCGCTGTCGAGAATCTTGTCGATGCGCTCCATAGAGGCCAATCCGCGGGGAATGTTGTACGATGCTTTTGAAAAGTCCTTCAAGGGATTGATGATGCTGTAAAGTATTGTCAGATAATAGATGAAGGCCGGTGCCGAAATGGGAGAATTGTCGCCCAGGATGAGTGTACCGCCGAACCAAAGGACAATTACGATGACACCCGTACCGAGAAACTCGCTCACAGGGTGGGCCATTGCCTGACGCATGGTCACACGCATGGTAGCGTCGCGCAGTTCGTTGCTAACCTTGAGGAAGCGGTTGGACATCTTTTTCTCGGCGAGGAAGGCCTTGACTATGCGCAGTCCGCCGAGCGTCTCTTCCATCTGAGACATTGTCTCGCCCAATTTTGCCTGGGCAACGAGAGATTTCTGCTTCAGCTTACGACCAACGAGGCCCATTATCCAGCCCATCACCGGAAAGACGAGTATCGTAAAGAGGGTAAGCTCCCAGCTGACGTAAATAAGTGTGGCAAAATAGATTACAATGTAGATGGGATTCTTTATGAGCATATCTATGGAGCCGGCGATTGAGTTCTCGACCTCAACAACGTCGCCGCTCATGCGGGCAATAATGTCACCCTTTCTCTCTTTCGAGAAGAAGCCCAGAGGAAGGCTGAGCACCTTGTTGTAAAGCTGTGTGCGGATGTCGCGCACGACACCTGTACGCAGAGGGATTATGGCTGCCGACGAGCCAAAGTAGCTTGCGGTCTTCAGCAGTGTCATCACCACCAGAAAGCCCCCCAGCAGAAGCAGGGTGGTCGAGGGGCCGACAGTCTCGATGAAATTGTTAAGATAGTAGTTTCCATTGTTCAAGGCAACCTCGGTAAAATTCTCGGATGTAGCCTCGCTCCAAGGGATAAAATCAACATGCTCAACATCCTCTATCTTGAAGAGAATCTGCAGGATGGGGATTATTATCGCAAAAGAAAAGACGTTGAGGACAGCCGAAGTGAGCGTGAAAATCAACGAGAGGACAAGCGATTTTTTATATGGGGGAATGTACCTTTTCAGAACTTTGAAAAACTCTTTCATAGCAACGGATTTTTATTTTAGATAATTTTTTGCGAAGATAGTGATTTTTATTCGTTTGACGCTCATTCTTTTCGTTTTTTAATACAAAGTAACATTGATAGTTGCTAGGAATTGCCGCAAATGGATTATTTTTGCAAAGATGAAAAACACTGTTCAAAATATCATAATATTGTTGCTCGCTCTTTTGTCGGCAGTGCCTGCGACGGCGCAGGATGACAAGAGAAGGGCATATATTGTGGGGGCAGCGGAGCATAAAGGCGATAAAATTCCGCATATTACCCTGCCCACGGTGCACATTTTCACGCCGCTGGTATTCAGGAACAGAAACGACAGGAGAAGGTACGACCGCCTGGTGCATGATGTTAAAAAGACACTGCCGCTGGCGACGGAAATACGAAAAATAATAATCGAAACATACGAGACTTTGCAGCTTTTGCCCGATGAAAAGGCGCAAAAAAGGCATATAGAGAAGCTCGAAAAGGAGCTTAAAGATGTCTACACGCCCAAGATGAAAAAGCTGACGTTGCGTCAGGGTAAGCTGCTCATAAAGCTCGTCGACAGGCAGTGCGACCAGAATGCCTATCAGCTGATAAGGCTGTTCATGGGCTCGTTCAAGGCTGTCTTTTACCAATCGTTCGCGTCGCTGTTCGGTGCGAGCCTGAAGAAAAGCTACGACCCATTCGGCGAGGATAGCCTGACGGAGAGGGTGGTGATACAGGTGCTTACGGGAGAATTGTAGAAACAAAAAAAGAGAGACTAAAGTGACAACATCGGTAACAATATATTCTGAAAAGAGATTCCGCCCCGACGAATTTCTCGACTACGCAGACATTCCCGGGCTGCAGCTTTTCGGCTGCGACGAAGAGGGAAACTGTTGGCTCTTTGCGCGCGAGAATGTGTCGACCACCCTTTTTCTGCTGCAGAGAGAGGGAGAGGGCTACGAGCTTCACGTGGACAACCTTGCAGCATACGACGACCTTAGATTTTTCCCCTATCTTGCCGACACGCTCACAAAATTCCTTGGCGGAGAGATTGCCGACACTGCCGATGAATCTGTCTACAAAATATTCGACGAGGAGTGGGTAACAGAGACAATATCCGAGGAGATTGCGCTGCTGAAAGGCACCCTTTCCATCGTTCCGCAATATTTTCCGGCGCTGCCAATGATGGAGCAGTGCCACGTCTCGCTCGATGCGCTGCGCGACTTTGGAGTGAGCCTGCACTCCTCTACCCCGCGCATATACGGCTACGTGCAGTATATGATGCGCCACAGGCTGCTGCCCTGCGGAGAGCCGCCCACCCTGCCCGACACAGAGGAGACAATAGAGGTTGACATTCCCCAGCACACGCCCGTGGGACGCGTAAAGTCGTGGCAGCTTGACGGTTGCGAGACGTACGAGACATATTCGTGCGAGGATGTGGAGCTGCTGCTCACGCTCGCCGAGGAGCACAAGAGAGGAAAGTTCCTGCACGGAGTGGTACTCAACGACATTGGCACACTTTTCCACGAGGGGGTGGGAACAAAAATCGACGGTGAAAAGGCGGTTTTTTGGTTCAACGAGGCACTGAGGGCGGGCGACACTCTCTATGCACCCACCAATTTGGGCGACCTTTACAGAAAAGGTTGCGGAGCGGTTGCGCCGTCACTGAAAAAGGCTTTCGAGGCTTATAAAAAGTCGACCGACCCGTATGCACATTACCGCATAGGGCAGGCCTACGAAGAGGGGTGGACCGACGAGCCCGACAGAGTGAAGGCCATGCAGTGGTACGAACGTGCGGCCCACGAGGGGCATCATCTGGCTATCAAGCGTTTGAGTGGGGAGCCGAAAGAATAGAATCGCGCAGCTGCGACACACTCTTGCCTAACAACGGATGCATCAAACGAGGAGAAATTTCGGCCAACGGTGCAAGCACAAAAAGGCGCTCGTGCAGACGAGGGTGAGGCACTGTCAGACGCTCGGTGGAGATTATCCTGTCACCATAGAAAAGAATATCAATATCTATCGGACGGTCGCTGTAGACACCGCCCACACTCTTTGTCCTTCGTCCCAGACGGCGCTCGACATCTTCGGTTATCTGCAAAAGTTCCATGGGCGGAACATCTGTCGAAAAACAGGCAACCATATTAAGAAAAGGATTGGGCGAGACGAAGCCCCACGCCTCGGTCTCTATCGTCGACGAGAGACGCACAGGCGCACCGAGAGCAACCGATAGCTGCTCTATTGCCTGCGCCATCAGTTGCTCTCTGTCTCCTTGATTGCTGCCTAATCCCAAATATATAATTTCGGATTCGGGCATTTTAGTCTATGATAAGCATTGCATCGCCATAGATTCCGAAGCGATACTCGTCGCGGAGTGCCTCTTCGTAGGCGCGCATGATAAGTTCGTAACCTCCAAACGCCGCTGTCAGCATGAGCATTGTCGAATAGGGGTTGTAGAAGTTGGCAATCATGCAGTTTGCCACCTGGAAATTGTATTCGGGGAAGATGAACTTGCTTGTCCAGCCATCGTACTCTTTGAGCATTCCTCCGGTGAGTGTCGCTGTCTCGAGCACACGCTGCACAGATGTTCCCACCGCGCAGATTCTGCGGCCCTCGGCCTTGGCCTTGTTTACAAGTGCAACAGCCTCGCTATCAACGCTTATAAGGTCGCTATCCATCTTGTGCTTCGTGAGGTCCTCGACGTCAATCTCGCGGAAACAGCCGAGACCAATGTGCATTGTCACATAAGCTGTGTCGATACCCTTGATTTCCATGCGCTTCATAAGCTCGCGGGTAAAGTGGAGGCTCGACACGGGAGCAGTCACAGAGCCCTCTTTCTTTGCAAAATAGGTCTGGAAATTGTCAAGATCCTCGGGCTCTTCCTTGCGCAGGGCCTTAAAGTCGTCGGGCAGAGGCGCAACACCCAAAGAGAAGAGTGCCTTCTTGAACTCGTCGTGGGGGCCATCGTAGAGGAAACGCAATGTGCGGCCGCGAGAGGTGGTGTTGTCGATAACCTCGGCAACCATAGAGTTGTCCTCGCCAAAGTAGAGCTTGTTGCCGATACGTATTTTACGTGCAGGGTCGACAAGCACGTCCCACAGGCGGAACTCTTCGTTGAGCTCGCGCAGAAGGAATACTTCGATTTTGGCGTTTGTCTTCTCTTTGTTACCATAAAGACGCGCGGGAAAAACCTTGCTGTCGTTGAGGACGAAGAGGTCTTTCTCGTCGAAATAGTTAATCACGTCTTTGAACAAACAGTGCTCAATCTCGCCACTTTTGCGGTGAACAACCATCAGGCGAGACTCGTCGCGGCACGACACAGGATGCAGAGCAATGCGTTCGGCCGGGAGCCTGTACTTGAACTGAGAAAGTTTCATGTCAGTCATTTCTCAAATGCTTTTATATTTTATACTTCCGTTAATTTCTCTTTGAACCATGCGGGAAAATCCTCGGGTTTTATGCACTCTTCTATTCTAAGGTCGCCCACACGAGTGCGGGTGAGGCGGGTGAGATAGGCACCGCTGCCAAGAGCCTCGCCAATGTCGCGGGCCAGCGAGCGTATGTATGTTCCCTTGCCGCACACTACTCTGATGGTTGCCTGTGGCGGATTGAAAGAGAGCAATTCTATCTTCTCTATTGTTATCTGCTTGGGTGCAAGCTCCATTTCACTACCCTGTCGCGCAAGATTGTAGGCACGCTCGCCATCGACCTTGCAGGCTGAATAGAGAGGCGGACGCTGGGCTATTGTTCCCGTAAACTGCTTGAGCACTTCGTTGAACATCTCCTCGGTAATATGCTCGTAGGGGAAAGTGGCATTTACCGGGTGCTCTTTGTCGTACGATGCTGTTGTTGCGCCGAGCATAAGGTCGGCCTCGTACTCTTTTGTATGATTCTGCAACTCTTCGATGCGTTTGGTTGCCTTGCCCGTGCATATTACAAGCACGCCTGTCGCAAGAGGATCGAGCGTACCTGCGTGACCCACCTTGAAACGCTTAATCTTGTAGTGTTTCGACAGATGGTAGCGCACCTTGTTCACTATCTGGAACGATGTCCATGTGTAGGGCTTGAAGAGCGCAATTATTTCTCCTTCTTTAAAATCCATTTATACTATTGTAAGATTGTGGCCGGTGAGCAACATTGCAAGAATGATGCCTCCGACGATTATTCTGTACCAACCGAATGCCTTGAAGCCATATTTTGTGACGAAGCTGATGAAAAACTTTATCGCCAGCATTGCCACGATGAATGCAACCACGTTGCCCACGAGCAGCGTCACAAGATTGTCCTTTAAAATTACCATTCCATCGGGCTCCATGAATATCTTGAGCATCTTGTAGAGTGTCGCTGCAAACATTGTGGGAACGGCAAGGAAGAAAGAGAACTCGGCCGCAGCCTTGCGGGTGAGTTTCTGTGCCATTCCTCCGACGATGGTAGCCATGGAGCGCGAAACACCGGGAATCATGGAGATACACTGGAACATTCCTATCCAAAAAGCGCGCTTCTCTGTAAGCTCGGTCTTTTCGCTGCCTTTGTTGAATATTCTATCGCAGAAGAGCATGAAGAGGCCACCCAGAATAAGGGTAACAGCCACCACCGTTACACTCTCGAGCATTGCATCTATCATGTCACTGAAGAGCAGTCCCAGGACAGCGGCGGGAATAAAGGCGACGAAGAGTTTCCAATAAAAGTCGTATTTGTGCAGGAAACGCTTGAGCGCCGATGCACCCTCGGGAGCAGGCGTGTCGTTCAGTTTGAAGAATCTTTTCCAATAGAGAACAACCACCGAAAGAATTGCGCCAAACTGTATTATAAAGGTAAAGGCCTTTACAAATTCGGTGCTCTCCACGCCCAACAGATTCTGGGCAATAATCATATGTCCGGTGGAAGAGACGGGCAGAAACTCCGTCAATCCCTCGACTATCGCTATTATGATTGTTTCAAAAAGGGTCATTATTTATCTTTTTTAGGTTTGCGCATTATTGCGTATATGATAAATATAAAGCCGAAGAAACATACTGTGGGCGCAAGCTTAATGCGACGGAAGCTGAAGATATCCGGTTCGAAGTGTGTCTCGGTGGAGCCGGGGCCGGCCATCAGCATAAAGCCGATGACAATGGTGATGAACCCTGCCGCAAGCAGCATGTAGTTCACTTTGTCAAAAGGAAAATTTCTTTTATTCATATTGTTTTTTGTTTATTCTCTTCGAGGATTAAAGGAAATAGAGGTCGTCGCCGCGCATGCGCAGGAAGCGTGTCACCGACGAGTAGGCACACGAGACTGTCATCAGAATGCCGAAACAGATTACCGCCACGGCGATGAACGCAAGTGTCACGGGAGGCAGTATGGTCAGCAGCGCCGGCTCTTCGCGCAGGGCAAGATAGAAGGCACCACCCAGAAGCGCGTCGGCCGCAACACCCGAGAGGAGTCCTATGTACATATTGCTGGCAATGAACGGACGACGTATGAAGCCCCACGTTGCACCCACAAGTTTCATTGTGTGCAGAATGAAGCGTTTGGAGTATATTGAGAGCCTAACGGCGTTGCCTATGAGCGACCACGAAATGAGCATAAGCACCGCCATGAACACCAGCAGCACTATTGCTATCTTGTGTATATTATCGTTCACAGCCTCAATAACTTCGCGATGGTAGACTACCTGCGTGACGCGTTTGTCCTTGAGCAGCTGTTTTTCGAGCACGGCCATGCTGTCGGGGCGCGCATATTCGCTTTTCAGCGTAAGGTCGATAGAGGGCTCATAGGGGTTGTAGCCCAAGAACTCCACAGGGTCGGTGCCAAGCTCTTTTTTCTGCTCTTCGAGAATCTGTGCGCTCGACACATACTCGCTCGACGCAACGTAGGAGCGTTTGTTCAGCTGAGTGCGGAAATTGAGAACCTCGGCCTCGCTCAGTTTGCTGCTCACCACCACCGACATTGTCATATTGCGCTTAATGTGGTCCGAGAGTGAGCGCGCCGAAAGCAGCAACGCACACATTGCACCCAAAAGCACAAGCACAAGAGTGGTGCTTGTATACACGCTCAACGTCTGTATTTTTATTTTAGGTCTGCTCATACTGCCTTTCTGAATACATAAATTATAGAGCTGCTCGCGCTCTTTTTGCTCCACGACGCCAACCAACCGAGCAGTCCGCTCCACACGCCTTTTATCAAGGATAGCTTGGAGCCTTTGTATCGCTCGCTGAGCATGGAAATATAGAAGCCGTCGAAGGGCATCGTATATTGTCTTTCGAGTATAAAGCCGTGCTTGCGACCGAATTTCATCACCGTCGAGGGGCTGAAGTGCCACAAGTGACGGGGAACGTCGTATGCTGCCCAATGCTCGCGGTAGGCCTGAGCATCGTACGAAGCGCTGTTGGGAAGGGCAATCACAGCAATGCCGCTGTCGTCGAGAATGTGGTGGAGCTTGCCCCAGAATCCGTTAATATCCTGTATGTGCTCCATCACGTGCCACATTGTAACAACGTCGAAACAACCGGCCTCGCAATCGTCGAGAGCCTCTACCGGCAACATTTCGAAGCCAAACTGCTCCTGGGAGTATTTGCGCGCCTGTTCGCTCTTCTCTATCGCCGTAACGTCCCAGTCGAGACGCTGCATGGCGCGTGCAAAATAGCCTGTACCTGCACCGTAATCGAGCAGATGAGTCTTGTCGCTACCCACGAGCGAGTTCACCAGCGCCGCCTTGCGACGGAGCATAATTTCGCGTACAATATGGTAACAACGGTTAATGAATCCTTTGTTCGTGTCGCTGTGCGAAATATATGTGGGCGACTCGTAGTATCGTCCTATCTCATTTTCGTCGGGGATATTCTGTGTAAACACAAAAGAGCAATCTTCGCATTTACATATTGAAAATTCCTCGCCCGTTGCAAATTGGTCTTTGCACGAGAATTGGTGCTGCAGTTTTTTGCTGCCGCACAAAGGACATTCCGTGTGAATTATTCGTGTCATGTAATTTTCTGGCAAACAGGTGGTTTTTAAACATACTCCACCCAAAGTGGCTACAAAAATACACTATTTACAGCAATTTTGTGCTTTTTTTTTGAATAATTACCGATTTTTTTGATGGATAGTCGTTTTTTTAATACTTTTGCAACTATTCAAACAAGTTCGAGACAAACAAATTAGAATTTAAACAATAAAGATTATGGCAAAATTGACACGTTCAAACAATAAGGTCATCGCAGGTGTATGCGGCGGCCTCGCCGAGCACTTCGGCCTTAGCGCAAGCGCTATGCGCATAGTATTCGTACTTCTTTTATTCCTCACATTCTCGGCTGCAGGTATCGCCTATATTATCCTTATGGTGATTATGCCCAAGAAAAACAGCGGCGACAGCTACAAAGAGCGCATGCAGGACAGATTGAACCAGTAACGGAGAAGCAATTCTTATAGGGCAAGGGGCTTTCGGCCCCTTGCTGCATTTATGTACGACGAAGAATGGCGAGAGGCGCGAATTTGTTTTTCGCACATTTTTATGCTATCTTCGCAAACAGAAACATATTTTACATATTATATATTATGAAAAGAATAGAGATTTTCGCAACACTCATGGCACTGTTGCTTGTTGTCGGATGCACACAGCCGGCACGCACTTTCACCAACGAAGAGATTACCGAAGCGTGGCACAAGGGATTGACACTGCCCGTAGACGCATCGAAGCAGTTCCCTCCCAAGCCCGTGACTCCCAAAAAGGACAACGGAATGAACGTACTTGTGGACGTTTCGCACCAATGTACATTTGCCTATCTTTGGGGAATGCCCCCGCAGCTGAGAGCCGCCGGTTACCGCGCAATTCCCTCGATGGCGTCGCTGAACACTGTACTCGACGAGGATGGCGTCAGCCGTATGCGTTTGCAGTTCGACGAAGAGAACAACGTGTACCCCTTTGGCTGGGTACCCAACTACAAATACAATATTGTTCTTACCCAGCAGCTTGACAGAAACGCTCCCGCATACACAAAAGAGGAGTGCAAGGCTCTCGAGGATTTTGTTGCCGACGGCGGCTCGCTCTATATTCTCACAAACGCGCAGAGCAGCGTAGAGGGCTGGAGCATGAACAACCTTGCAGCTGTGTTCGGAGCAAAATACACAGACAAGAGCGACAGATGCAACGGCGTAAACTACGCAGCACTGGAGGTTGACGAGAATTGGGAGGTTGTCGCAAAGGGCGAGAATGGCCTTCCCGTACGCGCACGCCGCACATATAAGGATGGTAGAGTAATCATCAGCGGATTCTGCGAGGAGATTAAGTTCGAAGAGATCAACGACAAGGCAAGCGACGAAGAGAAGGCACGCAAGAAGGCTGCCAACGAGTGGCGCCGTGCAGTCATCGACGAGTCTTTCGGATGGTTGTGCGAGAATCAGAAAGATTTTGGCGAGAAGTATCGTCCCGGTCAGAGTGGTTGGGGCGGCGGTGGTGCCATCTACCCCGAGCTCGAGACCAACCTCGACGGCTTTGTAGTGTACTACACTCCCAACATGGACGAGAATCTGAAACAGACTGTAGTTACAGAAATGCCCCGCATCACCGACCAGATAATGGCGTGGCACCCCTCGACCCCCACTCCCGAGCCCATGTATCTGTTGCTCGCAGCAGGCGGTGGCGGCGGCTGGGCGGTAAACGCTTACAAGCCCAAGGAGAATGGAATCATCAGCACCGACATTTGGGGATTGATAGGAATCTATGCACACGAGCTTGCACACACTCTCGGTGGCCCCGCCAATGCTAAAGGCGAGAAGGCCGGCGAGTCGCCCTTCCACAACCAGGGTGAGGCTCACGCAGGATGGTTCCAGGGAAAAATCATGGCAATGTACGACAGCACTCTGCTCGAGAGAGGAAACAGAAACTGCGACGAGCTTTTCACTCCCGAGTATCTTAACGTCGACCTCAAGCGCTACACTAACGACGCAGCTTACGCTGACAGCTGCGGCCATGGCAAAGATTGGGGAAAATCGTGGGTAATATGGCAGAAGATGGATGACGTTTACGGCCCCACATGGTACCCCCGCTGGAGAAACATTCAGTACACTCGCTGGATGGAGACTCCCGAGAAGGTGCTTACATGGGAAGAGACAGTTGAGGACATGTCTATCGCTGTAGGCGAGGACCTTTTCCCCTTCTTCCGCGCAATGAACACCAGCCTCGACCGCGAGACTTGCGGCGAGATTACCTTCAACGGCGAGAAGATGACTCTGCCCGTGGCACGCATCGACGCGACCACACCTCCGGGCAAGGTTAACCTCGAGGCTATCGGCGACTGGTCGAAGCCCCTGCCCAAGAAATAATTGTACACACTCACACACAAAGGCGGAAACCCCAAAAGGGCTTCCGCCTTTTTCGTGACCGCGAATCGGCACAAAAGAGCGCTGCCGAGGTCCGCGAGCATCAAAAAAATGGTCAAAATCACCCAAAATCAGACGAAAAGAGAAAACATTTGCAACAATATGTGACAATATCCGCAAAAAAGATTAATTTTGCTATTTGAATGGTTTTTCATTAAAAAACAACAAAAGTATGTACGACTTAGCAATACTTGGCGGTGGCCCCGCAGGATACGTGGCTGCCGAAAATGCAGGAGCAAAAGGGCTGAAGACCATTCTCTTTGAAAAGAGAGAATTGGGAGGTGTGTGTCTGAACGAGGGGTGTATTCCCACAAAGACACTGCTCTATGGTGCAAAAATGTACGACCACGCTTCGGGCAGTAAAAAATATGGCGTCACAGCCGAGAATGTGGCCTTTGAATACAAAAAGATGGCCGACCGCAAGACAAAAGTCGTACGCAAGCTGGTGGCAGGCATCAAGATGAAGATGGAGCACACGGGCGTGGAGGTTGTGAAAGGCGAGGCGAGCATTGTGCGCGGCGACGCTGCTAGCATCACCATTGCCTGCGGAGGCGAGAGCTACGAGGCTGCGCGTCTGCTCATCTGCACAGGCAGCGAGGCGTTCGTGCCCCCCATTCCCGGAGTAGAGGGCAACGAGGCGGTGCTCACCAACCGCGAGATTCTGGCACTGACACAGGCACCCGAGAGCCTTATAATCATTGGCGGCGGAGTGATAGGAATGGAGTTTGCGAGCCTCTACAACAGCTTGGGAATTCCCGTGACGGTGATAGAAATGCTGCCCGAGATTCTTGGCGGACTCGACAAAGAGGTCAGCGAAATGTTGCGCGGAATATATGCGAAGAAGGGCGTGAAGTTCAACCTTTGTTGCAAGGTAACCGCCATCGACGGGAACAGCGTACGCTTCACCGACGCCGAGGGCAACGAACAGAGTGTCGAGGGCGACAAGATATTGATGAGCGTGGGCCGCAGAGCCACCCTCACAGGTTTCGGACTCGAAAATATCCCCGTAGAGGCCGAGCGCGGAATAAAGGTGAACGAATATATGCAGACGAGCATGCCCAACGTATATGCGGCGGGCGACGTCACAGGCTTCTCGCTGCTGGCACACACTGCGAGCCGCGAAGGCGAGGTTGCCGTGAACCACATTTTGGGCATCGAGGACAAGATGGAGTACAATGCAATCCCCGGCATTGTCTACACTAACCCCGAAGTGAGCAGCGTGGGACTCACCGAGGAGCAGGCACAGGCCCAGGGCATCGAGTATCGATTGAGCAAAATGCCGATGACATTCTCGGGCCGCTTCGTAGCCGAGAATGAGGGCCAGATGGGATTGTGCAAGATTCTCGCCGACACCAACGACAGGATGCTGGGCGTACACATGCTCGGAAACTCGTCGAGCGAGTTTATCTGCGCCGCTTGTATGGCAATAACCAACGGCCTTACGGTGAACTACCTGCGTCGCACAGTATTCCCCCACCCCACGGTGAGCGAAATTTTGAAAGAGGGACTTTTTGAACTATAAAATAGCATAAACATAAAAATAGAGAAAATGGAAGAGAGCAAAGTTAAAGCAGCAACCGGCAAATTAGGCGTAATGTGTGTAGGCCTCGGAGCTGTAACGACTACGACCATCATAGGCACACTGATGTCACGCAAAGGGCTGTCGCAGCCCATCGGCTCGTTCGCATGCAAAGGAATCATGCGTCTGGGCACCGGACGCGATAAAGTATATAAAGAGGTAAAGAACATTGTACCCATCGCCGAGCTTGACGACATTGTATTCGGAGCATGGGACCTGTTCCCCGACAACGCCTACGAGGCTGCCGTAAAGGCTGCAGTACTGAAGCCCCAGGACATTGAGCCTGTGCGCGACGAGCTTGAGGCCATCCGCCCCATTCCCGCACTTTTCGACAAGGAGTACGCATCGAACATCGACGGCCCCAACGTAAAGGCAAAGGCGAGCCGCTGGGAACTCACCGAGCAGGTGCGCGAGGACATCAGACGCTTCAAGGCCGAGAACGGTTGCGAGCGCGTGGTTGTCATTTGGATAGCGAGCACCGAAAAATATATTCCCCGCGACGAGAGCGTACACGGCTCTCTGCAGGCATTCGAGGCAGCAATGAAGGCCGACGACACTGCACGCGTGGCACCCAGCATGTGCTACGCCTACGCAGCCATGCGCGAGGGCTGTCCTTTCATCATGGGCGCGCCCAACCTGTGCATCGACATTCCCGCAATGTGGCAGCTTGCCGAGGAGATGCAGGTGCCCATCGCAGGTAAGGACTTCAAGAGCGGACAGACGATGATGAAGACCGTGCTTGCACCCGCATTCTTCACCCGTCAGCTGGGAGTGACAGGATGGTTCTCGACAAACATTCTGGGCAACCGCGACGGTATTGTCCTCGACAACCCCGAGAATTTCGAGACCAAACGCCGCAGCAAAATGTCGGCAGTGGAGAATATCCTCGACAGCGACATCTACCCCGACCTCTATTCGGGTATCTACCACAAGGTGCGCATAAACTACTACCCCCCTCGTGGCGATGAAAAGGAGAGCTGGGACAACATCGACGTATTCGGCTGGATGGGCTACCCCATGACCATAAAGGTCAATTTCCTGTGCCGCGACTCTATACTCGCAGCGCCGCTGGTGCTCGACCTTGTACTCTTCTCGGACCTCGCCGCACGCGCAGGTTACAGCGGAATACAGGAGTTCCTCTCTTTCTACAGCAAGGCACCCATGCACAAAGATGGCGAGCAGCCCGTACACGACCTCTTCAAGCAGTTTGCAATGCTCAAGAACGCTATCCGTGTGATGGCAGGCTACGAGGCCGACCAAGAGCTTGACTAAAAGTAAATTTCATAAAAAATATACGATTGTCGATGCAAAAAGCGCGGCAATCGTATATTTTTTGCATAAAAATTGTCAATTTTGCAAAAAAAGTGGAATAAAGAGTAGCCGTAATTGAGTAAATATACCTATCTTTGCAGTCCATTAGCATAAATATGCAACTATGAAAGTAAAAAATTCACGTCTCGAAGCTATTCGCCTGATACTCTCGACCCACGAGATTGGGAGCCAGGAGGAACTGCTGAAAGAGCTTAACAAAGAGGGATACACGCTTACACAGGCTACCCTATCGCGCGACCTGCGACAGATGCGAGTGGTAAAGACCGTCGGCACAAACGGACATTATAAATATGTACTCACGCGCCAGCAGCAACAGCAGCAGCAATACAAGCACGAAGGTGCACAAGGCGAAATGCGTCCCCTGGCACCGCTTACCGAAGAGAATGGATTCCTCTCGATAAAATTCTCGGGCAACATTGCAGTAATAAGGACACGCCCCAGCTATGCAGGCACACTCGCCTACCACATAGACAACTGCGACTTTCCCGAAATTCTGGGCACACTCGCCGGCGACGACACAGTGATGCTGGTGATGGCCGAAAATGTATCGAAGAGCGCACTCATAAAGGTGCTGCGCACGATAATACCCAATATTTGAATAAAATAATAATTATACATACTACATTTACACAGGAACATGGAAGAAAACAAAAATGGCGAAGTAGAAATAAAGGTAATCGTTGCCGATGCTTCGCACGAAAAGTATGTTGATGAAATTCTCGAGACAATAAGCGCAGCAGCAAAGGTGCGCGGCACGGGAATCGCCAAACGTACACACGAGTATGTTGCACAGAAGATGCGCGAAGGAAAGGCTGTGATAGCACTCGCCGGAGAGCAGGAGGAGTTTGCAGGATTCTGCTACATCGAGAGCTGGGGCAACAAACAGTACGTTGCAAACTCGGGACTCATTGTTGTGGACAAATTCCGCCGTCGCGGACTTGCCAAACGCATCAAGAAGACAGCATTCGACCTCTCGCGCAAAAAGTGGCCCGAGGCCAAACTTTTCGGACTCACCAGCGGCGGAGCGGTTATGCGCATAAACACAGAGCTGGGCTACGTTCCCGTACCTTTTGCCGAACTCACCGACGACGAGGCATTCTGGAGAGGCTGCGAGGGTTGCATCAACCACGACATTCTGGAGCGCACAGGCCGTCGCTACTGCATCTGCACAGCGATGCTCTACGACCCCGCAGAGAAAGAGAAAAAAAACAGTTGAATAATAAAAAAAAGACAATAATATGAGCAAGAAGAAAGTAGTTGTAGCCTTCAGTGGCGGACTCGATACATCATTTACCGTAATGTACCTCGCACGCGAGAAGGGTTACGAAGTTTATGCAGCATGTGCAAACACAGGAGGTTTCAGCGAGGAACAGTTGAAACAGAATGAGGAGAATGCCTACAAGCTGGGCGCAGTAAGCTATGTTACACTCGACGTAACAAAAGAGTACTACGAGAAGAGCCTCAAGTACATGATCTATGGTAACGTGCTTCGCAACGGCACATACCCCATCTCTGTATCATCGGAGAGAATTTTCCAGGCGCTTGCCATCGCACGCTACGCCAACGAGATTGGCGCCGAGGCTATCGCACACGGCTCTACAGGCGCTGGTAACGACCAGATTCGTTTCGACATGACATTCCTGGTGCTTGCACCCAATGTAGAGATTATCACACTCACACGTGACATGACTCTCACACGCGAGTACGAGATTAACTACCTTAACGAGCACGGATTCTATGCAGACTTCACAAAACTCAAATACTCTTACAACGTAGGTATCTGGGGAACATCTATCTGTGGTGGCGAGATTCTCGACTCTACACAGGGATTGCCCGAGACTGCTTATCTGAAGCAGATTACAAAGAGCGGCAGCGAGCAGTTGAAGCTGACATTCGACAAGGGTATCCTGACAGCTGTAAACGGCGAGAAATTCGACGACCCCATCAAGGCTATCCAGAAGGTAGAGGAGATTGGTGCAGCTTATGGTATTGGTCGCGACATGCACGTGGGCGACACAATCATCGGCATCAAGGGCCGCGTGGGATTCGAGGCAGCAGCCCCCATGCTCATCATCGGTGCGCACAAGTTCCTTGAGAAATATACATTGAGCAAATGGCAGCAGTACTGGAAAGACCAGGTTGCAAACTGGTACGGAATGTTCCTGCACGAGAGCCAGTATTTGGAGCCTGTGATGCGCGACATCGAGGCAATGCTCGAGAGCTCGCAGCGCAATGTTACAGGTACAGCTATTCTTGAGCTCTACCCCAAAGGCTTCGACACAATCGGCGTAGACTCACCCTGCGACCTTGTAAAGACCAAGTTCGGCGAGTATGGCGAAATTCAGAAAGGCTGGACAGCCGAGGATGCAAAGGGATTCATCAAGGTAACATCTACCCCCTTGCGCGTTTACCACAGCAATCACCCCGACGAACAAATTTAAGAAAAAACGAATATCATGATAAAAGTAGGTATAATAGGCGGAGCAGGCTACACCGCCGGAGAACTTATCCGCCTGTTGCTTAACCACCCCGAGGTTGAGATTGTATTTATAAACAGCAGCAGCAACGCCGGCAACAAGATAACCGACGTTCACTGCGGACTTTTGGGCGAGACGGAGCTTACATTCACCGACGAAATGCCCTTTGACAAGATTGACGTGCTCTTCTTCTGCACTGCACACGGCGACACAAAGAAATTCCTCGACCGCGAGCAGTTGCCCGAGGAGCTGAAGGTTATCGACCTTTCGATGGACTTCCGCATAAAGAGCAACGACCACGACTTTATCTATGGCTTGCCCGAGCTTAACCGCCGCGACACATGCAAACGCCGCTACGTGGCCAACCCCGGATGTTTCGCAACATGTATCGAGCTTGGACTTTTGCCTTTGGCAAAGAAGCACCTGCTCAACGGCGACATTTCTGTGAACGCAATCACAGGAAGCACCGGTGCGGGAGTGAAGCCCTCGTCGACCACACACTTCAGCTGGCGCAACAACAATATGAGCACCTACAAGCCCTTCGAGCACCAGCATGTGCCCGAGATTATGCAGAGCGTGAAGCAGTTGCAGCCCGACTTTGACGGCTCAATCGACTTTATCCCCTACCGTGGAGACTTTGCACGCGGCATCTTCGCCACATTGGTTGTGAAGTGCGACCTTGAACTTGAGGAACTTTACGAAATCTACGAGAACTACTACGAGCGCGATTCGTTCACACACATAGTGAAAAAGCCTGTAGACCTGAAACAGGTTGTAAACACAAACAAGTGTCTCATCCACCTGCAGAAGTTCGGCAATAAGCTGCTCATTACCTCAGTAATCGATAACCTGCTGAAGGGTGCCAGCGGCCAGGCTGTACACAATATGAACCTGCTCTTCGGCCTCGAGGAGACAGTGGGATTGCGCCTGAAGCCTTCGGCATTCTAAGAAATAGACATTATTCGGATAATTAACTATAAGCTGTTTGGACTTTGCAAACGTAAAGTTCGAACAGCTTTCAACAAAAAAATAAGATGGACTTATATAACGTATATCCCCTTTTCGATATTAACATCGTAAAAGGCGAAGGATGCAGAGTGTGGGACGACAAAGGCACAGAGTATCTTGACCTTTACGGCGGCCATGCGGTAATCTCAATAGGTCACGCACACCCCCACTACGTAGAGAGCATCGCTTCACAGGTGCAGAAGCTGGGCTTCTACTCAAACTCGGTGATAAACACATTGCAGACAGCCGTTGCCGAGAAGCTGGGCCGTCTGTCGGGCTACGAGGACTACAGCGCCTTCTTCGTAAACTCGGGTGCCGAGGCTAACGAGAATGCACTGAAGCTCGCATCGTTCACCAACGGACGCACACGCGTAATCTCTTTCAAAAAGTCGTTCCACGGACGTACTTCGTTGGCTGTAGAGGTTACCGACAATGCAAAAATCATTGCCCCCATCAACAGCAACAACCACACAACCTACCTTCCCTTGAACGACATTGAGGCTGTTCGTGCCGAGCTTGCAAAAGGCGACGTTGCAGCGGTAATCATCGAGGGCATTCAGGGTATCGGCGGTATTGTTGTTCCCCAGCCCGAATTCTTGCAGCAGTTGCAGGAGGAGTGTACCGCAACAGGCACCATCCTCGTGCTCGACGAGATTCAGAGCGGATACGGCCGCAGCGGTAAATTCTTTGCTCACCAGTGGGCAGGCATCCGTCCCGACCTTATCACAGTGGCAAAGGGCATCGCCAACGGATTCCCCATGGGCGCACTGCTCATAAGCCCCAAGTTCACCCCCATCTTCGGACAGTTGGGAACAACATTCGGCGGCAACCACCTTGCATGCGCCGCAGCACAGGCTGTGCTCGACGTTATTGAGGATGAGAACCTGCTGGATAATGTAAACAAAGTGGGCGAGTATCTGATGACAGAGCTCAAGAAAATCCCCGCGATAAAAGAGGTACGTGGCAAGGGCCTGATGATAGGTATCGAGTTCGAGGAGCCTATAAAGGAGATACGCACAAAGCTGCTCTTCGAGGAGCATGTGTTCACAGGTGTCAGCGGCACAAACGTTATTCGTCTGTTGCCCCCCTTGAGCCTGAGCATGGAGCAGGCACAGGAGTTTATCGCTCGTCTGCACAAGGTAATCGGATAAAAAATATACTATAGAGTATTTTCGACAAACATTAGGGAATCTCCTTTGAAATATAGGGGGATTCTCTTTTTTTTGATATTGAAACTGACTACTTTTGCGCAGTAACCAATAAAAAATATATGCTATGAAGAATTTGAAGCCCTTGATGATTGTTGCCATTGTGGCATTGAGTATTTTTTGCCTACCGGCATCTGCTGCCGCCCCCGACAAAAAGCCTAAAGAGAAGATGGAGTATCGCGACAAAAGGCCGATGGACAAAAGATACAAACACCCTCGCGCAATGCGCGACAAGGATTTTGAAATGATGGCAGGTATCGTAAAAAATGCCTCCTTTGGAGACAGAAAGATAGATGTTATACGCGTCGCTTGCATAGGCAGCTATTTTAGCAGCAGGCAGTGTGCGAAGTTGTTGTCGCTATTGTCGTTCGATGATAATAAGATAAAGGCGCTCGAGGTTATCGCTCCGCGCTTGGTAGACATGGAGAATGCCGATAAAATTATCAAGGAATTCTCATTCTCGTCGAACAAAGACAAGGCCGCGAGCATATTGAAACGCCGCAACAGATAACAATGCGTCGCATCGATTCTTCGGTGCGACGTTTTTTTATAAAATATTTTTCACTTTTTCTGTTACATTTCCGTAACTTCGACGTCATATAAGTGAACAGCACAAAAAAATGACAAGCACAGAATTCAAGAACAGATTCCTGCCACTGCACAAAGAACTCTACCGCGTGGCAGTGCGCATGCTCGGCGACAGCAACGAAGCCGAAGATGCCGTGCAGAATCTATTCGTGAAGCTGTGGGAGCGGCGCGACACGCTGGGCAGCATAGAGAGCGACGAAGCCTACTGCCGCCAACTGCTCAAGAACATCTGCATCGACCGATGGCGCGAAATGCGACGGCACGAAGAGCAGAGCCTCGACGAAGAGACGGCCGCCATCTGCGACGAGACATACAGCGAAGAGGAGATTAACGACAAGCAGAGGTTTCTGAAAGC
This sequence comes from Bacteroidaceae bacterium, assembly GCA_017547585.1. Taxonomy (GTDB): domain Bacteria; phylum Bacteroidota; class Bacteroidia; order Bacteroidales; family Bacteroidaceae; genus HGM04593. Next base: position 4,966 of record JAFYPH010000047.1, on the reverse strand, counting down.
CTTCCTCGCACGTCTGCACGAGCGGCAACGGCGCATATTCATGCTGAGGCTGCGAGGCTGCACATACGACGAGATTGAGCGACTGACGGGGCTGCCCGCAACGAGCCTGCGAATGACAGTCTCGCGTCTGAAGAGAGAATTGATAAACTGTTACAAACAAAAAAACGGGTAACGTATGAAAGATATAAGAGAAATGATAGACAGATACCTCGACGAGCGCATGAGCCGCGACGAGGAGCAGGAGTTTGTCCGTTACCTGCGCTCGCAGGAGATTCCAGAGGAGTTCCGCGACGAGTGTGAGCTTATACTGCAAATGGCAACCATTGAGGGCGACCAGGAGCCCCCTGCGGGCATGGAGGAACGCCTGTCGGCAATGATAGACAATCTGGCCGAGGAGAGCAACCGCCCCGCAAAGAGAGTGCGAAGATTGGAACTGCGCAACATATGGCGCGCGGCAGCCATCGTGGCTATCGTGGCTGCAACAGGGCTTGCCATCGTGCAGCATAGGAGCGAGCGAGACGAGGCATTCATCGCCGCCCGCGACCGAGACACGTTCGCGACGCCCGAAGAGGCACTGCCCCACGCAAATGCCATACTGCGCAACCTCGCCACCGTCACAAAGAGCACCCGCAACAACGCAACAGAGGCGGGAAATAACATAAAGAAACTGAGTATAATAATTAAACGCAACCAACAATGAAACGACTGATAGCAATATTCTTTGCACTGCTGCTGACGTTTGCAGCAGCGACAACAGCACCCGCCGCAAGCAGAGACAGCAAAAGCAATAGCAAGGTTGAGAAGTTCGTTCAGGGCCTTGCACGCGACTACTCGTCACACGTGGAGTACTCGTATATTTCCATGAACATGCTCAAGAGCCTCTTTGCCTTAGGATTCGGCGAGGGCGACAAAGAGATGGCAAAATCTCTGAAAAAGCTGAAATATATACGACAGTATAGTTCGAGCGACAGCGAGGGCTACAAAAAGCTGAAAAAGGAGATGCAGCCTTTCTTGTCGAACGACGACAAAGTGATGGGCATGGAGCTTGTGGCCACAAACAAAGAGGGCTCGGAGGCAACGATAATATACAGCAGCAAAGAGGGGCTGCTGATAATCACCGACGAGAATAACACTACCCTGTCAGTGGTGTTCATTGCGGGGCTGTCGATGGATATTTTCAACGCCCTATTGGAGAACGGATTCGAACTTGATTTTTAAAAAATATACACGAAAATGAGAAATATACTGATAGCCATCGTGGCAATATTCGCATTTGCCGGCGCACAGGCTGCCGAGCCGCGAGCAAACAAAGGAAAGGTTAATAAGGTAATAAAGACCATAAAGGAGCTTGACAGCAAGCAAATAAAGGTAAATGAGTATGATAGCGACTCCATCATCGAGGACGTAAAGAAACAATTGTACGAGCAGTTCGAGGAAAAGAAGGTAGACGAAGTGTGGAAGGCTAACAAGATTACAATGAGCAAGAGCATCCTTGCCGAGTCGCAGAACGAAGAGGGCTACAATAAAATGCGCGCCTTTGTGGCGAATCTGAACATAGATAACTGCGACGAGCTTGCCGGTATTCCTTTGCAGTTGAACAACAGCAATGACACTGTAAAAGCAGCACTCTTTAGAGACAAAAACAATATGTTTATTTTCACCGACAGTCTGCTGAGTAAAAAATACTCTATCGCTTATTGCGACGACGACATTGTAACAAAGTCGCAGAACATGCTCACACAGTTGGTGAACGACAAGTTTGAGTCAATCACTGAAGGAGGCCTTATAAAGAAGTTTACCACCGGCAAGGGAGAGCCAATAGTCTTTGGAGCAGCAGATGATGAAAAGAAAGAAGAGCCCACAGGCATCAAAAGCATCAGCAAATATTTCGACAGATTGGGCGATGTAGTGTACCACGACCAATGGAGACCCTATGAATCGGCAATATATTGCGCATTTACATTCAGGGACAGCGTATCCGTTCTTCGCAACAAGTTCAAAAAATCGAAATACACCTACGAGGATGAGTGCCCGTCGATACACTACTACGAAGGCACCGACAAAAAGGCATACGATAAACTGTCGGGGAACATCAGGTTTTATCTGCTCTCAACGCACAAAGTGGGCACAAAGATCAGCGACATGAATAATATGGAGTGCATCTGGGCGGCAGACACATTGGGAATGTGCGTGCGCCAATATCGGGGCATGAAAAATGTGAATTTGTATCTGGTGGATATTCCCGAGAAACAGCAATGTGCCGCACTTATAGTGAACGGAGGATTGGATGCATTCAAGGCTTTTTTCAACAGCTATACGCTGAACGAAGAGGATAATTTTGCCGACAAATACAATCTGACATTTACAAAAGCTACCGGCAATGCCTACAAGATTCTGACCACCAAAGAGGAGGTTAATGGCAAGAAGAGCGGAATACACCTGAAATACCCTATACTCGACGAGGCATACTCGAAAGGACTGCTACCCTACTACGAGCGTTCGAAGTAGAAACTACCCCTTCTCGCACCTTACAAGCACCTTGCGGCCGTCGGCAAGAGTGGTGGCAAAGAGATAGACGTCGCCGCCCTCGGAGAGCTTCAAACGCTTGCGCAACTGCTGCACAGTGTCGGGGAAGTTACGCACCGTGAGGTTGGCTCTTTTAAGGTCGCCGAGCAACATTTTAAGTTCGTTTTTCGAGAATCCCGCAACGCCTGTAACCTTGAATGTGCGTCCGGGGAACTGCGCCGCAAGAGCATCCGAAGTGTAAAGGTTGCTGTTGCGGTGGAGTTTTTGTACCCCGTAGCTTGTGGCGAGCGACGAGGGGCAGCCGGCCTTTTGGATAGCGGCGTTAGGCTCGTAAAGGTAGGCACCTACCTCGGGAGCGTAGCCCGCCTCAGGAGCATCGTCCATGGGAAAAGCAAACGTCTGCGCCGAGCCGTTCACTATATTCACGCAGCATACGCGAATGGCGCCCGCAGCCTCGGAATCCAAGATAAAGAGCAGCTCCTTGCACTCGTTGTTCACTGCCACCGTGTGTACCTCGCTCACGCAGCCAAGCTGGCGGCAGGCGGCGGTAATGTCGAGCATGGGCGAACATTTTACCATCACTCGGCGGGCCTTTTGCAGCAGTTGCTCGCGCAGGGCGGCAACGTCGGGCTCGCAGTCGGCAAGAGCAACGACCTTTTTACCCGCTCCGTCGCGTCGCGCAGGGTCCAGGAATATCCAATCACACGGGGGGAGCGTCGGCAGCACCTGCTCGCTGTTTCCGTTGATAATCTCTATGTGTCCCAGCCCCAAGAGTGCGAAATTGTGCGCAGCGACGCTGCACAAATTCTCGTTGCGCTCAATATAGTGGCCCTTGGAGAAATTCCTTGAAATGTAGCTGCAGTCGATGCCGAAGCCTCCGGTGAGGTCGGCGAAAGTATCGCCTTTCATCAGCGAGGCTTTGTAGAGGGCTGTCGCCGACGAGGAGCACTGCTCCATGGAGATGCGCGGGGGATATACAATCCCTTCGACGGCTGCCCACTCGGGCAGTTTGGTGCTTGCATGCTGCCACCCTTCTATCTGCGTTACTGCTTCGCGCATGTCTACGCCCGGGTAGCGCGCCGCTTGCAGGGCGAGGGTGCGTACGTCGTCGTTGCGGTGCTCGGCGATGAATTTCAAGGTCTCTTGTTCCATGGTTTTTGCTGCAATTTCAGAAATTGCTCAAAGTTATATAAAATTATTCTTTTTGCGAGGGTTGCGGGAGAATGATTATTACATATGCTATATATTCGAACAGGGACGAGAAAAACGGTAGTTTTTCGGACGGAGTATAAAAAAGCATGTGCTCTAACTCCCTCCCCTACGGGTACTCCCTCTTACAAAAGAGGGAGAGTGCATTGAATAATAATTAAAAAAAAAATGTGCCGCTCTTGCGAGCGGCACATTTGGTTATATTGAATAAGTTAATTCAATTAGAGCTTGGGACCAGCCTCAACCAAAGCCTTACCAGCATCGTTGCCAGTGTACTTTGTAAAGTTCTTGATGAAGCGGCCTGCGAGGTCCTTAGCCTTCTCCTCCCACTGGCAAGAGCACTCGTAAGTGTCGCGGGGATCGAGAATGTTTGTATCAACACCGGGGAGCTCTGTGGGAACTACAAAGTCGAAGTAAGGAATTGTCTTTGTAGGAGCGTTGTCGATAGAACCGTCGAGGATAGCGTCGATGATACCGCGTGTATCCTTGATAGAGATACGTTTGCCTGTACCGTTCCAACCTGTGTTCACGAGGTAAGCCTTAGCACCGTTCATCTCCATCTTCTTAACCAACTCCTCACCATACTTTGTGGGGTGGAGGCTGAGGAATGCTGCACCGAAGCAAGCAGAGAATGTGGGAGTGGGCTCTGTGATACCGCGCTCTGTACCTGCCAACTTAGCTGTGAAGCCAGAGAGGAAGTAGTACTGTGTCTGCTCGGGTGTAAGAACAGAAACGGGAGGAAGAACACCGAATGCGTCAGCTGACAAGAAGATTACCTTCTTAGCTGCGGGAGCCTTAGAAACGGGCTTAACGATGTTCTCGATGTGATCGATGGGGTAAGATACACGTGTGTTCTCTGTAACGCTCTTGTCTGCGAAGTTGATCTTGCCATCCTCGGCAACTGTTACGTTCTCGAGAAGTGCATTGCGACGGATTGCGTTGTAGATATCGGGCTCGCTCTCTTTGTCGAGGTTGATAACCTTAGCGTAGCAACCGCCCTCGAAGTTGAAGACGCACTCGTCGTCCCAGCCGTGCTCGTCGTCACCGATAAGCATACGTTTGGGGTCTGTACTCAAAGTAGTCTTACCTGTACCGCTGAGGCCGAAGAATACTGCTGTCTCGCCCTTCTCGTTTGTGTTAGCCGAGCAGTGCATAGAAGCGATACCCTGCAAGGGGAGGTAGTAGTTCATCATAGAGAACATACCCTTCTTCATCTCACCACCGTACCATG
>JAFYPH010000046.1 GCA_017547585.1 Bacteroidaceae bacterium | reverse complement strand
ATGATTTTTGGGTGTTGCGGAACTCTCTCGGTTAGGTGCGCAAGGTGCACCTAACCAACGTTCAAACAGTCCTCACACTTTTCCAAAAATCATTGACGCCGTTTGCCTAAAAGCTTAATGCGCACCAACCAAGCAATGCTCTACTCAATGAAACGGTGCCGGAAGTTTTTAGAAGTTACCGATGCTTGTGTTTCCCATTACTTATTTTACAGCAAAGGTTACTTCCAAAAATACAGCACTGTCAAAATCACAGGCAACGGACACAGAAAAGGCGCGGAACAGAGTGTGAAAGTTTTTTTTGGCGCGCCGTAGCGCGGCTAAACTTGCACACTCCCGCGTAGTCTTTCTGTGGGGAAAGTTGCCGACAAGCGAGCGACGAACGAGGGATATTTTTGCTCGCAAAAATTCGTGAGCAAAAGGGCGATACGACTGATTTTGTCTGTGCTGTGCCTTTTGCACCCTTTTGGGCGCCAAAAGGGTGGATAGAAACAAAGGCCGATAAATTAGCAACAAAAGATTAAGGGGAAAGACTGCTGCTAATAATCAAAAACTAAAATTGCTATAGAATAAAAAAAAGAGATTGAGGAACATTTGTCCTCAATCCCCATTATTAATGAAAAATACTCTACAAAGGTAATCTGCAAATAACCGTGCAACCATCATTCTCTTCGGAGAAAAGCTCGATGGAGCCTCCATGATTAACAACAATCTGCTTGCAGAGAGAAAGCCCGATGCCACTACCCTGCTTTTTGGTAGTGAAGAAAGGAACGAAAATCTGCTCTTGCACGGGAGCGAGAATACCCACTCCATTGTCGCGGACGAAAAACGCAATATACTCGGCGCCATTATCATCCGCACCCCTTCCAACAGAGAAAGAGACCCTCTTCTCGTAACCCTCGGACGGCTCGCGCTCTTCGCACGCCTCGACAGCATTTTTCAGCACATTAATAAACACCTGCTCAAGCTGGCCTCTGTCGGCGCAGAGGAGAGTATCGCCCACTGCCGCCGCGTCGTAGATGATGAACGGCTGCGGGAAAAGTTCCTTAATATCATCGACAAGCGAGGCGATGCGAAACTCCCTTTTGTCGGGAGCCGCCAGACGCGTCAGCTTTCTGTAGTTCTCGACGAACGAAAGAAGGCCGCTGCTACGACGGTTGATAATTTCGAGTCCGCGACGGATATTCTCAATGCTATCCTCGTCGCTGCCGAATGAGTCGCTGCGCACACTCGTGCACAGAGTCTCGGAGAGAGAGATTATAGGAGTCATTGAGTTCATAATCTCGTGAGTGAGCACACGCACAAGCTTGTGCCACGCATCGACCTTGCTTTTCTCCATCGCTCCGTCTATATTTTTCATGGCTATGATGTTGCGGGCCGAGTTTCGCATCACCACACGCGAGCAGCTGAAGGAATATTCGCTGCCATCGAGACGCAGTTCGCACGCGCGGGCCGAGAGTGCCTGCATGATAGCCTCGGGCAGCTGTTCGCCTCCGCCGGCCAAAGGCCTCGCGGCGCGATTCATCCACTCTATGTGGCCATTGTCGGTGACAAGCATCACCGCAGTGTCCACTCCGTCCATCATGGCCTTGTAGAAGAGAAGCTCGGCCGAAGCATCGACCGACTCGCTGCTCGCCTGACGCTGCGCGACACGCTCGGCATCGAGCATTGCCTTGTACCTGTCGAAGAGCACAAACTGCCTGTAGACGACGCACAGGAGCAACAGCAGGGCTCCCGAGGCGGAGAACCACATTTGTGCCGAGGCGGTGAAAAGTGCCACCGAGAGGGCCAGAAATATGAGGATGAAATTTATTATAAAGTCTCTTTTCATGCTGCAACTATTTTCCAAGTTTACGATAGAGGGCGAATCGCGTGATTCCCAAAAGCTCGGCGGCGCGGGTGATGTTTCCGTCGGCGCGTTTCATTGCGCGGTCGATTGCGTCGCGTTCGAGCTCTTCGAGATTCATCGTAAGCTCGTCACCCTTTGCCTTTTTCGTCGCAGAGGCTCCCGCGTCGGGCGCAAGCATCAGATTGTGCGCCCTGAGGATGGTCGTATCTTCGAGAATCACCGCCCGCTCCACTGCGTGCTGCAGTTCGCGCACGTTGCCCGGCCATTCGTAGGAGAGGAGAATCTTCTTTGCCTCGCGCCCTATGCTGCGCACCTCTTTATTGTACTTGCGCGCAAATTTTGCAAGGAAAAACTCGGCCAGCAGAATAACATCCTCGCCACGCTCGCGCAGCGGAGGAATATGAATCTCGATGGTGTTCACCCTGAAGCGCAGATCCTGACGAAAATCGCCATCGGCAACCATCGCCGCAAGGTCGGCGTTTGTGGCGCATATGAGCCTGACATCTATCTGCTTGGGCTTTGTGCCGCCCACGCGGACAATCTCGCGTTTTTCGATGGCCGTGAGCAGCTTCGCCTGTGAGAGCAGCGGAAGATTGCCAATCTCGTCGAGGAAGAGTGTGCCGCCGGCAGCAACCTCCATGCGTCCGGCCTTTGCCGCACCCGCGCCCGTGAAGGCACCCTTCTCGTAACCGAAAAGCTCACTCTCGAAAAGTTGCTCGGGCACGCTGCCCAAGTCTATCGCCACAAAGGGGCTGCCGCTGCGCTGCGAGCAGCTGTGCAGCAGACGCGCAACAACATCCTTGCCCGTTCCATTCTCGCCGAGCAGCAGAATGTTAGCGTCGCTCTTGGCGAATCGCTCGATGTTGGCCTTTATTCTCTGCATTGCGGGCGACTCGCCTATGAGCAGCGGAGCATCTTCGCCCCCATACTGCCCGAGGGCCGCCACCTTCTCTTTCAGATTCATAATTTCGAGGCGCGAGAAGCGAAGTTCCATCGCCGACTTCAGCGTGGAGAGCAGTTTGTCGTTGTCCCAGGGCTTCGACACAAAATCTGTGGCACCGGCCTTTATCGCCCGCACAGCCTTCTCTGTGTCGGAGTAGGCGGTCATGAAGATGACCACCGCGTCGCGGTCGAGCTTTAATATCTGTTCGAGGCATTTGAAGCCCTCTTGCCCGCTCACTGCGTCGCGCGTGAAATTCATGTCCAGAAAGATTACGTCGGGCTCGAACACCTTCATAAAGTGCTCTATTCTGTCGGGGGTGGTTGCCACCCTCACAGCCTCAACATGGGGTTTCAGCAGCAAGTTCAACGAGAAAAGTACATCCTCGTTGTCGTCCACAATAAGAACTTTTCCTTTGTTCATGATTATTCTATTCTCTGTCCGATGCGAAGATAAGAAAAGTTAGGCACAAAAATGCATAAAAAAGCGTGCATTTACGCACTATTTTCGTGCGCTTTCGCACACTATTCAGCAGACACCAAAGAGACCATATTTTTAATTATCAACAGATTAAAAGTTTGGCACGCTTTTTGTACATATATTTTTAGAGCATTGCTCTTTTCTTCGGGAAAAGCACCGGACTTTAAAAAAACTACAATATGAGACTGAAAAGCATAATAGCATTGATAATGGTGCCGATGATGGCATTCGCACAGACGGACACGCTGAAGATTACCCTCGCCGAGGCTATTGCAACTGCGCAGCGTGAGTCGTCGGACGCACGCGCCGCCTACCACACGCTGCTCGCCGCCGAGTGGAGCTACAAATTCTTCAAGGCAAACTATCTGCCGAGCCTCACACTCTCGTCGAGCCCGAGCCTGAATCGCGTGATTAGCAAAATTACGCAGCCCGACGGCACAAGCTCTTTCGTTGAGCAGAATCAGCTGAGCACAAACGCCACATTGGGATTCACGCAGAATATTGCGCTCACGGGTGGAGAGTTTTTCCTGCAAAGCTCGTTGCTGCGTCAGGATGAGCTTGGCAACAGAAGCACCGCCTACAATTCGCAACCGCTCACCTTCGGCTACCGACAGACGCTCTTCGGCTACAATTCCCTAAAGTGGGAGAGACGCATGGAGCCTCTGCGCTACGAGGAGGCGAAAAAGAGCCACGAAGAGAGCATGGAGCTTATTGCCTCGCGCGCAAGCTCGCTCTTCTTCTCGCTCGCCTCGGCACAGACGGAACTTTACATTGCCGAGCAGAATTACGCATCGGCCGACACACTCAATCGCTACGCACGCGGCCGCTACGACATTGGCACAATCACAGAGAGCGAAAAGCTGCAGCTGGAGCTTAACAAATGCACGGCCGAGGCCAGCCTGCTGTACGCACGCAACAGCCTCGAAAATGCGATGCTGTCGCTGCGCTCCTATCTTGCCATCGACGGCGACATTATAATAAAGGCCGAGAGCAGCACCGATGTTCCACGCTGCAAGGCCGACCCCGAAGAGGCACTGCGCCTCGCCCACGAGCACAACCCCGACCTTGTGTCGTACGAGCTTATGCGTCAGGAGAGCAAGAGCAGCCTCGCAAGCGCAAAGGCAAATTCGGGGCTGAAGGCCGAGCTTTACATGCAGTTCGGACTCTCGCAGACGGCCGAGACGCTGCGCGACAGCTACCGCTCGCCGCAGAATCAGCAATATGCGAGCGTGGGAGTCTCGCTGCCCATCCTCGATTGGGGACGCGGAAAGGGACGCATAAAGGTGGCCGAGTCGAGGCTCGACCTTGTGGAGACACAGATTGAGCAGGCCTACAGGGATTTTGATATTAACATAGGAAAGATGGTGCGGCAGTTTAACCTGCAGGCACAGCATGTGGAGGTTGCCGAGAAGCGTGCGCGTCTGGCCCAGCAGCGCTACAATGTTGCCCGCCAGCTTTATATTCTGGGAAAGTCCACCATTCTGGACTTTAATTCCGCAACCACCGAGAAGGACAGCGCCCACCGCAGCCTGCTGAGCGCAGTGCAGACATTCTGGAGCCTCTACTACGGGCTGCGCAGCATGACCGGCGGAAAGATTTTCGAAAATTATGAACAGACTAAAAAATAACACTCATGGACATTGAACTTAAAAAACGGCCTTGGTACATACGCTACAGATACTATCTGCTGGCGGGAGTGGCACTCACGGCCTTCATCATCTTCAACATCTGCACAATGTTTGGGCCGCAGACAAAATACACCAGCGAAAAAGAGGTGGATTTTGCCGAGGCGAAGTTCGAGGAGTTCGGCGAATATGTGGACGTCGAGGGAATCGTGCAGCCCATACTGAACATAAAGGTGAACAGCCGCGAGGGGGGCACCATCAAGCAGATTGTGGCGCGCGAGGGAGAGATACTCGACGCGGGCGACACTATTCTCGTCATCGACAACCCCGAGCTTCTGCGCAACATCGAAGAGGAGCGCCTCGCGTGGGAGAAGCAGCTGACCAACCACAGGCTGCAGAATTTCCAGATGGAGCAGAAGAGCCTGACGCTGCGTCAGCAGGTGTTGCAGGCCGAGTATGAGCTCTCGCGACTGAACAAGAGCCACGAGCTTGACAAAGAGGAGGCGAGCATGGGCATCAAGAGCAAGGCACAGCTGGAGGCATCGGAAGAGGAGTACAGCTTCAACGTACAAAAGACACGCCTGATGCTCGAGAGCCTGAAGCACGACTCGGCAGTGAACATCATCCAACGCTCGCTGCTCGACAACGAGCTCGAGAGCGGACGCAAAAAGTTCCTGCGTGCGACGGAGCGCACGGCCGACCTTGTGGTGCGCAGCCCCGCAAAAGGGCAGCTGAGCTTCGTAGCCGCCACATTGGGACAGAGAATATCCACAGGCGAGAGCATTGCCGAAATTAACATTCTCGACGACTACAAGGTGAAGGCCTCGCTGAGCGAATATTACATCGATCGCATAACCACAGGGCTGCCAGCAAGCATCAGCTATCAGGGGAAAAGGTACCCGATGCGCATTTCGAGAGTGGTGCCCGAGGTTAAGGAGCGCGCGTTCACCGTGGAGCTTGTATTCACCGAAGAGAAGCCCGAGAATGCTCGCGTGGGAAAAAGCTACCGCATACAGATAGAGCTTGGAAAGCCCGAAAAGGCTCTTGTGATTCCCCGCGGCGACTTTTACTCATATTCGGGCGGCCGATACGTCTACAAGCTGAACGCAGCGGGAACAACCGCCGTGCGCACCCCGATAACTATCGGGCGACAGAATCCCAAGCAGTTCGAGGTTGTCGAGGGGCTGCAGGCAGGCGACAGAATCATCCTTTCGGACTACGCGACCTTCGGCGAGGCCGAGCGAATAAAATTCAGATAAAAGAGATTGTACATTAATTTATAAATAACTTAATTTGTAAACAATATGGAAAAGATTATCAAGATTGAGAATATCAAAAAGGCGTTCCGCACAGAGGAGATTGAGACGTGGGCGCTGGGTGGAGTGAGCATCGAAGTGAAAAAGGGAGAGTTTGTGGCCATAATGGGCCCCTCGGGCTGCGGAAAATCGACGCTGCTGAACATTCTGGGCCTCTTGGACAACCCCACAGAGGGACACTATTTTCTCAACGGCACCGACGTCGCACAGTTCACAGAGGAACAGCGCACCGACCTGCGCAAGGGAGGCATCGGCTTTGTGTTCCAGAGCTTCAACCTTATAGACGACCTTAATGTGTACGAGAATATAGAGCTTCCACTGCTCTATATGGGAATTCCAAAGAAGGAGCGCAAGGAGCGAGTGACGGCAGCCATGCAGCGAATGAATATTTCGCACCGCGCGAAGCATTTTCCGCAGCAGTTGTCGGGTGGTCAGCAGCAGCGTGTGGCTATCGCCCGCGCAGTGGTGGCGAACCCCGAAATTATCCTCGCCGACGAGCCCACGGGTAACCTCGACTCGAAGCACGGCATTGAGGTTATGGAGCTTTTGCAGCAACTGAATGGTGAGGGAACAACCATTGTGATGGTTACCCACTCTACACGCGACGCTGCATACGCCCACCGCACGGTGAACATCTTCGACGGAGTGGTTGTGAGCGAGAGTGAAAAGCAGAATGTGTAACGAATAAAAAGAGAGACTACTATGCTTTTACACTATATAAAAATGGCTGTTCGCCAGCTGCTGAAGTATAAGTTCCATACTATTGTATCGGCGCTGTGCATGGCGATAGGACTTACAATAAATGGCTATATGGGCTCGATAGTACTCACAGAGTTCAATATAATCGGTAAATTATGTATTTCGAAAAAGGGCAACCCCGGAGAGACAAATTGGCTGACGGGTGACGAGTACAAACAGGTTGTTGAAAAGGGCGTCGAGGGAATCGAGGGATTCTATTGCCACTCATTATCTCATTATCAATCTGTTGGTTACACAGAGAACGACGAGCAGAGGCACGAAGTCTATATAAGATGTATCTCTAACGACTATTTTAGGAATGCAATAGAGAGAGTCGGTAATATGATACTCGAAGGCAAAGATTCCATAGGCGAGGGGGAGATTATCGTCAGCAAGGGATTAGCCAACAAGGTATTCGGAAGAGAGTCGCCCATTGGCAAAAGCCTTACAATAATAAGCGACAGCATCTACGGAGAGAACTATTTTACAGGAAAGAGCTACCGCATTGCGGGTGTTTGCGAGCCTATAAATAGAGATGACGTAACTTCGTTTGTGTATGCTCCGATGATTCACAATGATACTAAATATATTGCGTGGGCAAGAAAAAAGAGTGGATACTCGGATAAGGAACTTAGAGAGTGTGCCGAAAAGACGGAGTTTAAAAGCTCGAAGGACGGAGCGCCTTTCAAGCTATTTATCAACCCCTACAATTCGGGACCGGCATTCATCATAGGAATTACACTCTACACGAGTCTTTCGCTGCTTATTTTCGTCACGGGACTCATAAGCTTCATGAAGTTCATGATACAGATTTTCTACACCCGTCAGCGCGAGCTTGCACTGCGCAAATGTATGGGCTCGAACAATCGCGGGCTTTATATGCTGCTTGCTTGTGAGGTGGTGCTGATGCTGGGACTCTCGTTCTTCCTCTCGTGCATATTTACGGAGCTTTCGACATTCTATTTTGCCTATATGGACATTGTGCCGTCATTGGACGGAAAGCTTGGTTTTATGAGCCTTATCGGCACGCAATTATTAACCACGTTGGTTGCGATTGCCATAAGCATGGTGATTATACTTTTCCCCATACTGAAACTGCGCCGCGTGGGAATGAAAGAGTCGATGCTGCGCCACCGCAGGGGTACAAAGGCAAGATACACATTGATAGGATTGCAATTTGCAGTGTCTATAATATTCTTCATACTGTTGGGACTGTCGGTGGGAATGCAGAAATTCGAGAGGAGCTATTTTTCGGATAATCTCTCGGACAAAGAGCAGGATAGGATTATTGCATTGTCGGTGACCAAGAGAAATTGGGAGGATATTCGCATGGAGCTTGAGAAGTTGCCCCAAGTGGAGAATTTCGTCTATTGCGACAACCTGCAGGCGTCGCGCGACTGCATCGTCGAGAAAAAGCTCAATTTCGCGAACGACTCGGTTTTTTTGGCTGTTGTAGGAAGCGGCGACCCGCGCATCTTCGAGTTTTTTAACATCGAAGTGCAGGGCAACATTGTGGAGCCCGAGCAGAAAAACTATGTGTACATCGACCGTATGCTGCACGAAAGGGTGCTGAAGGAGAAGGATTTTGACGGCACACTCACCATCGACGACCGCAAATATCGTGTGGCGGGAATCATTGAAAAGGAGTTTCTGTACGAGGGACAATCGGCATTTATTCATGGCGAGGGTTACCGTCAACTGTCGGGAGCAATTTTCCTGCCCGAAACATACAATCGGATATTCTACTATCGTCTGAAGGAGGGAGTGAGCGTGGAAGAGGGTAAAAAGGCGTTCGAGAAAGTGTACCGCAAATATATTCCCGAGACGTTCGACATTAATATTTCCACCTTCAGAGAGAGAATCTACGAAAATGAGAAGGAGAGTATATTCATTACCCACCTTTGCTATCTGATGGCAATCATCAGTCTGTTGGTGGTGGTGCTGAGCATCTATTCGAGTATTTCGCTCGATGCTGCCACACGACAGAAGGAGATTGCAATAAGAAAGATTAACGGCGCACGCGGAAGGGATATTTTCAGCCATTTTATTACCCCTTATATAATAACTTATGCAGTGACATTCATTATTATCTATCCGGCGGTTACAAATTTGGTGGGCCTCGCAGTGGACCAGGCGAATGTACACGACATTTTCCCTATGAGCCTCATTGCCATCCACTGCGCCACGGTATTCGTGGGAACAATTGCACTGTTGACAATAACCTCGTGGCACAAGATTAAGAACATTATGAGCATTAATCCTGCGGATGTCATACGAAAGGAGTAACAGAAAAAGATTAGAAGTATTATGGGAAATATCATAAAAATAGAGAATATAAAAAAGGCGTTCCGCACAGAGGAGATTGAGACGTGGGCGCTGGGTGGAGTGAGCATCGAAGTGAAAAAGGGAGAATTTGTGGCCATAATGGGCCCCTCGGGCTGCGGAAAATCGACGCTGCTGAACATTCTGGGCCTCTTGGACAACCCCACAGAGGGACACTATTTTCTCAACGGCACCGACGTCGCGCAGTTCACAGAGGAGCAGCGCACCGACCTGCGCAAGGGAGGCATCGGCTTTGTGTTCCAGAGCTTCAACCTTATAGACGACCTTAATGTGTACGAGAATATAGAGCTTCCGTTGCTCTATATGGGAATTCCAAAGAAGGAGCGCAAAGAGCGCGTGACAGCAGCCATGCAGCGAATGAATATTTCGCACCGCGCGAAGCATTTTCCGCAGCAGTTGTCGGGCGGACAGCAGCAGCGTGTGGCTATTGCCCGCGCAGTGGTGGCGAACCCCGAAATTATCCTCGCCGACGAGCCAACGGGTAACCTCGACTCGAAGCACGGCATTGAGGTTATGGAGCTTTTGCAGCAACTGAATGGTGAGGGAACGACGATAGTAATGGTTACCCACTCTACACGCGACGCTGCATACGCCCACCGCACGGTGAACATCTTCGACGGAGTGGTTGTGAGCGAGAGTGAAAAGCAGAATGTGTAACGAATAAAAGAGAGACTACTATGCTTTTACACTATATAAAAATGGCTGTTCGCCAGCTGCTGAAGTATAAGTTCCATACGATTGTAGCGGCGCTGTGCATGGCAATAGGACTTACAATAAATGGCTATTGGGTGTCGGGAGAGCTCGTGAATTTCGACAAGTACGGGAGTGTGGAGATTAGCAAAATAGCCGCAGAAGACAAGGAGGGCAATTTACTAAGTTTCGGAGGTGGCATAATGACAGGCGCCGAGTATAAACAGATTGCCGAAAAAGGCATCGAGGGCGTCGAGAAACTTTGTTGCCAATCGACACAAAGATTTTGGGCGCTGGGCTACACAGAGAAGAATGTGGAGCAGACGTTCGGCATCTTTATAGAGGCTGTTTCGAGCAACTACTTTGCCAATAACATCGAAAATGACAATATTTTGGAGGGACGAGACTCCATTGGCGAGGGCGAGATTATCATCGGCAAGGTGCTCGCCAACAGGATGTTCGGCAAGGAGTCGCCGCTGGGCAAGAGCCTGACGCTTATAAACGATACTATTTACCCTGCAAACGACTTTACAGGAAAAAGTTACAAGATTGTGGGCGTCGCAAAAAACAAGATAAGCAGCAATATTACCCCTTATGTTTTTATACAGCTGCCCGACAACAACGCCTCTGTGCGTATAAACGGCAAGATAAAGAGCGGTTATTCGATAGAGGATATCCGTGAGAATGGCAAAAAACACGAATGGGTAGCATCGAAAGATGGAGAGCCTTTTGATATTAATATCATCCAACTATATAATGGTTCTAGTTTTTGGATAGTGTCAATTATTATGACAATATTCTCGTTGCTTATTTTCGTCACGGGACTCATAAGCTTTATGAAGTTCATGATACAGATGTTCTACACTCGTCAGCGCGAGCTTGCACTGCGCAAATGTATGGGCTCGGACAATCGCGGACTTTATATGCTGCTTGCATGCGAAGTGGCTATAATGCTGGCAGTGTCGTTCGCCCTTTCGTGCATAACCTCGGAGCTTGCAGTAAATTATTTTACCAATATGGCTCTTTACACTGTTCTCGGCTGCGATTTTACTCTGCAGACGTTGCTGAAGATACAACTGTGCACTACACTGATTGCAATGGCAATAAGCATGGTTATCATACTGCTGCCGATACTGAAGCTGCGCCACACGAGCATAAAGGGCTCTATACTGCGCCACCGTCAGGGCGGAAAGGTGCGATACGCAATGATAGGGCTGCAATTTGCCGTGTCGATAATATTTTTCATAGTGCTGGGCATTTCACTCGAAACGCGCAACAACGATAGAAACTATTACACGGAAACAATAAGCAAAAGCGAGCAGCAGAGAATATTTTTAATGTACTCTACAAACAGAAGTTGGGAGGAGATTCGCTCGGAACTGGAAAAATTGCCCGAAGTGGAGAGTTTCGCCTATTGCAACCTGATAGAGAAAAGCAATGCGGGCATTCGTCCACAAATATGCTATCTAAAGGAGGACTCGCTCAACGTGACCATCATAGGAAAGGGCGACCCAAAGATTTTGGAGCTGTTGAACGTGAAGGTGCAGGGAAACATTGTATCGCCCGAGGATAAAAACTATGTTTATGTTGACAAGATGCTGCACGAGAGACTCTTGAAAGAGAAGGATTTTGACGGCACGCTGAAAATGCATAGTGGCACCTATCGTGTAGCGGGAGTAATCGAAAAAGAGTACCTCGAAGAGGCGCAGACATTCAACGACCCACAAAAGGGTAACATTACTATGGCGGGAGCAATATTCCTGCCCGACGACAATTACAATCTTTACTATTACCGCCTAAAGGAGGGTGTCTCGAAGAAGGAGGGAATGAAGGCTTTCGAGGGTGTAATCAACAAATATATTCCCATTGGTTACTTTTTTAACATCATTTCTACCTTCGGCGATAGTCAGATAGCAAAATTAAATAATTTTCTTGTGCACATCAGTTATCTGATGGCAATCATCAGTCTGTTGGTGGTGGTGCTGAGCATCTATTCGAGTATTTCGCTCGATGCTGCCACACGACAGAAGGAGATTGCGATAAGAAAAATTAACGGCGCACGCAAAAAGGATATTTTCAAGCATTTTATAAGCCCCTACATTATCACTTATGCTGTGACATTCATTATTATCTATCCGGCGATTACAAATTTTGTGGGCCTCGCAGTGTACCAGGCGAATGTACACGACATTTTCCCTATGAGCCTCATTGCCATCCACTGCGCCACGGTGTTCGTGGGAACAATTGCACTGCTGGCAATAACCACGTGGCACAAGATTAAGAACATTATGAGCATTAATCCTGCGGATGTCATACGAAAGGAGTAAGGAGGCACACTGCTGCATATAAGAAAAATGGGCGACTCTTCGTGATCTGACCCCAAAAAGTTGGACGGATTAATAAATAAATTTATTGGTAAAGAGTTCGGTATTGTACCGGACTCTTTCCTTTTAGTCTCAGTTTTATT
>JAFYPH010000045.1 GCA_017547585.1 Bacteroidaceae bacterium | reverse complement strand
GCGTATGAATTTTATAATTATCGAACGCCCCCGGCCGAAGGCCACCCCCTCTTAGCCAAGAGGGGGAGCTTTATAGTAGTAATAGTAACTAAAAAACTGTCCCTCTAATCTTAGAGGGACGAGGAGCAGACGCTAACGGCTGCGACGGAGAGCGTTAGAAAAATATAAAAGACAAACGCCCCCGGCCGAAGGCCACCCCCTCTTGGCCAAGAGGGGAAGCTAAAAACAAAGGTAACTAAAGAACCCTCCCTCTAATCTTAGAGGGGAGCTTTAAAAGAAAAATATGAAACGAATAATTTACATACTCGTAATAACATTGTCAATCGTCGCTTGTAGCGACGACATTGACAAGAGCAACCGCTTCACTTTTACGGGTGAGACGGTGTCCGACTATGTGCTCAATCGCAGCGACAGGTATTCACATTTTATAAATTTACTCGAACGCGCCAAGCTATTGAGTCTTTTAAACACCTACGGACAATACACACTGTTCCTGCCCGACAACGAGGCGGTTGAAAAGTACGTGCAAGAGCAGGATAGCATCTATTGGGCCACCAAAGATAGCGACGACCCCGTGTGGACGGGAATAACATCGCCATTCTTTGAGGAACTGAGCGACTCCATGGCAACCGTCATTGCCCGCAACCACGTGATTGAAGCCTCGACAAGAATGGCCGAAATGGGCGAAGGAGCATTGCCCGAACGCAATTTCAACAACCGCTTGTTGGGCGTAAACTTTGTTGTTAAAGACGAGCAATATTATATAATGCTCAACAACAGCGCGGCAATAATATATGGCGACAACAACGTAGAAAATGGAGTTGTTCATCTTATAGACAAAGTAATTTCGCCGTCTCAAAAGAATGTTCCCGAGCTTATAGGCTCGTACAATTACTTCAAGCTATTCACAGAGGCATTGAACGTGACCGGCTTCTGCGACTCACTGAAATTGGATAACGACGACAGCTACAACTACGAAGAATATACAATTACCGACGCAATATTAGGCTATGAAAAATATGCCCCAAAAACAAAGTTCTACAAATACACTGCATTTATAGAAACAGACGAGGTATTCAATGCAAACGGCATTTACACACTCGCCGACCTTAAATGCTTTGCCGAAAAATGGTACGGAAAAGAGGAAACTGACAACCCTCGCAGCCCGCGCAACGCACTGAACAAATTCGTTGCCTACCACTTTGTGCCGCGCGAAATGCCACACAACAAAATTGTTCCGTACGCCATAAATGAAAATTTCGACAATATAATGCCCACCATTTACGACCGTTACGACTATTACGAAACAATGCAAGGCACACTGATGAAGGTTGTAAAGCCAATGAGCAAGCCCGAAGGGCGCGAGACATACATAAACTACAACAAGCGCAAGGCCCCATACAATATAGAGTTGCACAACCATCTGAATGTTCGTGTGATTCCTCTTACAGAATTTACCCAAAAGAAGGAGTATGCCCTTTTCGACCAGATGGCTGCAAACGGCATTCTGCATCCGATAGATAAAATACTCGTTTACAACGAGAATGAAATGTTTGGCAACATTCTTAACGAACGTATAAGATTAGATGCCGCAAGCATGATTCCCGAACTTTCGTGCAACAATCTGAGATTCGGCGGCGCATACTACTCTTCGTATGTGATTCCCAATGTTTACAGCGAAAAAATAAACATTAAGAATGGTACTATTTATTATGTAAGCAATGTGAGAATGTACAACAACGATTATCTGACACTCGACGACTATTTTGACATTGAGTTTACCCTGCCACCTTTGCCGCCACGCGTCTATGAGGTGCGCATAGGATTTAGTCAGCATGGGTGGGGAACCTCTGATGTTGTAACAATACCCGAAAGACTTTGCCAAATTTATATTGACGGGAAAGTGCAGGGAGTGCCGTTCGATATTCAATATTTAAATAAATCTCCCGGTCGTTACGAATCGCCGACAGGGTATGTTGCCGACTCGGAAACCTACGATAACGGATTGGAGAATGATAAAAATATGCGCCACAAAGGTTGGATGAAAGCCCCTGATGTATTTAATGTACGCGACGGCCAACCGGCAAGAAGCACTGAACACTACATAAGAAAAATTATCACTAAAAAACATTTCGATAATGGCAAGCACACAATAAGATTCAGAATTGTGAGCAAATATGGAGCAGACATGTGCCTCGATTATATTGAATTTGTTCCGCTGCACATTATCAACGACCCAACAAAGCCCGAGGACAGGCACTAACGACGCACCACCTATAGTTAATATCTAATAATTGCGAGAGAATATCTAATAATAGAAGTTAAAAAGGTACGATTCGACGCAAAAACTTTATCTAAAATTTTAAATATCTAAACTTTTAAATTTACTTTGACAACAACAAAAAACCAAACAAAAATGAGAAAGTTCCAGACACTGACGAAAGCCGAAATGCAGGTGATGAACATCCTGTGGGAGCTCGATGGCGGCGGATGCATTCACGACATTATTGAACGCTACGACGAGCCGAAGCCCGCATACAGCACCGTCGCCACTTTCCTGAAGATACTCTACAACAAGGAGTTTGTGGGCCACCGCAAGTTCAAGGGAAAGACTTTCACATACTACCCGCTTATTACCCGCGCCGAGTACACACGCATGGTGATGAAAGATGTGAAGGAGTCGTTCTTTGGCGGCTCGGGCTCGTCGATGATAAAATTTTTCGTCGACAGGGAAGAGCTCAGCCGCGAGGAGATTGACGAACTTATAGAACTCATAAACAGCAAATAGCCATGCAAGCAACAATAACAGCAATAGCCATCTACGCGCTGAAGGCGGCACTGACCCTTGCGCTGCTCTACACGCCCTATATTCTTTTCATGAGAAAGGAGACACTCTTCGGCACCAACCGCACCACCCTGCTGCTGGCTCTGTTACTGTCGTTTGCAATTCCCTGCATAGACATTCCCGCCCTGCACATTGACCTTCCTTTTGTTCAGGAGTACGAGAGCGTTGCCGCAAATATCACTTTCGAAGAGCCGCAGAGGGCAATTTTAGCCAAAGAGACAACAACCGCCGAAGTAAAATCGATGACACTCGGGGAGGCTGTTTACTATTTTCTGTGTCTGCCCTATATTGTAATTACTCTCGTTGTCGCCGCAAAGAAAATTGTGGAACTTGCCCGAATAAGAAGAAACATCCGACGCGGCACACTGTGGAGAGAGGAGAAAGAGGAGTACACAATATATTGCCACGCGGGCGAGACTGCCCCTTATAGTTGGATGAAGAATATAGTAATCTCACAAGAGGATTACGAAAAGTTCGGCAAGGAAATTATCCTGCACGAAGAGGGCCACATTCGCCACCGCCACTCGTGGGACATGCTGCTGATTTCCGCAGCCGAAAGCCTGCAATGGTTCAACCCATTCGTGCACATGCTCGCAACAGACCTTAAGGACATTCACGAATTTCAGTCAGATGCCTATGTGCTGCAAAGAGAGAATAACAGTAAAAAATACCAGATGCTGATAATAAGAAAAGCTGTCGGCCACGCTTCCTACACATTAGCCAACAGCTTTAATCATAGTAAAAACCTTAAAAAACGTATCACCATGATGTTGAAGAAAAAATCTAATCCGGTGAGATGTGCAACAGCGTTGTACATCCTGCCCGCAGCGGCATTAACGCTCAGTCTTTTCGCTTCTCCGCAAGAGACAGTCGGTAACAACCTTGCAGACGAGCCTGTAAGCGTACACAAAAGTAGTGAAACTTTTGAAAAAAACGACACTACTGAAGAGAGAATTTACAAAGTGTGCGAAAAGGCGCCCGAATACCCTGGAGGAACAAAAGCACTCTTGAAATTCCTAGGCGAAAACACCAAGTACCCCGAAGAGGCACTCAAAAATGGCAAGGAGGGCCGCGCCTTCATTCAGTTTGTAATAAGCACCGATGGCTCTGTATGCGACGTAAAAGTGGTAAAAAGCGCGGGCGACGAATCGCTCGACAACGAGGCCATGCGAGTGATTGCCTCAATGCCCAAATGGGAGCCCGGTACGCAGGGTGGAGAAAAGGTAAGAGTGCAATACACACTGCCCGTTGCCTTCCACATAAATAAGCCACAAAGCGAGCAGGGTGCAACAGAAAACCCCTTAAAGGTGCAGATGACAATACCTGAAGATGCGAAAAGGAGCGACGTTATCTACGAAGTGTGCGAAAAGCAACCACAATTCCCTGGCGGCACAGTAGCACTGATGAAACACCTCCGAGAAAATATAAAATATCCCGATGAGGCACGCAAAGATACAATTCAAGGAAGAGCATACGTTCAATTTGTAGTAAACACCGACGGCTCTATCTGTGACGTTAAAGTGGCAAAAAGCGCGGGCAACGAATCGCTCGACAAAGAGGCCATGCGAGCGGTAACCTCGATGCCCAAATGGGAGCCCGGCACGCAGGGTGGAGAAAAGGTAAGAGTAAGATTCGTGCTACCGATAACATTCCGTCTGCAATAAGAATAAAAAAAGGAATTTCTTTCTACATATTCTTACAAACTACAAAAAGTCCGGTCGGATTTTCCGACCGGACTTTTTGTTCACCCAATAGCAACCAAAGTTTTTCAAAAAACAAATCGGGCTGCACTTTCAGGTGCAGCCCGTCAATTTTATAACCGTCAATATTATCCTAAATAGGACTTGAGCAATTTGCTACGCGAATTCTGCTTCAGACGTCTGATGGCCTTCTCTTTAATCTGTCTCACACGCTCACGTGTAAGTCCGAATTTGTCACCAATCTCTTCCAGCGTCATCTCCTGCATTCCAATACCGAAGAACATCTGAATAATCTCCTTCTCTCTTTCCGACAAAGTCGAGAGTGCGCGGTCAATCTCGCGCGACAAAGATTCGTTAACCAAAGTGTTGTCCGCCATGGGTGAATCGTCGTTCACCAACACATCCAACAGACTGTTGTCCTCGCCATCGACGAAAGGAGCATCCACAGAAATGTGTCTACCCGATACCTTCAATGAATCGACAACCTTGTCCACCGGCAGGTCGAGCTGCTCGGCAAGCTCCTCGGCCGAGGGGCGACGCTCATTCTCTTGCTCGAATTTCGAGAACGCTTTACTGATTTTGTTCAAAGAACCCACCTGGTTCAAAGGTAAGCGTACAATTCTCGACTGCTCGGCGAGAGCCTGAAGAATAGATTGTCTGATCCACCAAACTGCGTAACTGATAAACTTGAATCCACGTGTTTCGTCAAATTTCTCTGCAGCTTTAATCAATCCGAGATTACCCTCATTGATGAGGTCCGGAAGGCTCAATCCTTGGTTCTGATACTGCTTTGCGACGGAAACTACGAAACGTAAATTCGCTCTTGTCAATTTCTCCAACGCCTGACGATTGCCCTTACGTATTTGCTGTGCCAATTCTACCTCTTCTTCGACGGTAATAAGATCTTCACGACCAATTTCTTGCAAGTACTTGTCGAGCGAAGCGCTTTCGCGGTTTGTGATACTTTTTGTAATTTTTAATTGTCTCATATCAACACGTACAATTTCAATCGGCAAATATAGTATATTTTCGAGCGAAATACAAGCATTTTGGCAAAAAAAATCATAAACAGACACAAATAAACATTTTTCCTGCCCCTCGCAAACAATGCGACCACGCCCCACGAACGCAACAAGCGGAGCAGCAACATAAAAAAGAGGCCACATATTTTGTTCTCCACCCAACTTGCGTTATCTTTGCATTTGGAAAAGAGCAAAGAAATGACAAATAAAGAAAACAACACACTGACGCAGGCCGCCATGAAATACGGCACACAACTGGGCATTTTGTGGATTGCAGCATTTGCCGCCTACATTGTGTCACTCGCCAACCCCGAAATGTCGGTGATATTTCTCACGATGCTGGTTGCATCGCCAATATACGCAGGTTATCTGGGAATAAGATACAGAAAGAGAGAGTGCGGCAACCGATTGGGATTCATGAGCTCGTGGTCGCTGATGATAATCATCTATATATGCGCGGCGGTGCTCGCGGCAATCGCCTGCTACGTCTACTTCAGATTCATGGACAACGGGCTTGCACTGTCGGCATTCAAGGAGCAAATAGACATCTACCAGACAATGGAGATAGGCGAAGAGATGAAAAAGGCCTTCGCAGACACATACAACATTTTGGCAAACATGAGCGCAAGCGACATATGCATACAATATTTTCTGAGCAACATATTCGTATCGACATTTTTAGCCCCGCTCACAGCATTTGTAGTTTATAAAAAATAGGAATCATGGATATATCTGTAATAATACCCCTTTACAACGAGGCAGAATCACTGCCCGAGCTTTCGGCGTGGATTGAGCGTGTGATGACCGCCAACGGCTACACATACGAAATAATATTTGTCAACGACGGCAGCACCGACAACTCCTGGGACATCATCGAGGGATTGAGAATAGACAACCCCAACATTCACGGCATAAAATTCCGCCGCAACTACGGAAAGTCGCCCGCGCTATACTGCGGATTCGAGCGCGCCAAGGGAGACGTGGTCATCACCATGGACGCCGACCTTCAGGACAGCCCAGACGAGATTCCCATCCTCTACAAGATGATAACCGAGGAGGGCTACGACCTTGTATCGGGCTACAAGCAGAAGCGCTACGACCCGCTCACAAAAACCATCCCCACGAAGCTCTTCAACGCCACCGCACGCAAAGTATCGGGCATCAAAAACCTGCACGACTTCAACTGCGGACTGAAAGCATACAGAAACGAGGTTGTAAAGAGCATCGAGGTCTATGGCGACATGCACCGCTACATCCCCTACCTTGCCAAGAACGCAGGATTCTCAAAGATAGGCGAGCTTGTGGTGCACCATCAGGCACGTAAGTACGGAAAGAGCAAGTTCGGTATCAGCCGTTTCTTCCACGGATACCTCGACCTTATGTCATTGTGGTTCCTCTCTACCTTCGGCTACCGCCCCATGCACATCTTCGGACTTTGGGGAACAGCAATGTTCTTCATCGGCCTCATTTCGGCGATAATCCTCGGCGCGAGCAAGTTGTACGCCCTCGCCAACGGCATTCCCTTGCGACTCGTAACAGACTCGCCCTACTTCTACATTTCGCTGACAATGATGATATTGGGTACACAACTATTCCTCACAGGATTCCTTGCCGAGCTCATCAGCCGCACCTCGCAGGAGCGCAACAAGTACAACATAGCCAAAGAAATCTAAACAATTTCCAAGAAAGAAGCAATGACATTCATTAAAAGAGCAAAAGCCTCGCGCAGCCTGCAAAAAGCGGCAACAGCACTCATAATGCTGCTTACGCTTGCAATGGCAGCCTGCGACAACGGCACCGACTGCAATATAAACAACGTATCGTACAACCGCATACAGCTGTACAGCGTAGGCGAGAGCGAAAATATCGTCGACGGCGTCTACAGCTACCCCGACACACTCACCGTGAAACTGATGATTAACGGACGCGACAGCATCGTTGCCAACAGACTCGTGGGAGCATCGGAACTACAGTTGCCCGTAAGCTACACAAACGAATGCGACACACTCGTATTCGAGTACAGCGACGGCATCGACGACACCCTCTACGTAGAGCATAGCAACATCCCCTACTTTGTCTCTACCGACTGCGGAATGGCAATGTTCCACCACGTCACAGGCCTGCGTCACACACGCAACCTCATAGACTCGGCAGCAATAAACGAACCACTGATAAACTTCGACTGGCATGAAAATATCAAATTATATATTGTTGAGTAGCCTGCTGCTGATCCTCCTCCCCTGCACCATCAACGCACAAGAGAAGAAGAGCGAGGAGAAAGAGGGAACATTCGCATTCAAAGGCATCAGCCTCTCGACCGACATTTTCGGTTACATGAGCTCGTTCCTCGACGACGGAATGAGCGGCGAAGTTGCCATAGAGGCCAACCTCGGCAACCGTTTCTTCCCCATAGTAGAGGCCGGATACGGTAGCATAGACATCACCGACGAGAATTTCGGCATTCACTATAAGTCGGCCGCGCCCTATATGAGAGCCGGACTCAACTACAACTTCAGCTACCAGGAGGGAAAGACCCTGCGCCCCAACTACGTCTACGGCGCCCTGCGCTTCGGATGCAGCAAAATGAAGTACGACGTATCCTCTCCGCCCCTGCACGACCCCATATGGGGAGGAGAAGTACCCTACTCGTTCAGCGACGTCAACGGATTCGCCAGCTGGATAGAATTAGGCGTGGGAGTGAGCGCCAAAATATGGAAAAACTTCCGCATGGGCTGGTGCGTACGCTACAAGGCAAGAGTAAACGCCACAAAAAGCAAGAATTCTAAAATCGGCTACATCCCCGGCTTCGGCACCAACAGACACACACGCTTCGGCGCAACATACAGTCTCATCTACGAAATACCATTTAAGAAATGAAAAGCTGGAAATTGATTTTCCTGCTGTTTCTCGTTGCAGGAACAGCATATATACTCACCACCAACGTCCCCTACCAGACAGAGGAGGGACGCATCTTCGGTACCACCTACCGCATAACCTATAAAGCAAAGAAAAGCTACGCCGAAGAGATTAAAAACACCCTTCAAGCAGTGGATAACTCACTGTCGCCATTCAACAAAAGTTCCATCATCAGCAAGATAAACAACAACGAAGAGGTCGCCCTCGACAACATGTTCACCTACGTCTACAACATGGCGCAGGGCGTGTCCGAGGCCACCGACGGAGCATTCGACATTACCGTGGCCCCGCTCGTAAACGCATGGGGATTCGGATTCAAGCAAGGCATAGAGCCCGACTCGGCAACCATCGAAGAGATGAAGACCTACACAGGATACAGAAAAATATCCCTCAAAGATGGAAAAATCGTCAAAGAACACCCACAGACAATGCTCAACTGCAGCGCAATAGCTAAAGGCTACGGATGCGACGCCGTGGCGAGCATGCTCCGCAGCAACGGCATCGAGGATTATATGGTGGAAATTGGCGGCGAGGTTGCGCTTAAAGGCAAGAACAGCAAAGACACCCGCTGGACGATAGGCGTAAACAAACCCGTGGAAGATGCTCGCCAGACAAACGAACTGCAAACAGTGCTACAACTCACAGACTGCAGCATGGCAACCTCGGGCAACTACCGCAACTACCGCTTCATTGATGGCAAGAAATACTCCCACACCATCGACCCCCACAGCGGTTACCCCGTGACACACACACTGCTCTCGGCCACAGTCATAGCCAAAGAGTGCGCCTATGCCGACGCACTTGCAACAGCCTTCATGGTGATGGGCCTCGAAAAAGCAATGCAATTCTGCGAGCAGCACCCCGAAATTGAAGCCTATTTCATATACTCGGACGAAGCAGGCAAAATGCAGACACGCGAGACAAAGGGATTCAAGAAATACAAAAAATAAGACCTACAAACCATTTAGCGACAAATAAATCCCCTATAAAATAAAATTCCGCTCACCCATTCACAGTTTACAAAAAAAATATTATATCTTTGTTTTTTGAGTTACAATTTGAATCATTCACACAAAAAAAACAAACTAAAGATATAATACTATGAATTGTGAATTGGACATGAACCCCAACAGGGTAGTAGCATTCCTCGGTAAATCCAACAAAGAATTCACCAAGGCCGACATTGTACGCTACATAAAAGAGAATGGAATAAGAATGGTCAATTTCATGTACCCCGCCGGCGACGGACGACTGAAGACCTTAAACTTTGTCATCAACAACGCCGCATACCTCGATGCAATCCTCACATGCGGCGAACGCGTCGATGGCTCGAGCCTATTCCCCTTCATCGAGGCAGGCAGCAGCGACCTCTATGTACTCCCCCGTTTCAGCACCGCATTCCTCGACCCCTTTGCCGAGATTCCCACACTATCGATGCTCTGCTCATATTTTAACAAAGACGGCGAGCCCCTTGAGAGTTCACCCGAAAACACCCTGCGCAAAGCATGCAAAGCATTCAACGAAGTCACAGGCATGGAATTCCAGGCAATGGGCGAGCTCGAATATTATGTGATAGCCCCCGACGAAGGAACATTCCCCGCCACCGACCAGAAAGGCTACCACGAGTCGGCACCCTACGCAAAATTCAACGAATTCCGCACACAGTGCATGGCATACATAGCCCAAGCAGGCGGACAGATAAAATACGGACACTCCGAAGTAGGAAATTTCTCCATCGACGGACTTATTTATGAGCAGAACGAAATAGAATTTCTGCCCGTAGCAGCAACAGACGCCGCCGACCAATTAATGATAGCCAAATGGATAATCCGCAACCTCGCCTACCGCATGGGCTACGACATAACCTTTGCGCCTAAAATCACAGCCGGCAAAGCAGGCTCGGGCCTTCACGTACACATGCGCATAGTAAAGGACGGCAACAATCAAATGCTCGACGGCGGAGTACTCTCGGCAACCGCACGCAAAGCCATTGCAGGAATGATGGAACTTGCACCCTCTATCACCGCATTCGGAAACACCAACCCCACATCATACTTCCGTCTGGTACCCCACCAGGAGGCACCCACAAACGTATGCTGGGGCGACAGAAACCGTTCGGTACTTGTCCGAGTACCCCTCGGCTGGGCAGCAAAGAGCGACATGTGCAAGATTGCCAACCCCTTAGAGGCAGAAAGCAATTACGACACCACACAAAAACAGACAGTAGAAATGCGCTCACCCGACGGCTCGGCAGATATCTATCAGCTGATCGCCGGCCTTGCAGTAGCCTGCCGCCACGGATTCGAGATTGAAAATGCACTGCAACTTGCCGAAAAGACATACGTAAATGTAAACATACACAAAAAAGAGAACGAAGACAAACTGAACACCCTCGACCAACTCCCCGACAGCTGCGAAGCATCGGCCGACTGTCTCGAACGTCAGCGCGCAGTATTCGAGCAATACAATGTATTCAGCCCCGCCATGATAGACGGAATAATCAAACGTCTGCGCTCATACGGCGACAAAACTTTGCGCAGCGAAATTGAAGGCAACCAAGAAGAAATGCTCAAACTTGTTGAAAAATACTTCCACTGCGGATAATCATTCATTTTTAACAAAAAAGCAGAGGGTGACCACAAATTGATGGTCACCCTCTCTATATTTAAATACGCAGCAACAACTACTGCGCCGACACACTCTGTATAAGGAAAGAAAGGTTCGAAGTAAACAGCTTCACAGAAATTGCAAGCAGAATAATTCCGAAGAACTTCTTCACGAAATACATACCCGATTTTCCAAGCATACGCTGGATGCGTCCCGTAGTCATCAGCACCACATACACAACCACCATATTCGCGCACAAGGCAAGCAAAATATTCAACGCAGAATACTCGGCACGCAGCGACAACAAAGTGGTAAACGAGCCCGCACCCGCAAGCAACGGGAAGACCAAAGGCACATAGGTAGCCTCCTTTATAGGGCCCGCATTTTTGAAAATCTCAATATCGAGCACCATCTCCATAGCCATGAGGAAAAGAACAAGGCCACCGGCCACAGCAAACGAATTAATATCCACTCCGAAAAGATTCAGCAGTCCCTCGCCCATAAAAAAGAAGAGACACATAAGGAAGAACGAGTAAACAACCGCCCTGAAAGCACTCACCGCCCTACCCTGCTCACGCACGGAAATCACAATGGGAATAGCACCGATGGGGTCGATAACCGCAAACAGCACAATGAACGCACTGAAAAAATCGAGAAAATTAAATGTCGACAGCATAAGAGTAAAAAACTTAAACATTTACAAACAATTACGGCGAAAAAGCAGCGCCATAGTGCAAAATGCACAAAAGATGCAACAAATTCCGCCACAAAATGATGCGCGAAGATAGCGATTAATAATCGAAAAAAGATTAAAAAACCAAAAAAAGAGCAACGCAATGAATAAATTAGCGAAAAAATTATAATATCCGAAATAAAAATCGTACCTTTGCAGCCGAATTCTAACAACATAATGTCTAACTCATTAGTATTTAAAAAATTATGAGCACAGAAATTTTAACAGGAGCAGCCGATTTCAACTGGGAATCGTATGAAAAAGGCGAAAACATTTCAGGTCTCTCTCAGGAGCAGCTTGAGCAGGCCTACGACGGTACATTGAACAAAGTTTCAAACCGCGAGGTAGTAAACGGTACTGTAATCAGTATCAACAAAAGAGAGGTAATCGTTAACATCGGTTACAAATCAGACGGTATCATCCCCGTTAGCGAGTTCCGCTACAACCCCGAGCTTGCAGTAGGTGATGAGGTAGAAGTTTACATTGAGAATCAGGAGGACAAGAAAGGTCAGCTTATCCTTTCACACAAGAAGGCACGCGCTCGTCGCTCTTGGGATCTCATCAACGAGGCAATGGAAGCACAGTCAGTCGTTCGCGGTTACATTAAGTGCCGTACAAAGGGCGGTATGATTGTTGATGTATTCGGCATCGAGGCCTTCTTGCCCGGTTCACAGATTGACGTTAAGCCCATCCGCGACTACGATGCATACGTAGGTCAGACAGAGGACTTCAAGATTGTGAAAATCAACCAGGAATTCAAGAACGTTGTCGTTTCTCACAAAGCTCTCATCGAGGCTGAGCTCGAGGAGCAGAAGAAGAAGATCATTAGCACACTCGAGAAGGGTCAGGTACTCGAGGGTACAGTTAAGAACATCACCTCTTACGGTGTGTTCATCGACCTCGGTGGCGTTGACGGTCTCATCCACATCACAGACCTCTCTTGGGGCCGCGTAAACGATCCCAACGAGATTGTTAAGCTCGACGAGAAGATCAACGTTGTTATCCTCGACTTCGATGACGAGAAAAAACGTATCGCTCTCGGCTTGAAGCAGCTCACTCCCCATCCCTGGGATGCTATCGACACAGACCTTAAGGTTGGCGATGTAGTTAAGGGTAAGGTAGTTGTTATGGCCGACTACGGTGCATTCATTGAGATTGCTCCCGGCGTTGAGGGTCTTATCCACGTTTCAGAGATGTCTTGGAGCCAGCACTTGCGTTCAGCTCAGGACTTCATGAAGGTTGGCGACGAGGTAGAGGCAGTTATCCTCACACTCGACCGCGACGAGCGTAAGATGTCACTCGGTATCAAGCAGCTCAAAGAGGATCCTTGGGCAAGCATCGAGGAGAAATACCCCGTTGCTTCTAAGCACTCAGCAAAAGTACGTAACTTCACTAACTTCGGTATCTTCGTAGAGATCGAGGAGGGCGTAGACGGTCTTATCCACATCAGCGACCTCTCTTGGACAAAGAAGATCAAGCACCCCTCTGAGTTCACACAGATCGGTGAGGTTATCGAGGTACAGGTACTCGAGATCGACAAAGAGAACCGTCGCTTGAGCCTCGGTCACAAGCAGCTCGAGGAGAACCCCTGGGACGTATTCGAGACAGTATTCACAGTAGGTTCAATCCACGAGGGTGTTATCACAGAGCTCATCGACAAGGGTGCAGTAGTATCATTGCCCTACGGCGTTGAGGGCTTCGCAACTCCCAAACACCTTGTAAAAGAGGACGGCTCACAGGCTAAGGCTGACGAGAAGCTCTCATTCAAGGTAATCGAGTTCAACAAAGAGGCTAAACGCATCATCCTTTCACACAGCCGTATCTTCGAGGATGCAGCTAAAGAGGAGGAGAAGGTAGAGAAGAAGGCTGCAGCACAGGCTCGCAAGAGCGCTAAGAAAGCTGCTGCAGAGGAGACACCTGCTATCCAGAACCAGGCAGCTTCTACAACACTCGGCGACATCGACGCACTTGCAGCACTCAAGAGCAAGCTCGAAGGTGGCGAATAATTAAAAGTTGCAACAGACTGCCACAAGGCAGAAAAGCAATAACCGCAATGGGAACGACAAAATCGTTCCCATTGTTTTTTATATTCACTCTACGCGAAGGAGAGAATGACCACCACCCTGTAATACTTCATAGATACAAAAAAACTCCAGCCACATAATGGCAGGAGAGTCATATAAAAGCCACAAACAAACATCAATTATCCATAAGAGTTTGCTTCGTCGGCTGCAGCGCGCTCGGCAGCAAAATCCTCGGCCAAGAGCTCAAAATAGTCAGTTCTCTCCCTGTCGAGCAAATGAGCCATAGCCTCGGCAAACAAGCCCACACCCTCGTTCATACTATCAAACTCACGGTCAAAATCGTTTACTAACTTCTCCATGATACATAAACTAAAAACAACATCCTTCGACTCGCCCAACCGTAAATTACAAAAATGTTAATTCTGCAACCTCAAAAGTTCAAAGCGATTGTATCTTTGCAATGTCAACAAAAACCAACAGACATACAAAATAAAAAAAAATCAAGGCTCTTATGCATTCGTAAAATAATTTCCATGGTGGCACCACCCAGATGTTCATACAAAGGAACATGGGTGGTGCTTTTTTATAAAGAAAAATGCACCCTCGCTCGACAATAACAAGCAAGAATGCACATTTGTTCACCAAAGAACAAAAAATTTCCGTAAAAGATTGTAAGGCCCTTATTTCTTGAAAATATCATCCTCGCTCAAGGGAGCAAAGGCGCCATCCTTAGCCTCGAAGATAACAGTACCCGACTCGAGCGACTCAATCGTGTGCCACTGCCCAGCAGGAATCTGCAACACAGGACAGTCGCCACCCACCTCCATTAAAATCTCCTCGAGAAGATTACCACACTCGTCGTAGAGGAACTCCTTTACCCTTCCACGCACAATGATAACCGTCTCGGCCGTCGTACGATGGCGATGAATAGGCACAACCGTGCCCGGTTCCAATGCATTGAGCATACGCTGCGACGTATCGCCCAACGAAGTGCGCAGGTCGTAATTCATTCTCAATCGCTCACAACCCTTAGCCTTCGCAGTCAGTTCGTCAAGTATTTTTGTGTCTATATTCATATATAAATCTATCTTTTATGCAGCTACTAAAAAATCACCAAATTAAAGCCTCGCAATGCCCTACTCATAAGAACCGCCGCCATCGGCAGCAGCATTCATCGATGCACAGCCCTCATCACCCAAAGACTCTACAAACTCATTGGTATCTTTATCAAGCAAATGAGCCATCGCCTCGGCATACAAATTCTCACTCGCAGACATATTATCAAACTCCCTATCGAAATCGTTTATTAACTTCTCCATGATATATAAATTTAAAGGATGTAAAATAGCATCACTAATATACGCAATATTTACACCAAAGTCAAGTGTTCAATCGAAAATATGCGCAAATACCAACAATATTAACATCTTCAAACTAATCTTGCAGATTATATAAATTTATCGCTATTTTAAATATTCCATAAGTTCAAATGCAACGGCAAGGCAAAAAAAATCATCCACCAAGCTTCTTATATATTTCAAGATGGGTCTTCACCACATTTTCAACAGAAAAATCACGCTCAGCAAATTCTCTCGACTTTCTGCCCATTGCTACGCGCAGTTCCTTGTCGTCGAACAGCTCTTTAAGGCGCATAGCCAACATATTACTATCTTTAATCTCGATGAGGAAGCCATTCTCGCCATCCTCGACAACATCCTTGCAGCCGATGGAATTAGTTGTAACGATGGGACGTCCCACCGCAGAGGCCTCTATCAAAGACTTGGGCACACCTTCGCGATAATACGACGGGAAAGCCACTATATTGGCCTTCTTCAGCAGGTCACGCACATCGTTTCTGTGTCCCAGCCACTTAATATAATTGCCATCGCACATATAGTTCAGGTCATCTTCGGACAATGCGCGAGGGTTATTCGACAAACCTCCACACAGCCAGAATTCCACCTTATCCTGATATTCGGCACGCAGTTTTTCGGCAGCTTCGACAAGAGTAACCACACCCTTCTCTCTCACCATGCGCGCCGTAAAAATAACATTTATCTTTTCGCCATCAGGGTCGGGAGTATAATCAAAGTCATTCAAATTACAACCCGAGCCTTTTGTAAAATACATCTGTCGCTCGTTGACAATCTTTTTTCTTTTGAAAAGAGTCCTATCCTCGCTATTTTGGAAAATAACAGCAATATTCTTTCTATGATGCGAAAAGCGTAGCACTTTAAGAATCATTCCCGCCATTACAGACGACTTTTCTTGTGAAAAAATCACTCCCAATCCACTAACAGCGCTGACTACCGCTGGTACACGCATAAGTTTTGCAGCAAGACCACCCCAAAGAATATTTTTCAATCCCACATGATGCACAATTGTAGGCTTTTCCTTGCGATAGAGATTCACAAGAAAGAGCAAGCTCCTCAAATCCTGAAAAATATTCTTACCGGTAGGATTTATGGGCAATTCCACCATTCTTAGTCCCAAAGCCTCAACATCGCCACGGCGACCCGTATCTTTGGCAACAATTGTCACATCATAGCCATTCTCTTTAGCAGTAACAGCAATCTCCTTTCTGTGCGAAAGGAAAAAGCGGTCCTCGTTAACTATTATAAATAAACGCTTCATACAACCACAATTTACAATCTACATTCAAGAGAAATTTGAAACATCGAAGTCTCTACCCATCTCTTCGTCAAAAGTATCTGGATTAAATGTCATATAACCACTACCATCATAAAAAGTCAATTCTCCAAAATAAATTTTCCCTTCAACATTATACAAATCAACCCTAACATGGGGAAATTCTTTAGACAACTCTTCGGCAACAGCCAACATACTCTCAAAGTTCAACGGCTTTGGAAGCGGATTCTCCTGAGGACGTTCATCATTTCGCGAGACATTTAATTTAACAAAATTCCTGTCATACACGCCCAATTGCACAGACTCCCCCATATATCGTTCAGAAAGACCATAAATATACGAGGTCTTGCCATTGAAACAGAAAAATTTATAGTCAATCAAGTCTTTGACTCCTTCAGGGGCACCAATCAATTTCTCTATAATTATGCGACGCGGAAAACCATTCTCGTATGCCCATTCTCTTCCTGCGGTTTTTGTCACCTTTCGAGCAGCCATCCACCCGCCGAGGCGTTCCATGAACACCTCCTTGCCAAGCGCACATTTGTCGCGACACACAAGCACCTGATTACCACCGCCACCATCGGTTGTCTTTGCAACAAACTGATTGGGCAAGGCATCAAAATCAATTTCGGCCACACTATTATAAACTCCAACAAGAGGAATAAGATATTCACCGTACCCTTTCTCTTCAATGTATCCGCGCACCTCGTATTTGTCGGTACATCTGAGCATATTGGGATTGCGATACTTCAATTTATAAAGCTGCAGCTTTTCTGTATAACGCACGGGGGTCTTCAGATTCAATTTTCGGCCCGTCTGCATCCAATATTGCAAACGCAACATCAAGCTGTCAGGAATCCAAGCCAAATATGTGAGGATTCTCACACGCAACTCCCTCGATTTTATAATATTTCTGTAATTCATAACAAGCATACATTGCAAAGGTTGTGTACAAAGTTACATTTTATAAGCCAAAGTAGAAACAGATTCAGTTATATATTATAACAAATTCTATCTAATTTTTATCATTCAAGCAATATGAAAACAAGAATATAAACACAAATTATGCAAATGTAACACCATTTTACAAACAAAAGATGCAAAGTAGCAATCCTACAAACTGCGCCCCATCACCATATTATAATTTTGCCGAAAAAAGACCATGAAAAAACAAAGTAAACTTATGCTCAAAGGCATACAACAAGACAACGGTGAGCCGTTCAAGAGAGAGATACACTCGTTGGACGAAGTACGCGAAAGTGGCACCTACACACTCATAGGCAAAAACGTATCATCGGAAGAGGGGCTGCCACCGGCCGCATACTGCGATTGCCAACAATGCTATTTCGAAACAATTCTCGAAGTCACGCGAAACAGCACTTTAGATGGAATGACCGAGAAGGAGACTATTGGCCAGACACTCACAATATCGAACAACGAAGATGGCAGCACAAACACCTACAAACGTTCGTGGAGCAGAAAACAGAATAACAACGAATGGACACCATGGCAAATGGTTATCAGCGGCGACACTACAATTGCGGCACCCACCAACGACCTTAACGAGAAAATTTCCATCTTATCGAACAGGATAAGCGACGAAATTGATCGCGCCGAGAGTGCCGAGGCGCAGCTGGCAGGTGCCATAGACGACGTCTTCGAGGGAGAGCAAGCACTCGCCGCCGACGTGCAGCAGTTGCATACGGAGTGTTACTCCGAAGGGCATAAGTTTGGTATTTCGGCATTAAGTGTGGGCAATCTCGTCACCTACCCTGTGGGCAAGCCATTTGAGACGGGGCAGTTGTCTAACTACAGACGTGGCTTTTTCCCTTGTGTGGCAGGAAGAATTTGCCGTATCACTACTACGGGTGGTGTAAACACCTCTCGTGGACTTGCTTTCTACAATGCCGAGAAGGTGGTGATATTCTCGTCGGAGGGTGGTGTGCTTGTCGACAAAGAGTTTGTTGCTCCCGAGGGAACTGCGTATGTGGGCGTGAACATCGACATCAACCAGAGTGAGAATTTCTCTTTGAGCGTTGAGACGCTCTTTAACGTGGCAAAAGAGAACGCCAATGAAACAGCCGAGCTTGCCGAGGCATTTGAGGCTCTGTCGACGGAGTGTTACTCCGAAGGGCGTGAGTTTGGTATTTCGGCATTAAGTGTGGGCAATCTCGTCACTTACCCTGTGGGTAAGCCATTTGAGACAGGGCAGTTGTCTTACTACAGGCATGGGTTATTCCCTTGTGTGGCAGGAAGAATTTGTCGCATTACTACCACGGGTGGTGTAAACACCTCACGAGGGCTTGCTTTCTACAATGCCGAGAAGGTGGTGATATTCTCGTCGGAGGGTGGTGTGCTTGTCGACAAAGAGTTTGTTGCTCCCGAGGGAACTGCGTATGTGGGCGTGAACATCGACATCAATCAGAGCGAGAATTTCTCTTTGAGCATCGAGACGCTGAATGGTAAGGCAAATGCCAATACTGCGGACATCGAGGCTGTTGCAAGCGATGTTGAGATTATAAAAAAGCAGTTGGGTGTTGCTTCTGTTCCTGTGCCTTTGTTCTATGGAAAGGATATGTTCTTTGTGAAGGATACTCCGTTGGACTTTTACGCCAAAGAGGTGCTGATGAAGAATTTCCCTGCTTACGGGGGTGTGTACGTTAATAATGCTCCCATTGTAAACGCGGGTGCGAACTTTAATTTTGCGCTCCCTATCATCAACCACATCAACCCCGAGGGTAAAGTCTATTTCGACGACAATGCTGTGGTGGACATCTACGCGGATGATGGCAATCTGTACAAGGACAGATGGAGCGTCGTGGGTGGAGTGAATGTTCACACTACCGATATTGAGGAGAAGAAGAAGTCTGTGAAGGTGCTGTGCCTCGGAAGCTCTACAACGGAGATTGGGCTGGCGACCTATGTGAAACGCTACCTTGAGACTTTAGGCGTGGAGATGGTTGGCTGCGGAAGCAAGAATGACTATCTGGGTACAAAGAGCGAGGGGTGGTACGGCTGGTCTTGTGCGCAAATTTGCGGAAAGTCGCAGAACTCGAATGACTACCCGCAGACGGGTACAAACACGAATGGTAATAATCCGTTTATGAAGCTGGCGACTGCCGAGGATAAGGCGAATCATCCTGATTACTGCTTTGCTTTCAAGGCGGGCGAGAAGGCTTTTCGTGAGTCGTACTCCGAGGCGAGTGACAAGAGTCAGAATTTCTACATCTTCGACTTTGCGTGGTATCTTCAGACGCGACAGGTGGAGACTCCCGACGTGGTGTTCTTCCTCTTGGGATTGAACGATAGCACAGCGAGCTACACGAAATATATGCCGTGGATTGTGGATAGAATCGTGGAGGCG
Source organism: Bacteroidaceae bacterium (assembly GCA_017547585.1). GTDB lineage: Bacteria > Bacteroidota > Bacteroidia > Bacteroidales > Bacteroidaceae > HGM04593. Next base: position 2,929 of record JAFYPH010000045.1, on the reverse strand, counting down.
TGTCCCAATGCTTTTGTGGGCATCAACGTGTGTCAGGCTACAAGATTGCAGAGTGACGCGGATAGCAAGATTGCAGAGACTATGGAGAAGTTCGACGCTCTGTACGACTATGTGGAGAGCCGAGGATACGAGAAGATGAAAATAGTGTCGCTGCACGCGCATCAGTCGCCCGACTTTTCGCATAACTTTGAGTATGCTCCGGGCGAGAATGCAAACACCTCCGAGGCTGTGCCCGTGGATGGATTCCTGCACATGGACAGCAACGGATATCTTCAGAATGCAAAGTGTATAGGTGCGTTTATCGCGTATTGTTTACCACAAAAATAATACGACTACTTGTATGTACCCCAAAAACAAAAGAATAGCCGTACGGCTATTCTTTTGTTTATATTAGGTCAACGACAAATAAAATTCCTGCAACCATTTAGCCGTATCTATAATATTGTACCCGGCTCTGGTCATATTCTCTTCCATATTCTTTCTTTCATAATTACAGCCGTCAAGAATACGTTCGGCCCAGACGACAGGCGATTCTGCCAAGGAATTGAATATGACATTTTCTGTCACTTTGGAATTAACATCGATAGTGTCCGAAGTGTAGCACATAAGGCCCGCAGTCTGCGCCTCTATCAATGCAACGGAAAGACCCTCGTACAAAGAAGGGAACAAATAGATGTCAAAGGCATTCAGATATTCATTGACGTTGGGGATGCTGCCCAAGAAAGATATCTTGTCGTGAACGCCCAACTCTTTGGCTTTTTCCTTAACTAAATTTATATTAGCTTCGGGGCCCGTACCGATGAACCACATTTGAGCATCCGGTCTCTTTTTAACAATTTCGGCAAAAACTTCCACTGCAAATGTCTGATTTTTCTGCTCGCCCATACGCCCCACATGGCCAACAACCAAAGTGTCGTCTGTCACTCCTCTATTCTCGCGTATTTTATTTCTTATTTGGGCATTGAACAGGAATCTCTCCAATTCAATTCCATTGTTTATAATTTTAAACGAACTTTTATTTACAACCTTACGACCATACAAGAAGGCACCGGCATCTGCGCCGCAAGCAAACTGATGGGTAGAAAAGCTATTGATAAAAACTCTAAGGAAACGCTTCATCAAGCCCTGCACTCCTGATGAAAATTTTGCAATATGGGAGTGTGCAATACGGTACTTTACATTGTTTCTTTTAGCGACATTCAGGACAATTGTGCTTATCGTATTCCAATGAGAATGAACTATTTTATAATTACGGCAAAGAGCCCCGAATTTCTCATTGAATTGCACGATACTCTTAATAGACATCGATGGCATTCTGTAAATTCTACCACCCAATGAAAGTATTTCATCCTCGTATTCACACTTATCCTTCTTGACAATAGCAAAATCGAACTGCACCTTACTTCTGTCTATCTTACGATAGACATTCATTATAAAGGTTTCGATTCCACCCCTGTCGAGTCCATGAAGAACATGCAGCACGCGAATTGAAGACATGTGAGCCATATTTTTAATTTTTGTTCAAAAATTGCTAATTACACTAAAGATTCATAGCATTGAATTTCGAGGATATCATACGAACATATCTCTCTCTATTATAATGCTCGGCAAATATTTTTTCCACCTCACGCTGCAGACTCGAAAAATCGTGTTCCGCCTTTTCGAACTCGCATATCATATTGCAAATATCGTTCTCGTTCAACGGACAGCGCGCCATGAGTGTAAACTCGCCAATATTGATATTCTTGGCAAAATCATCGACAGCATCGCTGTAGATGGGGATAAGATAATTCGACAGATACGAATTCATCTTTGTAGGAGTCGCTACATTGTTGACAATGTGGTCCTCTCTCAACAAGAATCCATACTTATACTTATGCAGTTCCTCGTTCAACAATTGATAAGGAATATATTTTATCTCGTAATTCTTGATAGAGTGTTCATTGATAGCTTTTTCAAAAATATCCTTGTTCGAAGAGAGAATCACCAAACGTGCATCGTTAATCTTTCGCTCTACGAGAGAATAAACAGCCAACATATTATCTACACATTGCCAAACATCGGCACTGCCTGCATATACAAAAGTGGGAGCCTCGTACTGCGCAGCATCGAAACTATCAGAAAGTTGCAAGTTGAAACAGGGCATCACCTGACACCTCTTCTCATCATACTTATAGCCATACTTTGCAGCATAGTACTCTTTCATTCTATCCGAAACCAAAAACAGAAAGTCCGACTTTAAAATGGCGGCGCGTTCGGCAACGTACACCAAAGCCAATTTTATACGAGATTTTATTGATGCAATGCCACGCATCTTCTCCTCCTCGACTCCGACACCCTGTGCCCAATAGATTGTTTTTGTAAACGGGAATCGCAGTTTGGAATATAAGAAGTATCTTCCTGTTATTGTAAAGATAAGATCGGGGGATTTTATCTCGGCCAACTTATGAGTAACAAAAAACTCATATCCACGCTCAGCAACGCACTCCTTGACCATATCCACATAATAATTGGTTGCATCGTTAAGCGATCTTTTATCACAATACAAATAAGCTCTTTTCATCTTTTCTACTTTAGGAATTCGACAATTCTACTGCATCCAAGGCCGTCGCCATAGGGATTCACAGCCTTGCTCATTGTATCATAGTATTCGGGGTCGTCGAGCAGTGACGAAACCTCGCATACTATCTTTTCGTAATCGGTACCAACAAGCTTCACTGTGCCGGCCTCGAGGGCCTCGGGACGCTCAGTGGTGTCGCGCATCACAAGGACGGGCTTGCCAAGGCCGGGGGCCTCTTCCTGAATGCCACCGCTGTCGGTGAGTACTATGTTACTCTTCTCCATAAGATAAACAAACGAGAGGTATTCGAGAGGCTCTATGAAGAACATGTTGTCGAAATGGCTAAGATCATCGCCAAAAACCTCGTGG
>JAFYPH010000044.1 GCA_017547585.1 Bacteroidaceae bacterium | reverse complement strand
ACCCCTCCCTCGGTAGATATCAAAAAGAAAAAATATTGCCGTTTCAAGAAGAATGGCATCAAGTATATTGACTATAAAGATCCCGAATTCCTGAAGAAATTCTTGAACGAGCAGGGTAAGTTGCTTCCCCGTCGTATCACAGGTACTTCATTGAAATTCCAGCGTCGTATCGCACAGGCCGTTAAACGTGCTCGTCACTTGGCTTTGCTGCCTTTTGTAACTGATTTGATGAAATAATAAATTCGGAGGAACAATTATGGAGATTATACTTAAAGAGGATGTTATCAATCTTGGATACAAGAATGATATCGTTAAGGTAAAGGATGGTTACGGTCGTAACTTTTTGATTCCTACCGGTAAGGCAGTTATTGCTACAGCTTCTGCAAAGAAGGTATTGGCAGAGGAGTTGAAACAGCGTGCTCACAAGTTGGCTAAGATCAAGGCTGATGCTGAGGAATTGGCACAGAAACTTGCTCCTGTTTCATTGACAATCGCAACAAAGGTAAGCGCTACAGGTGCTATCTACGGTTCTGTAGGTTCTATCCAGATTGCTGAGGAGTTTGCTAAGCTCGGCTTCGAGATCGATCGCAAGATCATCGTTGTTGAGGCTGCTAAAGAGGTTGGCAACTACACAGCAACAATCAAATTGCACAAAGAGGTTTCTGTTAAGATTCCTTTCGCAGTTGTTGCAGAAGAGTCAGCTGAATAATCAGAAACTCAATTATAGAGAATATGGGCGAGACACAATTTGTGTCTCGCTTTTTTTGTCCCCGTTCGGGTGGAACTGAAACATTATTTGTGTTAAAAAATATTTCCACAAGAACAAAAGTTGCTGCGCGTATGTTCATAAAGTGTCAATGAACAAAAAATGTAAAAAGCATATTACTTTTTCTTAATCATTCAATTCCCCCGAACGGCTTCCCGTAGTGATTACGCGGAGCCGTTTCTTCTTTTTGCTTCCCGACGGTGGCTAATCGCATTAAAAAAGTGCAGTTTCGGCAAAGAATTTTTTAAATTGCGCAACTTGTATTATCTTCGCCCTTATAAACATCGTTGCATGATTGCCATTTTTCGCTACATACTGTTTCTGCTGCTTCTGTTGCCGTTGCAAATGTTCGGCAGTGAAGCGTCGCGCTCTGCGCAGTGGGGGGCGTGTGGCGATTCATTGTATCGCAGTGTCGATGAGGCGAAATTCGTTGGTCGCGACCATCTGGGCGAGGTTGCGGAGCAGGTGCGTGCCGCCATTGGCGAGCGGGCTTTTCTGTCGAATGCCGATGCTTATGTGGCGATGATGGCGATGGATTATGAAAGGGCGAGGGCGCTCTACGACAGCGTGATTGCCGTTGCTGCCGACGAATTTGACCGTCTGGAGGCGAATGTAGGAATGATGCGTCTGTGCCACCGTGTCTCTGCGAACAGGGAATTTTATGATTATCGCGCCAATGCCCGCCGTTCGATGCGCCGCATAAACTCCGAAGGCGAGTCGCTCTCTGCCTCTCAGAAGGAGCGACTAAATATGCTTGAACTTGATTTTTACATTGTCTCGTCCAACTATTTTGCGTCGTTGGGCCTGCACGATGAGTATAAAAAGAGTGCCGATGCGGTGGCGAGCCGTCTCGTGCAGGTTACCGATACTGCGACCGCTCTCTATGCGGGGCTGGTTACAGGCGCGTCGCGCAGCAATGCCCTCGGCGAGCGTTTCACTGCGCTCTCTCGCGGAGTGGCCCGCTGCGGAGAGTATAAATGGCTGTCGGGACACTACAAACTGATGCTCGCTACGATGCTGCGCGAAAATGTCATTGCCGACTCCATACAGAGACTCTCGCCCGCGCGTCTGGCGCGTTTGAACAGCGACACTCTCGCGCTCGACGAACTGCCGCAGTGGCTGGCCGAGAGCGCCATCGATGATTTTGACGCATATGGCGACCTCTATATGGTGATTAAGAGCATGGCTGTGCTTGCTTCGTGCCACGTTTATGCAGGCGAGTACGAGGATGCCCTCGACGTGTGCAGTGTCGCTCTCGATGCTGTAAACGACTATTATGCAAACTATTATGACGAGAAGGATACTCTGCCACCGTCTACTCTTTTCCCGGCCGAGGATTCTCTCGAACTCAAACGCATGGCCCTCGCGGATGTTGTGAATATTCCCGAGTGCATGCTGCTTATAAGAAATGAAATTTCGTGTGCCTATGCTGCGCTTGGCGATAAAGAGGCGTCGGACGTGAATCGCAACGCCTATCTTGACCTTCTGCGTGTGACGCGTCAGAATAGAGAGGTCGAGAGCCGTCTACAGACAACCGCGCGCAATGCCCGAGAGATGTTGCAATGGGCAATAATACTCTCGCTTCTTCTTGTCGTGGCGGCGGTGGTTGCCGTGGCTCTTGTGCGTCGCTGGCGAGCGCGCAACAAGCGATACGCAACGGCGCTCATGGGGCTGTTGCATCTTTGTCGCGAATTGGCAGCCTTCCCCGTGAAGCGCGAGTTTGCCGATGAAGAGGATGTTGATGAAAGCCTTACGACGTTGTTGCGAAACTCCTTTGCAACAATCATCGGCGGTGTCTGCCGTGTCTCGCTTTTCCGCGGAGAGCCGCACGCAGAGAATGACTTTCTGCTGGGTGCAACGTCCGAGGGCGAAAATGAGTATCTGCGCATAGAATCATCGGAAAAGTTGAGCGACGAGCAGCGTACATTCGTCGAGCTTGTGCTGCCCTATATACGTGTGGCGAAAGACGAGGCTGCGCGATTGGTGGCGATGGGCGACGAGCGCACGCGCCTCGAAGAGCTTAACCTCTCATATGCTCTCAATCTTTCGGTACACAAGAGAGGGAATGTGCTAAAGAGAGCCACACTCTCGGTGGCCAACGGCATCAGGCCCTATATGGATAGACTCTCCAACGAGCTTAGAATGTTGGCGCTGCCCGGTAGCGGCGGGGTTACGGCCGACGAGCGTCTCGCCTATGTGGCCGAACTTACAGACAAGATAGAGGAGTATAATACTATTCTCGAACGATGGATAAAGTTGCGTCGCGGAGAACTTAATCTTACAATCGGCAATTTTGCCCTGCAAGAACTTTTCGACATTATTGCCAAAGGCGAACAGGCGTTTGCAATGAAGGGGCTGACGTTGAAGGTGCTTCCCACCGATGCGGTGGTGAAGGCCGACAAGGCTCTGACACTCTTCATGATAAACACTCTTGCCGACAATGCCGCGAAATTCACTCCCGCTGGTGGGGTGGTCGAACTCTCGGCCACAGAAGAGGCCGACTTTGTCGAGGTTGCCGTGAAAGATAGCGGCGTCGGACTCTCGGCCGAGGATGTGCGTCGCATTCTCGACGAAAAGGTGTACGATGCATCCACCATCGGACGCGACGGCGGCGCTGATGCTCTCAAGAAAAAGGGCAACGGATTCGGCCTCATGAACTGCAAGGGAATAATCGAAAAATATAGAAAGACCGACGCGCTCTTCTCTGTCTGCCGCATGAATGTAGAGAGCCGACAGGGCGAGGGCAGTCGTTTCTCGTTCCGCCTGCCCAAAGGGGTGCTGCGCATGATAATGTTGCTGTTGCTCTCTCTCCCCGCATCGCTCTTTGCTGTGGGTGGCCCCGAGAGTGTAACCGCCATTGCCGACTCAGTCTATCTGTCTAACGTCGAGGGCGATTACGAGCGCACGCTGCACTATGCGCGTCGGGTGATGGACGAGCTTAATGCCTTCTATCGCAAGAGTGGTGGTGCGGGCGACACTCTTACCCTCTACGGACACGGCGAGGCTGCCGAGTGTGGCTGGTGGCGCGAAGGCTTTTCGGCCGACTCACTTGTCGAGGAGGTCTTCTACAATATGCTGGACGTGAGGAACGAGGCGGCGGTGGCCATGCTCGCCCTGCAGCAGTGGGACGGCTATCGTTACAATAATAATGCCTACACTTCTCTCTATCGTCTGGTGCACGAGGATAAAGAGCTCGAAGAGTATTCTGCCAACCTGCGCCACGTAGCTAACGTGCGTCAGGCGACGGTGGTGCTGTGCGTGGCCCTGCTGCTGATAATAGTTGCAGCGTCGTTGCTCTACTACTTTAAGAACTGTGTGATTAACAGGATGAATCTTTATATGGCGCTCGAGGTCAACAGGCGATTGCTGCGCAGAATAAAGGGCGAGCCTGTAGAGGCTTCGCGTCTCGTGGCGCTCTTTGCACAGGAACTGCTTGCGGCGACCGACGAGCCTTTCCGCGTCTCGGCTGTGAAGGTCGATTTTCACGATGTTGCAGCGACGGCGCTGGCGGGAGTATCGGCGAGTGAAGAGCGTCTCGAATATATTCTCGAAAAGGCATATAAAAGCTGCGAGCCTGCAACCTCGTCCGATGGGAAGGTGGTTGCGGTGCCTCTGCTCGTCACCGGTGGCGAGGGTAACAGATGCGTGGGAGCAATGGCGCTCGAAGGTGAGGCGCGTCTCTCGTCCAACGAGCGGATGACTCTCGAAATTATTGCCGGATACGTGGCATCCATAGGCTACCATGCGACGGTGGACATGGCGCGCGAGTACCGCAATTTCGACGAGCTTGTCGAGGAGAGCCGCCGCATAGTCTACGAAGAGAATCTGTTGCACGTGCAGAATCAGGTGATGGACAACTGTCTGTCGATGATTAAGCACGAGACAATATATTACCCCAACCGCATACGCGAGCTTGTGGAGCGTATAAAAAATGGCGGCGAGAATCTCAGTAACGAGAAAATTTCGGCCATGCGCGAGCTTATGGACTATTATAGCTCAGTCTATGGAACTCTCACCACCTGCGCCGCCAACCAGCTTGACGACACGGCTTTTCTGCCGCGCCGCACCTCTATCGACGAGGTTGCAGGCGAGTGCGTCGCCTTTGCGCGTCGCCGCGCAAAGCGCGCCGGCCTTTCGCTGACGATAGACTATACAACCTGCGGCGAGAGTTTCCGCGGCGACAGAGAGCTTGTCTCTTTCCTGCTCGAGTCGCTGTTCGAAGAGCTCATTGCCGTGAAAATGGATGGTCGCCTCGCGCTGCGCGCCGTTGCGCAGTCTGAGACGCTGCTCGTGGAGCTGCTCGACGAGCGTCGCTCGTTGGACAGCGAGACGATGGCGGCAATGTTCGTCCCGTCGACAGGCAATCTTGACGGTGGCGAGGGTGTCACGGGCACGGGGTATCTTGTGGCAAAGGAGATTGTGAGAATGCACGAAGATTATATGGGGCTTTATGGTGGACGCGTCGAGGCTGTCGCTTACGAGGGCGGCACACTGATACGTTTCACATTGCCCAAATAAAAATAGAAGAATATGGAAAAATTCAATGTAATAATTGTAGAGGATGCGAAACTCGAGCTTAAAGGCACCGAAGAGATTTTCCGCAGCGAGATTCCCGAGGCGTGTATCATAGGCACTGCCATGAACGAGGCCGAACTGTGGCCTCTGATGGAGAAGCAGCTTCCCGACCTGCTGTTGCTCGACCTTGGCCTTGGCGGCTCCACCACCATAGGCGTGGAGATTTGTGCAAAGATGAAAAGACTCTACAAAGAGGTGAAAGTGTTGATATTCACAGGCGAACTTCTCAACGAAAAACTGTGGGTGGACGTGCTCGACGCGGGTGCCGATGGCATTGTGCTGAAGACAGGCGAACTGCTTACAAAATATGAGATTCGCAATGTGATGTCCGGCAAACGATTGGTTTTCAACCAGCCGATACTCGAAAAGATTGTGAATCGTTTCCGCGAAGAGGTGATGCGCGAGTACTCCTATCGTCGCTCGGTAATCGAATATGATATTGACCGCTACGATGAGTGTTTCCTGAAGCATCTTGCTCTTGGCTATACAAAGGAGATGATTGCCAACCTAAAAAGTATGCCTTTCGGCGTAAAATCGCTCGAAAAGCGTCAGGCTGACCTCATCGCCCGTCTCTTCCCCGAGAGCGAGCAACGAGGAATAAATGTTACGCGTCTGGTGGTGCGCGCCATTGAACTGCACCTTATAGATGTTGAAAATCTCGAGGCTGATGAGTAGAAAAAGAGTGGATAATTTGCCGACGATACTCTATGGCTGCGCGCTCTTTGCCGTGTGGCTCTATTCGTGGGTGAGGTCGCTGGTGGCGCTGCTCGGCGGCGAGAGAAGCGAGACGCTGCTCGCCTCGTCCGACGGGGTGCGCTGGTTTCTGCGCTCTTCGGTGGGCAGTGTGGAGCATATGCCCTGGGCGGTGATTCTTATCCTGCTCATGTGCAGCGGAGTGCTCGCTTCGTGCGGCATTTTCCCTGCTCTCGGCCGTCTGTTGCGAGGCGATACATCCATGCGCATGCGTCGTGCATTGTGGTCGGCGTTTGTGGCGGCTCTGATAATGGTGCTTTTGCTGCTCTCGGCGACTCTCTATCCGTTGGATATTTTCCGCAGTGTGTCGGGCACCTTTGCCGCTTCGCCTATGGCGGGCGGGTGGCCACTGCTTCTTTTCGTGACGCTCTTTGTCCCTTCGGCGGTGTTCGGTATTGTCGGTGGTGCCTTCAGAGGGGTGGACGATATTGTGGCGGCAGTCTCTTCGCGTGTGAAATTCCACGCATGCTCTTTGGTGGCACTTGTCCCGGCGGCGCTGCTGCTTGCCTCCATGGAGTATGAGGGAATAACCGCGGCGCTTTTGGGCGACTACTCCTTTTTGCTGGAATTTTTGGTGATAATATTCCCCTTTGTCTATCGACTCTTTACAAATAACAAACAGCAGCATTCTTGAAACGCTGCTGTTTTTCTTTACTTCATTTCCTGCATCAGTGCCGAGTAGAGTGGCGAGGCCTGCAATGCTTCGGGCACTCCGAAGATGAACATCTGACGCCTTGCGCGTGTGATTGCCACGTTCAGTTTGCGGTCGATGAGTGTGCCCTTTGCGTCGGTGGTAGTCACCGATAGAATATCCATCATCGAGGGGGTGGAGATTGTTGTTCCGTACAAGATAATGTCGCGCTGCGAGCCCTGGAACCTCTCGACGGTGTCGATGATTATATTTCCGCTGTCGGGAATGTTCAGGCGTGCAATCTCGTTGGTGACCATCGCTATCTGGTTGCGGAAGGGAACGATGATTCCAATCTCCCTGTCGGGGCAACAGTCGATGCCGTTCTTGTGGCACAGATTGCTGTAGGCGGCCACAAACTGCGCTATTCTCTGCGCCTCGTTGCGGTTGATTTTTGGATTCTCCTCTTCGGCCGATGCGGTGGTTGCAATGAACATTGTGCGTCGTGTGGCAAGAGCCTTTTCTGTTGCATCATCGGCGTCGTATGTGTCGTATGGCAGCGGCTCCGACTGGTGGGGCAGGGGAATGGGCTGCAGAATTCCTTCGTAGAAATATCTGTTGGCGAAATCTCCAACCTCGGGGTGCATGCGTCCCTGCGAATAGAGTGACGCAACCAGCTGTGGCAGAGGATTTTTGCTGTAGTGGTTGTAGACTCTCTCGAAGAATGAAATTGCGTGGCTCGTAAAGCCGCGCTCGCGCAGCAGCGGGCTTTTAATCTCGGCCTCTTCGGGCGACTGTGCCACCACTGCCGGCAGCTGTTTGGGGTCGCCTATGAGAATGAATTTCTTTATTGCCGACTCTCCCATGGGGGTGGTGGCGGCCAGGAGTCCCACAATCTGCGACTCCAATATCTGCGAGGCTTCGTCCACGATGGCAACGTCGAATTTCTTGAGCGCGAAGAGCTCCTGACGTCCCGAGATTGATGATATTGTGCCCACGGTGATGCGTGTGGCGAGCAGCTTTTTGGTAATTTCGTCGCGTCGCTGGCAGTCGCCGATTACGTTTTTCAGCAGTCGGTGCGTGTATTGCGGAGCGCATGCATGCTCGTTGCCTATGCGTATGTAGTCGGGCTTTTGCGGCAGCTTTTCGAGCGCTTCGCATATTTCGTCCACAGCGCGGTTGGTGAATGACGCAAGCAGGATGTTGCTTCCTTCCTCGGCGTAGAACTCCTGCACCATGCTACTAAGCGCCTTCGAGGTCTTTCCCGTTCCCGGAGGGCCGACGAGCAGGAAAAGTTCGTCAGCCTGCTTGGCCTTGAGCACAATGTTGTTTATATGCTCGTTATTGTAGTCGCCGATGAGTGTGCGGCTGCTGTCGAACGTCGGTTGGCGCTCGGCGAGCACAAGCTCTCTGCGGCCCTTGGGGGCGAGCAGCATTGCGTTCATCTCTCTGAAACTTGTGCGTGAGGTGCTGTCCAGATGGTCGTGCTCGGCAGCATAGCTGCCGTCGAGAGGGAAAATATAGGGGTTGCGCTGTCGGTGGCGCAGCTTGAATGCTACCTCTCCCGCGCTTAGCGCCGTGAGTGTGCCGCGCGTGACGTGGCGGTTGGTGGCACAGGCCTCCTCGTTGTCGCAACTATAGATGAATATTGTATCTCCCGCACGGAAATTGGGGAAGAAGTCTTCGTCGCACGCGGGGCGGGTGAATGTTATTGCCACGACTCCATCCTCTTCTATAAGCTCTTTTATTTTCAGTCCCGCGAGGATGTTACCGTTGTCCTGCTTCTCTTTGCGCGAGAGGTTCCATGTGTCGGCAAAGCCGCCTCTCGATGCGTCGGCTCCGCCGCCGCTCTTTCCTATGCGCATTTCGCGGGCGATGAATGCTACGTTGCCGAAAAAGTAATCCTTCTCGGCGGCAGTGGCTCTCTGTATGGGGTAGAGCAGACGCTCAAGCTCGGGACGTTTGTATATGTTCCACAGCTGCGAACGTGTGCGTTTGGTGTTAAGGTCGTCGGGGGTTAGTCCTTCTATTGTGGGGCGCAGCGTGCCGTCGGCCAGGCTGTGCATTGTGGCGACAATCTCGTTGCGCAACATCAGTGCTTCGCCAATCTCTTTTTTGCTGCACTCGCGGTGAATGATATTTGGGTAGCGCGAGTAGAAAAGATGCGCGTGTACCTTGTCATCGGGCAGCCCCAGATTGTATTTCAACATCTCCTTGTAGAGCGACATCTGCAGAATGTGCTCCTCCTTTGCGTTGTTTCGGTATTCGTCGCACTTTCCCGATTTTAGCTCTATGATGTTGTTGTTTGTTCCCTCCAAAAGGTCGATACGTCCCTGTAGGCCCAGCGCCGAGCAGAAGAACGAAGGCTCGATGTAGATGTTGTCCGGTGCGTCGTTGTTCAGCGGGGCGAGCAGACGTCCCACCGTCTGGCGGATGTTTGCGAACTGCATCTTTGTGTCGTCGAAGAATTTTGTATCGATGCCCTCGGCGGCAGTCAGCTGCAGCGGGTATTCGCGAAAGAACTTTTTCATGGAGTCGCTGTACGAGACGGCCTTTTCGGCTCGCTCGTTCACGCAGTCGTCTAGAAACATATTTGCCGCCTCTCCCAAAAGAGTGTGCCTTGTGGCCTTGCTCTCTTTGAACAGATTCAGAATGTAGTTCAGCGGCGACGAACCATGCTCCTGCACGCAACTGCACAGCGAGGTTGTCTCTACAAGAAAGTCGGGGTCGAAGATTATATTTTCGGCCCTGATGACTCCTCTTTCGTCGGTGCTCCACTCGAGAAGATTCAGCTGCGAGCCCACCTTCAATATCTTTTGCAGCCTGTCGTAGCAGGGTAGCTGCGGGCGCGCGACAATAAATTCTCTTTCTTCTCTGTCGGTTACGTATAAAAAGCCCTCGTCGTCCCATCTTTTCAGATGTACGCGTCGGCACAGGCCGCTTGTCTGTGTGGCCTCGTTGTTATCTTGTATATTGTTATTGTTCAAGGGGTAGCTTGTTGAAAATAGAGTCGTTTGCTTGCAGCGCCGCCTTCAGCGAATCTTCGTATGTCATTTGCATGCGCTGGTAGCGTTTCCATCTTGTTGTCACCTTTCTCACGAACGAGAGCGTCTCGTTCGAACTATTGAAACTTCCTGCCTTGCAGACACTGTCATTGTAATATTCGGGGTATTTTTTCAGAATAAGGAATGTGTCCACTCCGTTGTTCCACACGTAGCGGCTGCGGCCATATTTCTGTGCCAGAGCCATTGCATCGTTCACCTGTCCGATGCCTGCATTGTACGAGGCTAATACAAAGTTCAGACGCTCGTCGAAATCTTTTATGCGGCGGAAAATCCTTTCGAGTTTTTTAAGGTACCTTGCTCCTGCTTGGATGTTTGTGCGGGTGTCAGTGTGCAGCGAGTCGGGAACGCCCAAAGAACGTAACGTCCTTGGTAGCATCTGCATAACTCCGTATGCACCCACGTGGGACACTGCCATTGAGTCGAATTTCGACTCTGTGTAGCAAATTGCGGCTATAAGTTTCCAATCCCAGTCGATGCTGTCTGCAGCTTCGCGGAAATGGTTGTCCAGCGCCGAAATCTTGACGTACGGCGATGGTGGCGGCGTCTCAATCTTCTCACTTATATTCTCTATGATATTGTTGTCCTCGACAACAAAAACCATTTCGCCAACGAAAAATGCAATTACAAGCAGCAGAGGGTATAATATTCGTTTGGGCATCTGTCTTTTGTTTTTAAGCGAGTGCAGAAATTTTTCGAACTATAGTTCAAAGATAGCCCTTAGTGTGCAAAATGCAAAGCTTACTTTAATATTTTTCACCGTAAACGTGAAAATTATATTATTTTCGACTCCCGAAACGATATTCTTGTTAAACTTTTTAATGAACTTTGCCCATTGAATAAAATAAATTGCTATCTTTGCAGAGCATTTACGAATTTTATTCTTTTAAATTAAATAAACATGGTAAGTTACAAAGAATTAGGCCTTGTAAACACTAAAGAGATGTTTGCTAAGGCAATGGAAGGCGGTTACGCTATCCCCGCGTTCAACTTCAACAACATGGAGCAGTTGCAGGCTATCGTAATGGCAGCAGTTGAGACAAAATCTCCCGTTATCCTTCAGGTATCAAGCGGTGCTCGTAAATACGCTAACCAGACTCTTCTCCGTTACATGGCTGAGGGTGCTGTAGAGTACGCTAAAGAGCTCGGTTGCGAGCATCCCGAGATTGTTCTCCACCTCGACCACGGAAACTCTTTCGAGCTTTGCAAGTCTTGCATCGACATGGGTTTCTCTTCTGTAATGATCGACGGTTCTCACCTTCCCTACGACGAGAACGTAGCTCTTACAAAGAAGGTTGTTGAGTACGCTCACAAATATGATGTAACAGTTGAGGGTGAGCTCGGTATCCTTGCAGGTGTTGAGGATGACGTAGTTGCTGAGCACCACACATATACACGCCCCGAGGAGGTTGTAGACTTCGTTACAAAGACAGGTTGCGACAGCTTGGCTATCTCAATCGGTACTTCTCACGGTGCTAACAAGTTCAAACCCGAGCAGTGCACACGCAACGAGAAGGGTGTACTCGTTCCTCCTCCCTTAGCATTCGACGTACTCGAAGGCTGTATGAAGGAGCTCCCCGGCTTCCCCATCGTTCTCCACGGTTCTTCTTCAGTTCCCCAGGAAGAGGTTGAGACAATCAACAAATACGGTGGTGCATTGAAAGATGCTATCGGTATCCCCGAAGAGGAGTTGCGTAAGGCTGCTTCATTGGCAGTTTGCAAAATCAACATCGACAGCGACAGCCGTCTCGCAATGACAGCTGCTGTTCGTGAGGTATTTGCTACACAGCCCGCTGAGTTCGACCCCAGAAAGTATCTTGGTCCCGCTCGCGAGAACATGAAGAAACAGTACATCCACAAGATTGTGAACGTACTCGGTTCTGACAACAAAATTGCTGAGTAATTCTCACATTAAATAAAAAAGAGAGCGACGCGCCTTTTGGGTGCGTCGCTTTTGGTTAATTACTCTCGGAGTGAACAAATTAACCGAATTGTAGTAGAAATTTTATTTTGAAAATATATGCGTATAGCAATATATGGTGCCGGCTCGTTAGGCACGATTCTTGGAGCATACATCAGCAAAGGCGGTGTTCCTATTGAACTTATTAACCGTAACAAGGCTCACGTAGAGGCCCTCAAGGCCGGTGGCGCGCAGGTGGTGGGAACTGTGCAGTTCTCGCAGAAGGTGATTGCTTATACTCCCGAGGAGATGAGCGGAAAATACGACGTTATTTTCCTCATGACCAAGCAGCAGCATAATAAAGAGGTTGTGAGCATGCTCGATGGCTATCTTGCTGCCGACGGAGCGATGGTCACTTTCCAGAATGGATTGCCCGAAATGCAGATTGCCGAGATTCTTGGCGAGGAGCGCGTGCTCGGATGCACCGTTGCGTGGGGCGCTACCCTCAAAGAGCCGGGCGTGTGCGAGCTTACAAGCGAGCCCGATGCTCTCTCTTTCTCGTTGGGCGCAATCAGCAAAAAACGCAACAAGAACTTCGACAGCATAAAAAAGGTGCTCGAAATGATGGGCGCTGTGGAGGTCGAGGAGAATTTCATCGGTACACGCTGGAGCAAGCTGCTTATAAACGCGGCATTCTCGGGCATGAGTGCAGTGCTTGGATGCACTTTCGGCGAGGCTTCTAAGCCCCGCGAGTCGCGTCGTGTGGTGCAGGCTCTCATTAAAGAGTGTATCGACGTGTGCAAGGCCGGCGGCATCCGCATAGAGCCTGTGCAGGGCAAGGATATTGTGAAGCTGCTCGACTACAATAATTCATTGAAGCGTGCATTCTCGTTCTTCATAATTCCCATTGCCATCCGCAAGCATGCGAAGCTGAAGGCGAGCATGCTGCAGGACCTCGAAAAGGGCAAGCTCACCGAGGTTGATGCTATCAATGGCGCAGTCTCGGAGTATGGTCGCAAGGTGGGCTGTCCCACTCCCATGAACGATCGCGTGGTAGAGATTATCCACGGCATCGAGCAGGGCAAGCTGAAGGCCGAATTCGATAATGTAAAGCTCTTTAAATAGAGTATCGAAATAAAAAAGTTCCCCAAAGTTTTTGGGGAACTTTTTTATTAACCTGCCACCAGTCGCGCCATCCATATCCAGAATGGGGCGGCAACGATGAATGCGAGAATGCTGAATGTCAGCGACGATGTTCCCGTGCGCACGTACAGCTGGTAGCGGCTGCCGATGATGATTCCCGAGAATGCGGGTGGCAATGCTCCGGCGAGCACCATCATCTGCAGGTTGTCGGGCTTCATTCCGAATATCCATCCTACGAGCAACAGAATACCCGGCATTATCAGCAATTTTACAACTGCATTGTAGGCAACCTCGCCGTTCATCTGGAACTTCATGCCCGAGAGGGTGAGGCCCGCGGCAAACACTGCGACGCCGGCGTTGGCCTTGGCGATAAGCTCAAAGTTAGGGTCCAATATTGCGGGGAATTTTATATCCAGCAGCACAAGAATCACCGCAAGGATGGGTGCCCAGCAGACAGGCTGCATCAGCGCACTGATGACGGGGTTGTCCTTTAGGCTCTTCTTTTCGTTGCTTTTCTCTTTGTCGCCGCCGCTGTTCATCAGCGCAAGGCCGATGGGGATGTTTATGGCGTTCACAACTATCGAGACTATGGCAACCACAAGCGCGGTGCTTGCTGTGGCGCCGTAGATTGGCTCGAGTACCGCAAAGCCCAAAAAACCGATTGTGGGCGAGCCCGAAATGAGCGCGCACACGGCTGCCTCGCTCTTCGTGTGCTTGAAGAATTTGTAGCACGAATAGTACGACCACAGAAATACGGCTGTGATGATGATGAAACTGATGATTGTCAGTTTAAGGTCGTCGAACAGCATTCTTCTGTCGGCCTTCACTATTGACACGAATAGTGCGGCGGGCAGGGCGTATGTGAGCACCAATTTGTTGAATATCTGCGCATTCTCGTAGCTGAATACTCCGCGCTTGCCGGCGGCGAAGCCCAGAAACATAATCACGAATATGGGCAGAATATCTTTTATGAGAATATCTATCATGGCCTAAATTTTTATCGAGGTTTTTGGATTAAGGTTACCTATGTGTCCGCTCTCCACGCCCACAGCAGGGTCGATGACGCAGTTTATGATCGTGGGCTTTCCGCTATCTATTCCCTTGCCCAATGCGTCGCGCAGTTCGTCGGGAGTGGTGGCATTGAAGGCTGCTCCGCCAAACGCTTCAATCATCTTGTCGTAGCGAGCGCCGATGGTGAGGGTGGTAGGCGAGGGGTCGTCTCCGCCGCCCAGGTTTTTGTCCGTTCCGCGGTAGATGCCGTTGTTGTTGAATACTACGATGGTTACGGGCAGCTTGTAGCGACAGATTGTCTCAATCTCCATTCCGCTGAAGCCGAACGCGCTGTCGCCCTCGATGGCAACCACCGGGCGCTTGCCTGTGACCGCTGCGGCAATGCTGTAGCCCATTCCTATGCCCATCACTCCCCACGTTCCGCAGTCGAGGCGGCGGCGCGGGTGGTACATATTAATGACGTTGCGCGTGTCGTCGAGGGTGTTCGCTCCCTCGTTCACCAGATAGATGTCACGATGCTTTTCGAGTACGTCGCTTATGGCCTTCAGTGCCGAGAAATAGTTCATTGGCAGGTTGGTGCAGGCGAGCTTCGTGGCCATCTTTGCAGCGTTGACCTCTTTTGTTTTTTTAATCTCTGCGAGCCAGTCGGTGAACTGCGGCAGCGACTTTTCGTGCAGCTTTTCGAGCATCAGGGCGAGCGACGAGCCTATGTCTCCAACCACAGGGGCGTCGATGGGGCGGTTGCTGTCAATCTCGGTGGCGTCGATGTCCAGCTGTATGAACTTTGCGTCGGCGTTCCACTTTTTGCCCTTTCCGTGCGAGAGCAGCCAGTTGAGGCGCGCTCCCAAAAGAACAACGGTGTCGGCATTGGCGAGCACAAGACCGCGTGCCGCGGCTGCGCACAGCGCGTGGTCATCGGGCAGCAATCCCTTGGCCATAGACATTGGCAGATAGGGAATTCCGCTCTTCTCGATGAACTCTTTCACTGCCTCGTCCACTTGAGAGTAGGCTGCGCCCTTGCCGATGATTACAAGCGGCTTTTTTGCCTGAGACAGCAGCACCATTGCGCGCTCCACAGCCTTGTGCGAGGGTATCTGTCGCGGCGCAGGCTCCACGGGGGCGAAGAGTGTCTTTTGCGCAGCGTCGGCGTCCATCGTGGTCGAGAGCATTGCTGTGGTAATGTCAAGATAGACTCCGCCGGGGCGGCCCGAGAGGGCGGCGCGCATGGCGCGCGCCACTCCGGTGGCAATGTCCTCGGGGCGGTTGATGCGGTAGGCTGCCTTTGCAAAGGGCTTTGCGATGTTCATCTGGTCCAGTCCCTCGTAGTCGCCCTGCTGCAGGTCGATGATGTTGCGGTCGCTCGACCCGCTAATCTGTATCATGGGGAACCCGTTGATTGTGGCACAGGCGAGGGCCGTGAGTCCGTTAAGGAATCCCGGCGCCGACACCGTGAGGCATATTCCCGGCTTTCGCGTGAGGAATCCGCTTATCGCTGCCGCGTTTCCCGCCGACTGCTCGTGGCGGAATCCAATGTATCTTATTCCCACCTCCTGTGCTCGGCGCGCAAGGTCGGTGACGGGAATTCCCACCACTCCGAAAATAGTCTCAACACCGTTCATCTTCAATGCATCCACCATCAGGTGCATGCCATCGGTTATCTGATTCTGTTCAGTTGCCATAATTTTATCTTTTTTAGTCGGATAACAGATTATTTGCAAACAACGTGCTTCTGACGCAGGGCGGTAATCTCTTCGGGGCTGTAACCAACCTCGCGCAGAACTTCGTCAGTGTGCTCGCCCAATAGAGGCGCGGGCTTCACTTCGGGCTTGTAGTTCGAGAACTTAGGCGGGCAGCCTATGGTGACGAATTTTCCGCGTTTGGGCTGGTCCACCTCTACGATGGTGCCGCACTTGCGCAGCGACTCGTCGTTCTTAATCTCAAGCATGCTAAGCACAGGGCCGCAGGGTACTCCCGCCTTTCCAAGCTCCTCGACAACCTGAATCTTGTCGCGGGTGATTGTGTATTTCTCCACTTCGGCGTAAATCTCCTCTTTCACCTTTTCGCGTGCCTCGGGGGTGTTGAACTTGGGGTCGGTTATCCACTCGGGCTTGCCTATTGCGTTGCAGGCAGCAGCAAAGGGCTTCGCTTCATTCTGCAGCACAATGTAGACAAAGGCATTGTCGTCGCTCTCCCAGCCTTTGCAACGGTAGCACCAGCCGAGCACCTGTCCTCCCTCGACGTTTCCCGCACGCGGAACGGTGTTTCCGAACTTCCCATTCGGGTACTGTGGCAGATGTTTCAGTGTGCCGGTGTTCTCGAGTATCAGCTGGTCGCGCAACTTTATGCGGCACAGGTTAAGCACAGCATCCTGCATCGACTGCTCCACGAAGCAGCCTTCGCCGGTCTTTTCGCGCTGCATGAGCGCTGCCAGCAGGCCTATGAGCAGGTGCATTCCTGTATTGCTGTCGCCCAGTGCAGCGCTCGACTGTGTGGGAATATTATACTCTCCCTTCCACCAGCCGGTGGTGGCTGCAGCGCCTCCCGCACATTGTGCCACGGGCTCGAATGCCTTGACGCTTGCAAAGGGCGAGTCGTCGTTGAATCCCTTGATTGTTCCGTAGATGACGCGGGGGTTGATTTTGTGTACCTCTTCCCACGAGAATCCCAATTTTGCAACCGCTCCCGGGTGCAGATTCTCCACGAAGATGTCCGCGGTCTTAAGCAGTTTCGTGAGAATCTCTTTTCCCTCGGGAGTCTTCATGTCCAGCTCAATGGAGCGTTTGTTGCAGTTGAGCTGCAAGTAGTAGAGACCGTCGAGCCCGGGCTTGTCGAGAAGCTCGGTGCGTGTGGGGTCGCCCACTCCCGTGCGTTCGATTTTAATAACGTCTGCTCCCAACCACGCTAACATCTGTGTGCATGAAGGGCCCGACTGTACCTGTGTCCAGTCGATTACTCTGATTCCTTTCAATGGTGCTGTCATAATCTTCTTTTTTAGTTATTGACTGATGAATTTTTCACTCTGTCAGATTATAACAATGCCTTTGTGACGATGTTTGTAAAAGAATTTTAATTTTTATATTGTGCCTCTTGCTCTTACACTAAAGTTTTTTGGTGTTTATCTGTTTTTACTCGTCTGTTTGCACTATCTTCGCACTCTGAAACAAGCGAAACAAAAAATGGAACAACAACATACGATGAAATTAAGCGAAGCGGTGGCGCGCAACCCCTTTGTGCGCTTGGATGCACCCGCCTCGGTCGATTTTCTTAGCGGAGAGCACATTGCCATTGTTGGCCCCAACGGAGCGGGTAAGAGCCTGCTCGTGGAGATGCTCACCGGAAAATATCTTTTGCGCGAGGGTAGTCTCGAATATGATTTTCGTCCCGCGCCCACGAACTACGCTTACAAGAATATAAAATACATCACCTTCCGCGACACTTACGGCACTTCCGACTTTTACTACTGCTACCAGATGCGCTGGAACCAGACTGAGCAGGATGATGTTCCCGAGGTTGCCGATTTTCTCGATGCGATTCCCGAGGGCGCTCTGCGCGACCGCCTTTTCGCGCTTTTCGACATTGAGCCTATGCTGCGCAAGAAGGTGGTGCACCTGAGCAGCGGCGAACTGCGCAAGATGGAGCTTGCCCACGTGCTCTCCTCGTCGCCGCGCATACTCATTATGGACAATCCCTTCATCGGCCTCGACGCTGCTGTGCGCCGTCAGCTTTACGAACTTCTCGACGAACTCTCGCGCACAAGCGACCTTCAGATAGTGCTTGTGCTCTCGATGATGGAGGATGTTCCCGACTTTATCACTCATGTGATTCCCGTCGATGGCTGCCGAGTGGGCGAGAAGATGCCCCTGCACAGCTACCGCGAGAAATGTGAAAAAGAGGATGCTGCGCGCCGCGCAGCCGAGGAGGCTCTCTTTGCCTCGCTCGAAAAGCGTATAGCCGAGCTTCCCTACAAGAACGAAAATTATGTCTCCGAAGAGATTATCAGCTTCAATAAAGTGAATATCAGCTACGGCGAGCGCACCATTCTGAAAGATCTTGACTGGACGGTGCGTCGCGGCGACGTGTGGGCTCTGCGTGGCGAGAATGGCTCGGGAAAGTCCACTCTTCTCAGCCTTGTGTGTGCCGACAATCCCCAATCCTATGCTTGCGACATTTCTCTCTTCGGACGCAAACGCGGCTCGGGCGAGAGCATATGGGAGATTAAAAAGCACATTGGCTATGTGAGCCCCGAAATGCACCGCGCATATATGAAGGACATGCCTGCGATAGAGATTGTTGCCAGCGGTCTTTTCGATACTATAGGTCTCTATCTGCGTCCCCACCCCGACAGCCTTGCTGTGTGTGAGTGGTGGATGGATATTTTCGGCATTGCCTCTCTGCGCGACAAGAGCTTCATGCAGCTGTCGAGCGGCGAGCAGCGTCTCTGTCTGCTGGCGCGTGCCTTTGTGAAAGATCCCGAGCTTCTCATTCTCGATGAGCCTTTGCACGGGCTCGACACCTTCAACCGCCGTCGCGTGAAGCGTGTCATCGAGGCCTTCTGCCGTCGCAAAGATAAGACTCTCATCATGGTTACGCATTACAGCGAGGAGCTCCCTGCAACTATTACAAATACATTGGTACTAAAGAAAAACTAGATAATTATGGCTAAGAAAGAGGGAATAAGAAAGTTGTTCGACAATATTGCCCCCGACTATGATAAACTGAATCATATACTGTCGCTCAATATTGACAAAGGGTGGAGAAAAAAGGCTGTCCGTGAGATTGTGGACAAGGATGCTCCGCTCGAAATTCTCGACGTTGCCTGCGGAACAGGCGATTTTACAATAGAAATTGCACAGAAGGCTGCTGCGGGCAGCAAGGTTGTGGGCATCGACCTCTCCGAGGGAATGATGAAGATTGGTCGCGAGAAGATTGCTGCGGCCGGCGTTGCGGCAACCATGGTGCAGGGCGATTGCGAGGAACTGCCCTATGGCGACGAAACTTTCGACCGCATTTCCGTGGGCTTCGGAGTGCGCAACTTCGAGCATCTTGAGGTTGGCCTTGCCGAAATGTGCCGCGTGCTGAAGAAGGATGGCAAGCTTGTTATTCTTGAACTTTCCGTGCCCTCGAGCCCTATTGTAAGATGGTGCTATAAATTCTATTTCTTGAAAATATTGCCCACTATCGGCGGCTGGGTGTCGGGCGACCGAGGCGCGTACGAATATCTGCCTGCATCGGTGCTACGTTTCCCCGCCCCCGGCAGATTTATGCAGATGCTTAGTGCGGCCGGCTTCAATAGTGTGGAGCACAGGTCGCTCACCTTCGGCATTTGCCGTATGTATATAGGAAAAAAATAGTAAAATGTTGAAAATGTGGATAGAGGCTATGCGCCTCAGGACTCTGCCTGTGTCGGTGGCGGGCGTGCTTGCGGGCATTGCCTGTGCCATTATGGGTGGTAGTTTCTCGCTCGTTCCGGCGCTGCTGTGCCTGTTCTTTGCCATGCTTGCGCAGGTGGCGTCGAACTTCGGTAACGAGTACTACGACTATGTGAACGGGCTCGACCGCAAAGGACGCGAGGGCTTCCGTCGTGGAGTTACCGAGGGCGACATTTCTCCGCGTGCAATGAAGATTGCAACCTATGCGACGCTTGCCGTCGCTGCCGTTGTCGGCTGCTCCATGCTCTTCTTTGGCGGGTGGTGGTTGCTGCCTGTGGGTATTGCTATCGGCCTTTTTGCTCTTGCTTATAGTGCCGGCCCCTATCCTCTTTCCCATCATGGCCTTGGCGACGTTGCTGTCGTTGTTTTCTTCGGAATAGTGCCCGTGACACTCACTTGCTATCTTCAAGAGGATGGCTGGCACTCTCTGCCGCTGTCGCTGCCTGTGTCGGTGGCTGTGGGGCTTCTTGCGGCCAACGTCCTTGTGGTGAACAACTATCGTGACGTTGAGGACGACAGGGCTGTGGGCAAGCGTACGACGGTGGTTATCTTCGGTCGCAAAATAATGGAGCGCTGCTATCTGCTTTCGGGCTTTGTGGCGATGCTTGTCATGATTCCAGTATGGGTGAGGCTCTCGGCTCTCTCTCTCGTTGTTCCTGCGGCGTTTCTCTCTCTTCACGTAAAGACGTGGAAAAAAATAATCAGCAGCCGCGGGGCAGCATTGAATCCTCTGCTTGGCGCGACTGCTAAAAATCTGTTGCTTTTTACGCTTCTTTTGCTCGCCTGTTCGCTTATGCGTTCTTTCTTTTGACTATTGCCACGTAGATGAGAAGAACGACATTCATCATCAGTGCATAGATGATGGCGGGAATTGCCATTTCTCCGCTGTCGAAGATGAACGGCGAGGTTGCTATTGCTATTGCCTGAGCTGCATTCTGCATTCCCACTTCGATGACAATGGTGCGGCGCACGGCCTTGCCGAACTTTCCTGCTCGCGACAGTAGTGAACTGCAGAGCATGGCTGCCAATATCAGAGTAGCGGCTGCAAGGCCCAAGAGGGCAAAATTGTCGAAAATCTCTTTTGTGTATTGCAGGAAAAATGTGAGCGCAAGAATTATAAGTGCAGGGAACGCAACCTTGCTTAATGCCTTGTTTACTTTTTTGGCTGTCTCGGGGCGGAACTTCTTCAGTGCGATTCCCAGTAACATCGGTACAAGGAATAATACTACATTTTGTATCAACAGTTTGCCTATGGGCAGGCTGATGGTTGCGCCCGACTGGTCGGATACAAATGTTGCGACTGCCTCCATTATAAAGGGCAGTGTGAAGAGTGTCACTATGCTGCTGATGGCTGTCAGTGTCACCGACAGGGCAACGTCTCCCTTGGCGAGCATCGAAAATACATTCGACGAGCTTCCGCCGGGGCAGCATGCTACGAGCGTGAGTCCCATGAAATATACGGGAGGCAGCTTCAGCGTCCATGCGATTAAAAATGCTATCAGCGGCAGCAATATTATCTGCCCCGTCATTCCTGCCAGAATTGCGCGGGGGTTCTTTGTCACTCCTTCAAATGCTTTTTTGTCGAGGTCGGTTCCCAAAAGGAACATCAGCACCAGCAATATGGGCATCACTATCCAAACTGTATTCATCCTTTTTCTTCTTTCATAATTCGTCCGTTGCGAATGTAGAGTCCTCTCTCCTCGCAAATTTCAACATACAAAGATAGCGTTATTTTCGTGCAGGATAATCTTTTGCCTATAAATATTTATTGAAAAATGGTCGAACAATATTCTTCTCGTGGGTGTTTCTTCAGTGTGTGATATTATCCCCTTTATTGCCATGAGATATTTTTTTATAACCATTTTTTCAGTACTCCTGTTTATTATGTTCACATTCGCTCAAAAGAAAAAAGTACCCGATGCGGCCGAGTCTGTCCCGCAGTTGACGGGCTATATGCAAGGCTTTCCACCGTCGGGCGATAAGGTGATTTCGGCCCGCGACGGCTCGTTTTTTCAGTTTCCCGCATTGCGCTACAGTGTCGTTCACATGCGCGAATTTATGCCTACGGTCAACGTCCCGCGCGGAAATATGATGCCTGTCACCCATTTCGAGTATGCGCTCGACGATAGCATCGACAGTGTAAAATTCCAGCCTACGGGCAGGGAACGCCACATTACGTGGCGCGAGTCGCTCGACCTTAATTATACTGACGGAGTGATTATTTTGCACAAAGGTAGGGTGGTGTACGAACAATATTTCGCCGAGCTTACTCCCGAGCGCGTGCACGCGGTGATGTCTGTAACAAAATCTTTTACAGGGCTTTTGGCGGCGGCACTTTATGCCGAGGGACGTCTCGACCCCACAAGACTCGTCAGTGATTATGTTCCCGAACTTTCATCCTCGGGCTTCGGCGATGCCACTGTGCGCCAGCTTATGGACATGACCACAGCCATCAAATTCAGCGAAGATTACAACGACCCGACAGCCGAAATCTGGGCATTCTCGGCGGCGGGCAACCCCATGCACACTCCCGGCGATGGTGCGGATGGCTATTACGATTATCTTAAAGGCGTCAAGAAAGATGGCGACCATGGAAACGTCTTTGGTTACCGCACGGTCAATGCCGATGCGCTAGGCTGGGTGCTCGCGCGCATAACCGGAAAATCGGTGGCTCAGCTGGTGACAGAGTATTTCTGGCACCGCATGGGAATGGAGCAAGATGCTTATTATCAGGTCGATGCGCTTGGAATTCCCTTTGCGGGTGGCGGCCTTAACGCTTCGTTGCGCGACCTCGCACGAATAGGAGAAATGATAAGGCTCGGAGGCGAGTGGCGCGGCGAACGCATCCTTCCATCAGAGGCAATAGAGGATATTTTTCATGGTGGCAATCCCGAGGCTTTTGAAAAATCTCGCGAAGGAAAGTCGCTCAAAGGGTGGAGCTACCGCGACATGTGGTGGATAACAAATAACGACCACCGCGCAATCATGGCTCGCGGCGTCCACGGGCAGGCAATATACATCGACCCCGCTGCGCAGATGGTAATTGTCAGGCTGGCCTCCTCCAACCTCTCAAGTAACCTGCTCATAGACCCCCTCTCCCTGCCCGCCTACAGCGCAGTTGCAGAGTATTTGATGAAAAAATAATTTTACCCTTTTTATTTATTTAATAAGGTATAAGGTTTTCAACACGCTTTTGT
This sequence comes from Bacteroidaceae bacterium, assembly GCA_017547585.1. GTDB lineage: Bacteria > Bacteroidota > Bacteroidia > Bacteroidales > Bacteroidaceae > HGM04593. The sequence continues at coordinate 362 of JAFYPH010000044.1, read as the reverse complement.
TAAGAAAGCTGTTGAAAACTTTGTATGCATCTAAATATGCTGTAATTCAGTAAATTAAATAAAAAGTGTAATTTTTCTTTAAAATTTTCTCTCGAAAAAGTTTTGTAGTTTAAAAATTTGCTGTACCTTTGCACTCGCTTTCGACAAGGAACGCAGTTCCCCTGAAAGCAATACGATCCTTGAAAACATTCCATACAGACATAGCAGTACAGCGGTCTTCTAAATTACACTTCTTGTAAAAAGAGGTAGTAAGATTAAGAGGCGCTATATAAATTGTACAGGAACGAAAAACGAACCGTCAATATTTTAGATTAAGTATCAGCCAAAATACGATAAAATCCGGTCAGTATCAGACAACAATT
>JAFYPH010000043.1 GCA_017547585.1 Bacteroidaceae bacterium | reverse complement strand
GTCGCTGCCTCCGTCCGCTCCTCGTCCCTCTAATCATAGATGGACAGCTTTTTAGTATCCTTTGCAATAAAATGAGCAATAGTAATTTTAAAAATCAACCGACACAACTAAAGGGTACAGTGAAAGTCCATCTGTTTTTTTAGTAGCCATTGCTTAGTATCAAATACTGCAAAAGTCTCTTCTTGTGCACCAATATGGTGGACAGAAACAAAAATAAACACACAATCCTTTTTGAATTTAAAGAAACTTTTACTTAATTTGTAAGAAATTGCAGATTAGTCCAAAATAGTGTCATTCTGCAACGCGAGAGTAAAAAAGTAAATAAATTAAAATTCAGACAATCATGAGAAAAAGTCTTCTATTAACATTTATGATGATGCTTGTCGTCACCATCACCATGGCACAAGAAATTACGAAGTTTCCCATTACGCTGACAACAGCCGATGGACTTCCCGGCCCCAAGATTGTACAGAACTTTGTGTACAAATCTGACGTTTACAACTTGGAGGAAGCGGTTTCTGTACTTCGTTTCACAGTCTGCTCGACAAACACTGTCGACACCCTTACTTCGGGTAGCTACGATGGCCTTTCGGCAGGATGGGGTACAGGTATTCCCTTCTTCACCATGAGTGAGTTCCGTATCTACGACGGCAACGGCAAGCAGATAGAGTATATTGCAAACTCTAATGCTATTCAGCGTGGCGACGGTGGTGGTCTTGCAGTCCTCAACGACGGCAAGGAGAATAACCACTTCCACTCAGTGTATAGCCGCAGCTGTAATCCCTATCCCTATGAGTACCACTATCTTGAGTTTGAACTTGCCGAGCCTGTTACCAGCTTCTCGTTCAACTGGAACACTCGCTCGAAATACTACAAGAACCTCATCACCTATATGGGTATTACTCCCGGCACCGACTACATTCCCTTCCCCGAGCAAGAGTTTACTCTTGGCGAGCAGGTGCAGAGTGTCGAGGAGTTTGCACAGGAGGGCGCACTCTTCGTGCTCCGCGGCCATGCGGCTGAGTATCCTAACCCCTTCGACAATACCGACACTCTCGTTCACATGGTGCCCGGTAACCTCTTTATGCACGCACCTTACGGTGGTACCATCACTCCCTCGGCTGCCGACCTCTTCTATCTTATCCCCGACGTCGATAACGAGAAAACCTATAAACTCTGTTGGCTGAACAACGGCCACTATATTCTTGCCCACAAATATACAGGCAAGGCCGGCAAGGATGAGTGGGCACATTGGACAAATAACATCATGAACGCAGCCTCTCTCGAGTTTACACCCTGCGACACTGTGCCCGGAAACTTCACAATATCAATGGATAACAAACTCCACTATATTGGTTACGATGGCTACGGACGTATGGGCCTCATTGCCGACGAAGATTCAGCATTGTATCGCACCTCGCGCCCCACATCTTATTCGTGGAGAATCTATAATGCCTCTATCAACGGCGCGGCTATCGCATCGCAGTTGCAGGACGAGATTGACGAGGCACGCGCACGAATCAAGGCTATCGGTGGCAAGGTCGTAGATTGCGACTGCGGTGAGTATGAGTATCTTGTAGATGTTCTCGAAGAGGCCGAGTCTCTCGTTGCAAAAGGGGATGTTACTGCTGCCGAGATTCTCACAACAAAGAGAGAACTTAACCGTGCGACTGCGGCCTATGCGGCTGTGGGCCTTTGGAACTACGTCGATTCTATCGCTGTTATCGGCGAAATGGTCGATTATGAGGAAATTGCTCTCTGTGAGGCTCCCGACTGGGTGGCCGGCGGTTACAGTCAAGAGGCATTCGATGCAATGATAATGGTTGCCGACAATGTACAGCTTGTAATCGAGAAATGTGAGTCACTCGCCGACGTTGATGCAGCCATCGCCGATATCTATGCTGCTATCGACGCATTTTGGGCAACAGAGGTTAAGGGCGTTAAAGAACTTCCCTTCCGCGTGGGTGCGGTAGAGGATGGCCTTCCCGGTACAAACATCAATCAGGTGTGGATTTGGGAGTCTCCCATGTACCTCTTGTCCGAGCAGACAGATGCTATCCGTTTCACGGTGTTCAAGAATGTGTCGGGACGTAACTACAATGGCTTCCCCTTCTTGTGTATCAACGAAATGGAGTTCTACGACCATAATGGTAACAAGATTCCTCTCACCGAGGAGAATTTCTCTACAAACTCATTGAGAATAGGTGACGGAAAAGGCCTTGCAGGTCTTTGCGACGGCGGTACCGCTACAAATGCCAACACTCACTACCACTCAGTGTGGGGCGCAACAGGCGAGGATCTCAACCCCATGCTGTACGATGGTAAAGAGTATGTGTGGATTGAAATTTCGTTCCCCGAGCCCATCTGTGGCTTCAAATATGTGCAGTATGGCCGCGGTAACGGTCAATACGGCGACTCTCCCTCGGACTTCGTATTCTCTGCTGCAGGCGAGACATACACTCCCGAGGATATCGACTACCCCGACCTCTACAACACCAAGCTCGGCGAGCAGGTGACCGATGCTTCGCAGATTACCGACGACGGCCTCTATGCACTCGTGGGCCTCATCAACTGCGCGCCCGAGGGCGACGGTAGCGGTTACGAGAAATTCTACTCTTCGAACACCGTTTACGGCAAGAAGATTGGCGCTCCCTGTGCCTTCACAATCACAAAGACAGGCGACGAGGATGGCACATTCTACATCCGCAGCCTCTCGGACAGCAAATATTGGTCAAGAACAATCGACGATGATGGTTGGGGCAGCAGCAATACCACAGCTTCGAGCATCGAGGATGCAGGTAAATTCTTCATCGTGCCCAACGCAGCTACTCGTGCCACTGCGGGCAAAGAGGAGTTCCCCAATTCGTTTGTTATCTACCAATACAACGACACTGTTAAGCGTACAAACGACAATGTTGACGCGACAGGCGCGCTCGTTCCCCATCCTTACATCGTAGTTCAGGATTGGGGCGACAATACAGGCTTCTTCTCAATCCCCGACCTCACATACAACGACTTCGACGGCGAGGGCGAGTGGTACATCTACAAGATGACTATGGACAACCCCTACATCTATTGGCTGAACAGTGCATATGCTGCAGTGGCTGATAAGTCTATGAAGGTGGGCCCCGACCCGGGCTTCTATTCGCTGGAGACAGCCGGCGAGTTTGCCAAGGCTCTTGCACAGGCTCAGGCGGCTCTCGAAGCTAATGACAATGCAGCAGCCAAAGAGGCGCTTCTCGCTATCGAGGCTGCGTCGGGCGTTGCGGCAACAGCTCAGCTCAACCCCATGGTACCCGGTAGATATGTGATTGAGACTGCCTATACAAACTTCCTCACTCAGCAGGGTGTTTCAAAGGCAATGTGCTCATACTTCAACGACTTTGAGGATGGTGGCGCTACAAGCGAGTACAGCCTTTGGTGGACAGATGCTCCTGCCGACCTCGTGAATCCCGCAATCTACTACCAGTTCGAGTTTATCTCTGCTACAAACTGCGAGCAGGTACAGACATGGCTCCAGGATAGCGTAATCACTGCCGAGGATGCTGCTAATGCTTACCACATTAAGAGTGTCGAGATTGGTCAGTATGTAGCATCGTCTACCGACCACAAGATGGGAGTGGATATCGCCTTTACCACCGAGCCCGAGTATGCTTACATTGTACGTCCTCAGGGTGCTTATCAGTTTGGTCTCTGGTGCCCCGTCGATCCTAACCTCTATATGCATATGCAGGATCATGGTGGTGGCTCGGGTACTGCGAGCGACGTAATCTATTGGTACGGTGGTGCCGACGGTGCCTCTTCGTGGGTGCTCCGCTCGATTGTTGCACGCACTTCTATCAATAATCTGAATGTTTCTCCCGAGGGTGATGTAGTTTCTACATCTTACTACACAGTAGCCGGTGCAGCTGTTCCCGCTCCTGTTAAGGGTGTCAACATCGTTAAGCGTGTTTATGCTAACGGCATTATTGAGACTTCTAAAATTTATGTTAAGTAATTAACTTACATATAGAATACTTTTCGGGGAGAGCCTTGTGCTCTCCCCGTTTTTTTTGTTTGTTTATGCCTGTCAAAAACTCCCCCTCTTGGATAAGAGGGGGGTGGCTGTAAAGCCGGGGACGTTCGATGTTTTTCTAACTCCCTCCGTCGCCGCCTCCGTCTGCTCCTCGTCCCTCTAATCTTAGAGGGACATTGCGAATGAGCAATGTTTGCGACGACGGAAACTTTAGTTTCCCAAAGGAGTGCCGAGTCTAAAGCGAGGCTTAGTAAAGGGGGAGGGAGTTAGAATAAAATAGTTGTTTGGCCGTGTGCATTCGAGCGCAAGCATGTATCTTCTTTCCTACTCCCTCCGTCGCGGAGGTTTTCCGCTCCTCGTCCCTCTAATCATAGAGGGACAGCTTTTTAGTTACTATTGCTCGCAAGAACTGTCCCTCAGAGGGACAGTTCTTATGTTACCTTTTCCACCCTTTTTGCGCCCTTTCCCCAACCAAATAGCAACCAAAATTAAACAACTTATAATATTTTTAAACAAAAAAATATATTTCTCTCAAATAATGTGAGAAATGCAGAAAAAAATCAGTAATTTTGCGCCGGATAATGTATTAACGTAACCCTAATTATATGTACAGAGTCGTAAAAATTTCTAAGGGATTGGATATCAAGCTGAAAGGCGTGCCCGCAAAGGAAATGACTGCTGTGAAGGCTGCGAAGCTCTATGCTTTGATGCCCTCTGATTTCAACGGTATTACACCCAAGGTGGTTGTAAAGCCCGAAGATGCAGTTAAGGCCGGCGATGCTTTGTTCGTTGATAAGAACAATTCCGACCTGCGATTTGTTTCGCCCGTGAGCGGAAAAGTCATAGCAGTGAACCGTGGTGAAAGAAGACGCGTACTGAGCGTCGTAGTAGAAGCCGATGGTAAGAATGAGGCAGTTGAGTACAAGGCAAAAGACGTACTCTCGCTTTCGGGCGACGAGGTTAAGGCTGACATGCTTCAGGCCGGTCTTTTCGCTTTTATCAGACAGAGACCTTACGATGTTATCGCATCGCCTAAGGATGCTCCCAAGGCAATCTTTGTCTCTGCATTCGATTCTAAGCCTTTGGCAGTTGATTTCGAGGTTGCCCTCAAGGGTAACGAGGATGATTTCCAGACAGGTCTCGATGCCCTCTCTAGAATCGCTCCCGTAAATCTCGGCATCAATGGCAACCAGCAGTCACCTGCATTGAACACTCCCAAGAACGTGACAGTTACATGCTTCAACGGTCCTCACCCCGCAGGAAACGTTGGCGTGCAGATTAACCACGTTTCTCCCGTTAACAAGGGCGAGGTTGTGTGGACAGTAGGTGCCGAAGAGGTTATCTTCATCGGTCGTCTTTTCAACAAAGGTAAAGTAGACTTCACAAGAACAATTGCTCTTGCAGGTAGCGAGGTTAAGAATCCTTCGTACAGCAAGGTGGTGCTCGGCGCACAGATCTCTTCTATCGTCGAGGGTCGTCTCGAGGAGAAGAACCCCCTGCGCATCATCGACGGCAACGTTCTTACAGGTGCAAAAACAACAGCCGAGAGCTTCCTTGGTGCATTCTCTACAGAGATTACCGTAATTCCCGAGATTCTCGACGATGCAGAATTGCTCGGATGGATTGCTCCCCGTCCCTCAATGTTCAGCACCAGCCGCAGCTACTTCAGTTGGCTCTTCCCCAACCGTCAGTACACAATGGATGCACGCATCAAGGGTGGCGAACGTCACATGATTATGAGCGGCGAGTACGACAAGGTGTTCCCCATGGATATCTATGCAGGCTACCTTGTTAAGGCTATCATCGCCGGTGACATCGACCGCATGGAGGCACTCGGAATCTACGAGGTTGCTCCCGAAGACTTTGCTCTTGCCGAGTTTGTCGATTCATCTAAGCTCGAGCTTCAGCGCATCGTTCGTCAGGGTCTTGACATGTTGCGTAAAGAGATGGCATAATATTTAAGAATAAGTAAATGATAAATTAATGAAAGCGTTAAGAAAATATATCGACAAGATAAAGCCTAACTTCGAGGAGGGAGGCAAGCTGCACGCTTTCCGTTCTGTTTTTGACGGATTCGAGACTTTCCTTTTTGTCCCGAACGAGACAAGCAAGACGGGCGTGAACATCCACGATGCTATCGACAGCAAACGCATCATGTCTTTCGTTGTAATCGCGCTGATTCCCGCACTTTTGTTCGGAATGTTCAACGTTGGTTACCAGAATTTCATGGCTTCGGGCACCGAGGGTACATATTTGGATATGTTCATTTACGGTTTTTTGGCTGTACTGCCTAAAATCGTAGTTTCATATGCAGTGGGTCTGGGTATCGAGTTTGTTGTTGCCCAGTGGAAAAAAGAAGAGATTCAGGAGGGATTCCTTGTTTCGGGTATGCTCATCCCCATGATTGTTCCAGTGAACACTCCTCTGTGGATTCTTGCTATTGCCGTTGCCTTCAGCGTAATCTTCGCAAAGGAGATTTTCGGTGGTACAGGTATGAACATCTTCAACCCCGCACTCATCACACGTGCGTTCCTCTTCTTTGCTTATCCTACAGCAATGACAGGTGACGACACAGTATGGGTAGCTCAGAACTCTATCCTCGGCTTCGGCGGTCAGGTACCCGACACATTCACAGCTGCTACTCCCCTTGGCGAGGCTGCTGCGGGTCTTGCTCCCACGGCCAACTTTATGGATGCAGTTATCGGTCTTATCCCCGGCTCTATCGGTGAGACTAGTGTAATCGCCATCGCTCTCGGTGCAATCCTTCTCTTGTGGACAGGCGTTGCAAGCTGGAAGATTATGCTCTCTGTATTCGTGGGTGGTGCTCTCACAGGCTTCCTTTTCGAGTCACTCGAAATGACAACTCTCACATGGGCCGACCAGCTTGTAATGGGTGGTTTCTGCTTCGGTGCTGTGTTCATGGCTACCGACCCCGTAACATCGGCTCGCACAGAGGGTGGTAAATATATTTATGGATTCCTCATCGGTGTCGTTGCAGTGATGGTACGTGTGCTCAACCCCGGTTACCCCGAGGGTATGATGCTCGCTATCCTGCTCATGAATATGTTCGCTCCCACCATCGACTACTGCTTCGTACAGAGCAACATCAACAAACGTGCTAAACGTGCTTTGAATAAATAACCATTAAATAACGAATAGAATATGAATACAAATAGTAACACTTATACTATCATATATGCTTCGGTAATGGTTATTATCGTTGCATTCTTGTTGGCTTTCGTTTCTTCGTCGCTGAAACCTATTCAGGACGCTAACGTTGCCATCGACAAAAAGAGCCAGATTCTTTCTTCGCTCAACATCCGCGGCTTGGAGAAGAGCGAGATTGAGGCTACATACGACAAGGTGATTGTCTGCGACCCCATCATCAAGGCTGACGCTTCTGTTGTTAATGAGGGTACAGGCAAGGACGAGGCTGCTTTCGTGCTTGACAGCAAAGATGTTAACGACGAGAATATGCCCCTCTACATCGCCAATGTTGACGGTGCTACAAAGTATGTGATTCCCGTTACAGGACGCGGCCTTTGGGGTGGTCTCTGGGGCTACATTGCTCTTAACGAGGATTGCAAGACTGTGTTTGGCGCTTATATGTCACACGCCAGCGAGACAGCAGGTCTCGGTGCGCTGCTCGTAGAGAACTGGTTCCACGATCGTTTCCTCGGCAAGAAGCTCTTCAAGGGTGACGATGCAAACGTGGCTCTCACAGTGGTGAAGGCCGGCTCGGTGAAAGAGGCTGACTACGAGGTAGACGGTATCACCGGTGCTACTCTTACAACCAACGGCGTTGCTGCCATGGTAAAGGATGGTCTTCAGAAATATATTGGATTTATTAACACCAAGACTGCTGCACAGCAGGCTGCCTGCGAGGCTGCTTGCACCGAAGCACAGAATTGCGAAAATACGGAGGAATAAGATATGGGTAAATTGTTTTCACCAGAGAATAAAGCGGCTTTCACAAATCCGTTGAACCTTGACAACCCCGTTGTTGTGCAGGTGCTTGGTATCTGTTCGGCGTTGGCTGTAACTTCGCAGCTCGAGCCCGCTATCGTGATGGGTCTTTCGGTGACTGTCATCACAGCTTTTGCTAACGTGATCATTTCACTTCTTCGCAAGACTATCCCCAACCGTATACGTATCATCGTTCAGCTGGTGGTTGTTGCTGCTCTCGTAACTATCGTTAGCGAGGTGCTCAAGGCTTTTGCTTACGATGTAAGCGTTCAGCTTTCAGTGTACGTGGGTCTTATCATCACCAACTGTATCCTCATGGGTCGTCTCGAGGCTTTCGCTATGCAGAATGGTCCTTGGGCTTCGTTCCTCGATGGTATCGGTAACGGTCTTGGCTATGCAATCATCCTCGTAATCGTAGGTTTTGTACGTGAGCTTCTCGGCTCGGGCTCATTGCTCGGCATTCAGATTGTTCCCGACGCTCTCTACGACCTTGGCTACATGAACAATGGTATGATGACAATGCCCGCAATGTCACTCATCATCTGTGGTTGCGTTATCTGGGCTCACCGTGCTATTAACGATAAGAAATAATAATACATACATCTAAATTGAATTAACAATATGGATCATTTAATAAGTTTGTTTGTCCGTTCAATCTTTGTGGACAATATGATTTTCGCATTCTTTTTGGGTATGTGTTCTTATTTGGCCGTATCGAAGAATGTTAAGACTGCGCTTGGTCTGGGTGTTGCCGTGACATTTGTGTTGCTGGTAACTGTTCCCGTTGACTATGCTTTGCAGAAATATGTACTCGGTCCTAACGCTCTCGTTGAGGGTGTTGACCTTTCGTTCCTTGCATTTATCCTGTTCATCGCGGTAATCGCGGGTATCGTACAGCTTGTAGAGATGGTGGTTGAGCGTTTCTCTCCCTCGCTCTATGCTGCGCTCGGTATCTTCTTGCCTCTTATTGCTGTGAACTGTGCAATCATGGGTGCTTCGCTCTTCATGCAGCAGCGCATCACCATGGACCCCGCTACAAGCTCACAGGCTATCGCTAATGTGTGGGATGCACTTGCTTATGCTCTCGGCTCGGGTATTGGTTGGCTCTTGGCTATCGTGGCTTTGGCAGCTATCCGCGAGAAGATGGCTTACACAGATGTTCCCAAGCCTCTTCAGGGTCTTGGTATTACCTTCATCACTGTAGGTCTCATGGCGCTTGCATTCATGTGTTTCTCTGGTCTTAATATCTAATATTTAAGGAATAGTACAATGGAAAATATGAATTTGATTTTAGCGAGCATTGGAGTATTCCTCGTAATCATCCTTGCGTTGGTGATTATCTTGCTCGTGGCTAAGAAATATTTGTCGCCCAGCGGCAATGTGAACCTTACTATCAATGGTAAGGACACAATCTCTGTAGCTCAGGGTGGCAGCTTGCTCAGCACTTTGGCCGAGAATAACATCTACCTTCCCTCGGCTTGCGGTGGTAAGGGTTCTTGCGGACAGTGTAAAGTTCAGGTTCCCACGGGTGGTGGCGAGATCCTCGACTCGGAGAAGGGACAGTTTACACGTAAAGAGATTAAAGAGGGCTGGCGCCTCGGTTGTCAGTGTAAGGTTAAGGGTGACATTTCTATCAAGGTTGACGACTCTGTAATGGGCGTTAAGGAGTGGGAGTGCACCGTTATCGGTAACCGCAACGTGGCTACATTTATCAAGGAGTACAAAGTGGCATTGCCTCCCGGCGAGCACATGGACTTCGAGCCCGGTTCTTATGCACAGATTAAGATTCCCGCATTTAACATCGATTACGATAAGGACTTCGACAAGTCTCTCATCGGCGATACTTATCTTCCCGCTTGGAAGAACTTCGGCCTCTTCAACTTGAAGTGTACTAACGACACTCCCACAGTGCGTGCGTACTCTATGGCCAACTACCCCGACGAGGGTGACATCATCACCTTGAACGTACGTATTGCTACTCCTCCCTTCAAGCCCAAAGAGCAGGGTGGTGGCTTTATGGACGTTAACCCCGGTATTGCTTCATCTTACATCTTCAGCTTGAAGCCCGGTGACAAGGTAATCATGAGTGGTCCTTACGGAGAGTTCCGTCCCAACTACGACTCTGGCCGTGAGATGATTTGGGTAGGTGGTGGTGCCGGAATGGCTCCCTTGCGCGCTCAGATTATGCACATGCTCAAGACTCGTCAGTGCCGCGACCGTCAGATGCACTACTTCTATGGTGCTCGTGCTTTGGAGGAGATTCCCTTCCTCGACGACTTCCTCGCATTGGAGAAGGAGTTCGACAACTTCCACTTCCACCTTGCGCTCGACCGTCCCGATCCCAAGGCAGACGCAGCAGGCATCAAGTATACTGCAGGCTTCGTAGCTCCTGTTATGGGCGACACTTACCTGAAGGCTCATGAGGCTCCCGAGGATTGCGAGTACTACTTGTGTGGTCCTCCCATGATGGCGAAGACTGTTCTCGACCTCTTGGACAGCCTCGGCGTAGAGAAGGATATGATTCACTTCGACGACTTCGGAGGTTAATCATCCAATTATATAGAAAAAGAAGCAGCGACCTGCGGGTCGCTGCTTCTTTTGCTTTTCTCGGTGGAGTGGGGCGGAGGGGCTACT
>JAFYPH010000042.1 GCA_017547585.1 Bacteroidaceae bacterium | reverse complement strand
CGACCAAGTTCATTGACATGTGGAAGAGAAGGAAGAGAACGAGGGCAATACCCGAAACGCTCATAATTACCTTTTTTCCCACAGAAGAATTAAGTAACCACATAATAAATTGATATTAAATTATTTAATTAATAAATTATTAAAATTTCACGCTATTTTACCTTTTACATTTAGCAAAAATAAAGTTTTTTTGTGAAACAGCCACCTATAAATGACTTTATTTATTAAAATATTTCAAAAAAAGCATACAGGGCACAAAAATGGCCGCACGACTGAATGGCGGCGACACGCACGGAGTAAACAAAAATGTGTGTCAAAAATATTATCGGCAGCCGAAAAAGAGCGGCAAAAAAAGCATTTGCGACGACAAGCGGGCGCCACCGCTTTTGCGTTCCAAAAAATAGTGCTATCTTCGCCGAAGAAATAATAAACAAAGGAGTATCGTGAAATTTGAATACGACATTTTGGTCATTGGTGCGGGACACGCAGGATGCGAGGCGGCAGCTGCCGCTGCCAACCTGGGTGCAAAGACGTGCCTGATGACCATAGACATGAACAAGATTGCACAGATGAGCTGCAACCCTGCCATCGGCGGCATTGCCAAAGGCCAGATTGTGCGCGAGATTGACGCGCTCGGCGGCTATATGGGAATAATCACCGACAGGGCTGCAATACAGTTCCGCATGCTCAACCGCTCGAAAGGCCCTGCAATGTGGAGCCCCCGCGCGCAGTGCGACAGAATGAAGTTTAGCCTGCTGTGGCGCGAGACGCTCGAAAATATTCCCAACCTGCACATGTGGCAGGACATTGCCACCGAACTTATAGTGGAGGATGGAAAGGCTGTGGGAGTGACCACGCAGCTTGGAGCGGAGTTCCGCGCGAAGTGCATAATCGTCACCGCCGGCACATTCCTAAACGGACTGATGCACGTGGGCAAGGTGATGATCGAGGGCGGACGCACAGCCGAGCCTGCTGCAAAGGGACTGACGGAATCTATCTGCAAGCACGGCATTCGCAGCGACAGAATGAAGACCGGAACACCCGTGCGTCTGGATAGACGTTCAATTAACCTTGAATTGACCGAGAGACAGGATGGCGAAAATGATTTTCACCGTTTCTCGTACAAGAATATCAAGCGCGACCTGAAACAGCGTCCCTGCTGGATGTGCTACACTAACCCCGAGGTTCACGAGATTCTGCGCAGCGGACTCGACGAATCGCCGCTGTACAATGGACAGATTCAGAGCATAGGCCCACGATACTGCCCCAGCATAGAGACAAAGATTGTAACCTTTGCCGAGCGCGACAGACATCTGCTCTTCCTTGAGCCCGAGGGCGAGGAGACACAAGAGATATATGTAAATGGATTTTCCTCGTCTTTACCGATGGAAACACAGTTGACGGCACTGCGAAAAATACCTGCACTGAAGGATGCTGTTGCCTACCGCCCCGGCTATGCGATAGAGTATGACTTTTTCGACCCCACACAGCTGAAACATACGTTGGAATCGAAAATTCTTGAAAATCTGTTCTTCGCCGGACAGGTGAACGGAACCACCGGATACGAGGAGGCTGCCGGACAGGGATTGATTGCGGGAATAAATGCTGCGTTGAAAATTAAAGGTGAAAAACCATTCACTTTGAAACGCGACGAAGCATATATTGGCGTTCTCATCGACGATCTTGTAACAAAAGGCGTGGACGAGCCGTACAGAATGTTCACTTCGCGCGCCGAGTACAGAATACTTTTGCGCGAGGATGACGCAGACATGCGACTGACGAAAAAGTCGTACGCCATAGGCCTCGCCGACAAGGAACGCTACGAGAGAGTGTGCCGCAAAGAGGAGCTTATGCAACAGCTTATGAAATTCATCGAGGAATTTTCTATAAAGCCCAACCTTATAAACCCCGCACTCGAAGAGCTGGGCACCACCCCTCTGTCGCACGGTTGCAAGCTTGTGTCGCTGATAGAAAGGCCGCAAATTGGAATCATAAGCATTGCAAAATATATAAAGGCGCTGAATGAAAAACTGGAGGCATTGGGCGACGACCGCGACGAGATTGCCGAGGCTACAGAAATTCAGCTGAAGTATAAAGGATACATTGAGCGCGAAAGAGAGCTTGCCGAAAAGATGAATCGCATGGAGAATATCCGCATAAAAGGAAAGTTCAACTACGCAGAGCTGCAATCGCTCTCGACCGAGGCGCGTCAGAAGCTGGCAGCCATCGACCCCGAGACATTGGCACAAGCGAGCCGCATTCCCGGAGTATCACCCAGCGACATTAACGCACTGCTGATACTCGCGCAACGATAGAATTGTTTCACGTGGAACATTGCTATTTTATACAGAATCACAAAGTTAATCGACCCTAAAAAAATAAAGACCATGAACAAAGAACTGCTGTTAAAAAACCTTCGCTCGATTAAAGACTTCCCCATCCCCGGAATTCTTTTCAGAGACGTAACCTCACTCTTCAAAAATACCGAGTGCCTGAAAGAGCTCGACGACACTCTCTACGAAATGTACAAAGATAGCGGAATTACAAAAGTGGTGGGTATCGAGTCGCGCGGTTTTGTAATGGGCGCATCGCTGGCTGTAAGGTTGGGTGCGGGATTCGTGCCTGTGCGCAAGCCCGGAAAACTGCCCGCCGAGACTATCAGCGAGAGCTACAGCAAAGAGTATGGCACCGACACTATAGAGATTCACAAGGATGCGATTGACGAGAATGACGTGGTGCTGTTGCACGATGACCTTCTTGCAACGGGCGGCACAATGCTGGCTGCATACAATCTTGTGAAAAAGATGAATCCCAAGAAGGTGATGATAAACTTCATCATAGAGCTTGAGGACCTGAAGGGACGCGAGATTTTCCCCGAAGATGCACAGATAGATTCACTGCTCTTCCTCGACGGAGAATAGGCACAAAAAAAACAGAAACATATGGAAAACCGGGAGCATACAGCAAAGAGTGATTATCTTAGGAGCATCGTGAACAATTTGCCTGATGCTCCCGGTTGCTATCAGTACCTGAACGACGAGGGTACCATAATATACGTGGGCAAGGCAAAGAACCTGAAGCGCCGCGTGTCGTCGTACTTCAACAAAGAGCAGCAGACGATGAAAACCCGTCTGCTTGTATCGAAGATTGCAGACATAAAATACATTGTCGTAAACAGCGAAACTGACGCACTGTTGCTCGAAAATAATCTTATAAAGAAGCACAAGCCCCGCTACAATGTGCTGCTGAAAGATGACAAGACCTACCCCTCTATCTGCATCACAGGGGAGTACTTTCCACGAATATTCAAGACCAGAAAAATAGTCCCGGGCATCGGACGCTACTATGGCCCATACAGCAACGCCGGAGCGCTGAACGCGCTGCTGCAGCTGATAAAAGAGCTGTACCCGCTGCGCACCTGCAGGCTGAACTTGACACCCGAAACTGTGAGAAGCGGCAAGTTCGCACCCTGCCTGGAGTATCAGATAAAGAACTGCTGCGCACCCTGTATAGGGGCAACCTCGCACGATGAATACAGGAAATATATTGAAGAAATAAGAGATATTCTGCGCGGAGATATAAAGAAACTGTCGGCAGGAATCGTCGAGGAGATGAAGAACGAGGCAGCCAACCTGAACTTTGAAAAGGCACAGACGCTGAAAGAGAGATACGAGCTTATAGAGAATTTCAGGACTCGCAGCGAGGTTGTGAGCCCCATAATTTCCAACGTGGATGTATTCTCTATCGAGAGCGATGAAAAGAGCGCTTTTATCAATTTCCTGCACATTACAAGCGGCTGCATCAACCAGGCATTCACAATAGAATATAAGAAGCGCCTGGACGAGAGCAACGAGGAGCTGCTCATTATGGGCATTGTGGAGATGCGCGAGAGATTCAAGAGCAATGCACGAGAAATAATTCTGCCCGTAAACATCGAACTTCCGCTCGAAGGAGTGAGCGTGACTGTGCCGATGAAAGGGGAGAAAAAACGATTGTTGGCACTGTCGCAGCTGAACGTGAAGCAGTATAAGGCCGACCGTATGAAGATGGAGGAGAAGCTGAATCCCGAGCAAAAGGCGACGCGACTGATGAAAGAGATTCAGCAGGAGATGAAGATGGAAAAAATGCCCCTTATCATCGAATGTTTCGACAATTCCAACATACAGGGAAGCGACGCTGTTGCCGCGTGCGTGGTGTTCAAAAAGCTGAAACCCTCGAAAAAGGACTACAGAAAATACAATATAAAGACCGTCGTGGGCCCCGACGACTATGCGTCGATGCGCGAGGTTGTGCGCCGTCGCTACAAACGCGCCATAGAGGAGGAGACTCCCCTGCCCCAGCTGATTCTTGCCGACGGAGGAAAGGGACAGATGGAGGTTATACGCGAGGTTGTGGAGGATGAGTTGGGCCTTGACATTGCCATTGCAGGATTGGTGAAGGATGGCCGCCACAGGACGTCGGAGCTTATCGTGGGCAAGGGTGGCGAGAGCATAGGACTGAAGCAGAATAGCGCACTCTTCAAACTGATGACGCAGATACAGGATGAGGTGCACCGTTTCGCAATAACCTTCCACCGCGACAAGCGCAGCAAGCGACAGATTGCATCGGAGCTTGACAGCATCAAGGGAATAGGCGAAAAGACGAAGCAGACGTTGCTGACGCACTTCAAGAGCGTGAAAAGAATGAAGGAGGCGACAGCCGAAGAGCTTATAAAAACCGTGGGCGAGGCAAAGGCGAAAATATTGCTCGATGCATGGAAATAAAAAGTTTTTATTAACTTTGAAGCAATCGTAACAGAAAAGACAATGAGAATACTTATACAACGTGTAAAAAGAGCATCAGTAACCATTGACGAGAAAATTAAGTCAATGATTAACAGCGGATTACTCATTCTCGTGGGCATCGAAGAGAGCGATGGCGACGAGGACATCGACTGGCTGGTGAAAAAATGTGTAAACCTGCGCATTTTCGACGACGAGCAGGGAGTGATGAACAAGTCCATCCTCGAGAGCGGCGGCGACGTGCTTGCCGTGAGCCAATTTACGCTGATGGCATCGACAAAAAAGGGCAACCGCCCATCGTACATAAGAGCCGCAAAGCCCGACATTTCCATTCCCCTGTACGAGGCATTCTGCAGCAAGATGGAGAGCGCACTGAACAAGCCCATAATGACAGGTGTTTTTGGTGCGGACATGCAGGTGGAGCTTGTGAACGACGGCCCTGTGACAATATTCATGGACTCTAAAAACAAGGAATAGAATGACGATAAAAGAGGCACAGGAGAGGGTGGACGCATGGATAAAAGAGTACGGCGTACGCTACTTTGACGAGCTTACGAACATGGCCATACTCACCGAAGAGGTGGGCGAGGTTGCGAGAATAATGGCGCGACGCTACGGCGAGCAATCGTTCAAAGAGGGCGAGAAAAGCGACCTTGGCGACGAGATTGCCGACGTACTCTGGGTGCTCATCTGCATTGCCAACCAGACGGGAATCGACCTTACCGAGGCACTGCAGAAAAACTTCGATAAAAAGACCAAAAGAGACTGCAACAGACATAATAATAATCCAAAGTTAAAATAGACATGAGCGAACATTTCCACAGCCATGATGAGGAGGAACTTTATCATGACCACAGCTGCGAGGAGCAGAGCAAATATGAGTTTGTGATGAACGAATACCCCGAGACTCCCTCGGACGAAGAGATTGCTACGGCTGTAAAAAAAGCCGGTGAAAAGGTAGAAAAAAACAGAAAAAAGGAGATTCTCAAAGAGATTTACAGCTGTCTGGACCTTACTACTCTCAAGTGCACCGACAATGCCGAGAGCGTGCTTGCATTCACCGAAAAGGTGAACGCGCTGGACGAGACGCACCCCGACCTTAAAAACGTGGCGGCAATATGCGTCTACCCCAATTTCGCGGGCATCGTCAGCCAATCGCTGGAGGTAGAGGGCGTGGAGGTTGCCTGCGTGTCGGGCGGATTCCCCTCGTCGCAGACGTTCCCCGAAGTGAAGATTGCCGAGACTGCGCTTGCACTGAAAGAGGGTGCCACAGAGATTGACATTGTGATGAGCGTGGGCAAATTCCTGAGCGGTGACTACGAGGGAGTGTGCGACGAAATACAGGAGCTGAAAGACCTTTGCGGCGAGAAGAGCCTGAAGGTAATATTGGAGACAGGGGCCTTGAAAAACGCCGAAAATATCAAAAAAGCGGCCATTTTATCAATGTATTCGGGCGCGGACTTTATAAAGACTTCGACAGGAAAAGAGGCACCCGGAGCCACCCCATACGCTGCATACGTAATGTGTAAGGCTATAAAAGAGTACTACGCAAAGAGCGGCCGCAAAGTGGGCTTCAAGGCTGCCGGAGGCATCACCAGCGTAGAGGATGCATTGCTCTACTATAATATTGTAGAGGATGTGCTGGGCAAAGAGTGGCTCAACAGCAAGCTTTTCAGAATAGGCACAAGCAGACTCGCAGGCACACTGCTGAACGAGATTGCAGGCGAATAAAAAACACGATAGAAACATCAAAAAAAGCACAATTATGAAAAAGACTCTATTGCAACTTATGGCCCTTTTCATCGCATTTACCCTGAGTGCTCAGGAGCGTGAAACTATATGGCCCAAGAAGAAAATGCCCAACAGACAGGAGCATCAGATAGCGGCAATGACCAACGAGACAAGCGCCAAGGGATTCAAGGCCGACAAGCACAGAATAGCCTATCTTGACTGGTTCGAGGCACCCTCGCAAGAGACAAAGAACGGCGGTTGCATGATACTTATTTCGGGCGGAAGCTACGAGTGCTGCTGCGACGTTGGCTACATAAAAAAATGGAACGAAGAGTTCACAAAGCTGGGATTCCAGTGCGTGAATTTCGTCTATCGCACCCCGCGTCCCGTGGGCCTTCCCATCTACCAGACAGCGTGGGAGGATGCACAGCGCGCCGTGCGTCTGATACGCAGCGAGGCCGAAGAGAGAGGCTTCGACCCCGAAAAGATTGGAGTAATCTCAATGTCGGCAGGCTCGCACCTTGCACTGCTCATGGCCACAAGCTCGCAGACACGAGCCTACGAGCCTATAGACAAGCTCGACTCACTCTCGTGCCACATTAACTGGGCGATTGTGAACGCACCCGCCTACGGAACTACAGACGCCGAGAGCGGAACACCCGCCACACGTCAGGGCTACGGCAGCGACGTTAAGCTGAGCAAGGTGTTCAAGTTCGACGAACGCACATGCCCCATGAGCCTGCACCACGGCGCAAGAGACATCTATGCACCGCAGACCTCTACCCTCGTCTACCGCCAGCTGCGCCGCATGAAGATTCCCGCAGAGCTGCACCTGTACGCCGACCGCGGACACGCTGCCCTGGGCCTCGAGAGAGGAATAGAATTCATGCGTCAGATGGGCTTCATCACTCCCCTTGAAAAGGGCAAAAATATAATGGATATTTACTCTAGCGACGATGCTCGCGCGTCGCACACGAAGGCCGACGTATGGCCCGAAGGCAAGATGCCCGACGTTCAGGAGAGACAGTGCACACCCTACATTGAGTGGCACATGCCCAAGGAGCTGAAGACAAAAGCCATTCAGATTATATACTCGGGAGGAAGCTACGAGCACAACGACCCCGACGGATTCGAGGTTGCCCCTGCGCGCCGCTACCTTAACGAAAAGGGAATGGCTGTGGTTACACTCAAATACCGCACTCCGCGCCCCGCCGGCGGCCTTTCGAAGCACACTACCGCATGGCAGGATCTTCAGCGTACAATTAGAATCGTGAGAAAAGAGGCCAAAGAGCGCGGACTTGACCCCAACCGCATAGGTATTATGGGAAGCTCGGCCGGCGGCCACCTTACACTGATGGGAGTAACATCGTCGATGCACAATTCCTACTGGCCCATTGACGACATTGACAAGCTCCCCTGCAACGTACAGTGGGGAATAGGCATCTACCCCGCATATGCACTCACCGACGGCCTCGAGAGCCCCAACAAGCAGGGTGGCAACGAGGACGATGCAGTGCTTGCACCCGAATTCTCGTTCGACCTTAAGACCGCTCCCATGCTTCTTATCCACGGCGACGCCGACGGCTGGGCTGCGATGAATTCGGTGAAAACATGGGAAAAGATGGTGATGATGGGCATACAGTCGGAGCTTCACACGCTTGCCAAACGCGGCCACTGCTTCCAGAGTGTATCGTCACCCGGAACAGGCAGCTACACTCATCTTGACAGAATTTGGGAGTTCCTCACAGCAAAGGGATTCAACAAATAGAAGATACAGGCGAACAACAAAAAAGCACCGAATCGGTGCTTTTTTGTATTCTATAGGGAAGGGAGAAACTATTTGTTTCTCGCAATCGCAAAGTCAATATAGGCTGTAAAGGCTGCGCGGTAGATGGGCGAGACGTTGGCGGGAATCACCGAGAGAGCCTCGGCGCGGAACTCCTCGATGCGCTTGAGTGCATACTCTATTCCACCATGCTCTTTCGACATTTTTATCAGTGTCTCGACCTCGCTGTCGCTCATAGTGTAGCCCTCGGCGAGCTTGTCGAGAAGGCTGCGCACAAAGGGAGTGTCGCAGTTGTTGAGCACATACAGGGCAGGCAGCGTGATTTTTCCCTCGCGCATGTCGCTGCCTGTGGGCTTTCCAACATCGGCCGAGTCGTAGTAGTCGAAAATGTCATCTTTTATCTGGAAGCAGATACCCAAGAGGTCGCCGAAGCGGGAAAAGGCCTCGACGGTGGCAGCATCGGCACCCGCCGAGAGTGCTCCGGAACGGCAGCATGCAGAGAATAGCGACGCGGTCTTGTTGCGGATAATCTCTAAGTAATTTTCCTCGGAGAATCCACCACTCTGCTGCAGCTGCAACTGCAGAAGCTCGCCCTGACTGAGACTCTGTCCCAAACGCGACAAACTATCGATGATTTCGACGTTTTTTGTCATTGCAGCATTCTGTAGCGCCGATGAGAATATGTAGTCGCCGGCAAGAATGGCTATGCGATTAGAGAAGAGAGTGTGCAACGAGGGAAGGCCGCGACGCATGGGGCTCTCGTCTACAACATCGTCGTGCAGAAGGCTGGCTGTGTGCAGAAGTTCGAGCGCTGCCGCCGCATAGTTTGTACGTTCGTCGACACTGCCGGCGATGCTTTTTGCCGTAAGAAGCACAAGCATCGGACGCATCATTTTGCCGTTCGTGCGGCTCACATGCGACAGTGCACGGTTGAGAAGAGGAATATTGCTGCGGAAAAGCGTAGCGTAATACTCCTTGAAAGCGGTAAATTCAACCTCTATCGGTTGCTGTATAGTGGCAAGACTCATATACGTAGAACATCTTATTTTTGCAAAAGTAATAAAAAAGAATAGGCAAAATAGCAAAAATTGAGTATTTTTACATTCGCATACATTTAATAGACAAAATGAAGAAACTTTTTCTGCTTGACGCATACGCGCTTATCTACCGCGCATACTACGCATTCATTAAAAACCCCAGAATAAATTCCAAGGGATTCAACACCTCTGCGATATTGGGATTCGTGAACACACTCGAAGATGTTCTTAAAAAGGAGAACCCCGACTACATTGGTGTTGCATTCGACCCCAAGGGAAAGACCTTCCGTCACGAGGCCTACGAGGAGTACAAGGCCCAGCGCGAGGAGACGCCCGAGGTTATCAGGGAGTCGGTGCCTGTGATTAAAGAGATTCTTGCCGCATACAAGATACCCATTCTCGAAGTTCCCGGCTACGAGGCCGACGACGTTGTCGGCACCCTTGCCAAAAAGGCCGAGGGGAGAGGAGTCGTCACCTACATGATGACTCCCGACAAGGACTACGGACAGCTGGTGACCGAGACGACACTCATCTATCGCCCGAAGTATGGCGACAAGGAGTTCGAGATTATGAACCCGCAGAGGGTGACAGAAAAGTTCGGGCTGCAGAGAACAGAGCAGGTTATCGACCTGCTGGGATTGATGGGCGACTCGAGCGACAACATTCCCGGATGCCCCGGAGTGGGAGAGAAGACCGCGCAGAAACTGATTGCCGAGTTTGACAACATCGACAACCTGCTGGCGAACACCGACAAGCTGAAAGGTGCCCTGAAGACAAAAATAGAGGAGAACAGAGAAAAGATTATTTTCAGCCGATTCCTCGCAACGATAAAAACCGACGTTCCCATAGAGCTGGACATGGAGGCATTGAGACGCGAGACTCCCGACGAGGAGAAGCTCACTGCCCTACTCGACCTCTACGAACTGCGCGCACTGAAAGAGAGAGTGAAGAAGAGCAATTTCGCACTCGACCTCTTCGGCGAGCCCATCGCAGTGGAAAAACCTGCCACCGCACAAAAAAGCACAAAGAGCAACAAAATTCAAGGCTCGCTCTTTGACATTTTTGAGGAGGAGAGTACAGACGAAGAAAAAAAATCGACGCATTTGAGCTTAAAAGACCTAAAATACACCTATCATCTTATTGATAAAGAAGAAGATATCCCCCATTTACTCTCTGTACTGAAAAATGCACAAACTGTGTGCTTCGACACAGAGACCACAAGCACCAACGCCATCGAGGCCCAACTTGTGGGCATGAGCTTCGCTGTTGAGGAAAATTGCGCCTACTATGTGCATGTTCCGCGCGAGAGAGAGGAGGCACAAAAAGTGGTGAATATGTTCCGAGAGATTTTCGAGGACGAGAGCACCATGAAGGTGGGACAAAATATGAAGTACGACATTATTGTCCTCGCCAACTACGGAGTGGAGGTGAAGGGCACCATGTTCGACACGATGATTGCCCACTATGTGCTGCAGCCCGAACTGTACCACAGCATGGACTATATGGCCGAGACCTATCTTAACTACGAGACTATAAAGATAGAGTCGCTCATTGGCGAGCGTGGCAAGAACCAGAGAAACATGCGCGACCTTACAGCCGCACAGATATATGAATACGCGTGCGAGGATGCCGACGTCACACTGAAACTGAAGAACATCCTCGCCGAGGAGCTTAAAAAGGCCGATTGCGAGAAACTATTCTACGAAATAGAAATGCCTCTGATGCCCGTGCTCGCCTACATGGAGCGCAACGGCGCAAGGGTGAACACCGTCTCGCTGAAGGAGACCTCTACCCTATTCAGCGGACGCATGCACGAGATTGAAGAGAAAATATACGAGCTTGCAGGCGAGCACTTCAACATTTCCTCGCCCAAGCAGGTGGGCGACATTCTCTTCGGGAAACTGAAGATTGTGGAGAAGCCCAAAAAGACAAAGACAGGACAGTTTGTAACATCCGAAGAGGTGCTCGCACAGGTGCAGCACAAACACCCTATCGTAAAATATATTCTGCAGCACCGAGGACTGAAAAAGCTGCTGAGCACATACGTCGACGCGCTTCCCGAGCTTATAAACAGCCGCACGGGAAAGATACACACGTCGTACAACCAGACGGTGACAGCCACCGGACGACTGAGTTCGAGCAACCCCAACCTGCAGAATATTCCCATACGCGACGAGGATGGAAAAGAGGTGCGCAAGGCATTCATTCCCGAGGAGGGAGAGCTGTTCCTCTCGGCCGACTATTCACAGATTGAGCTTAGAATTATGGCCCATCTGAGCGGCGACAAGAACATGATTAACGACTTTGTTAGCGGGCACGACATTCACGCTGCCACCGCCGCGAAGATATATAAAAAGCCCATCGAGGAGGTTACTAAGGACGAGCGACGCAAGGCAAAGGTGGCCAACTTCGGCATTATCTATGGAATTTCGGTGTTCGGCCTTGCCGAGCGCATGAACGTGGATCGCCGCGAGGCTAAAGAGCTTATAGATAACTATTTTGCTACCTACCCCGACATCTGTGCCTACATTGAGCGCTGCAAGGAAGAGGCACGCGCCAACGGATACGTGACCACAATTTTCGGCCGCAAGAGATTCCTGCCGGACATAAACTCGCGCAACGCAGTGGTGCGCGGATACGCCGAGCGAAACGCCGTGAACGCCCCCATACAGGGCAGCGCCGCAGATATTATAAAGGTGGCGATGATAAACATCTACCGCCGCATGAAGGCCGAAAATGTGCGTTCGACGATGATTCTGCAGGTGCACGACGAGCTTAACTTCAGCATCGTGGCCGATGAGCGTGACCGTATGCAGCAGCTTGTAATCGAGGAGATGCAAAGTGCGATAGCCATGAGCGTACCCCTGACAGCCGACTATGGCTGGGGCACAAACTGGCTCGAGGCACACTGATTTTTGTAACATCAAATACTTTATAATATGAAACTGAAATTTGCTTTTCTTACCCTGACAATGTTTATGGGCGCCTTTGCACATGCACAAAATATTGTCTACACAGATGCAAAAGAGTTTCCCTTGTACGGAAAAATATCGGCCGAGACCAACGAGAGATACGAGCGTCTGCCATCGGAACTCGAGAATGTGAGCCGCAAGGATGTGTGGCGTTTGGGACAAAATTCGGCGGGACTTTACATACGCTTCCGCTCGAACACAACCTCGATGCGCATAAAATGGCAGTCGACATTCGACAACGAGCAGAATCATATGACCGACCTGGGCACACGAGGCCTCGACCTTTATGCTCTTGTCGATGGCGAGTGGAGAGCCGTCGCCCCCGTAAGACCCACAAGAAAAGGGGTGAACGAGTGGACAATCATACGCAATATGCTGCCCGAATATAGAGAATATATGCTCTATCTGTCGCTGTACGACGGCGTAAAATCGCTGGAGATTGGAGTGGACGAGGGCGCCTACCTAGGACAGCCCGAGGTTGCAAGCCCCTCGACCGAAAAGCCCATTGTGATGTACGGCTCGAGCATTCTGCAGGGAGGCTGCGCCAGCCGTCCGGGAATGGCCTATACAAACATCATCGGCCGCCGATTCGACAGAGAGGTCTTTAACCTGGGATTCAGCGGAAACGCCCGTCTGGACATGGAGATTGCACATCTTATGGCCTCGGTGAAAGACCCAGGAGCCTTTGTGCTGGACTTTGTTCCAAACTCGTCGGACAAGCTGATAAACGAGGTTGCCGAGAAGTTCTTCCGTGTGCTGCGCGACGCCCACCCCGACGTTCCCGTAATTTTCGTCGAGGACCCCATCTTCCCTCGCTCGGCATTCGACACCAAGCTGCACGAAGAGGTTGTGGGACGAAACATTGCAATGACACAGCTTTTCAAGAGACTGAAAAAGGCAGGAGAGAAGAAAATATATTATGTGTCGGCCCTGAAGATGCTGGGCGACGATGGCGACGCAACGGTCGACGGCAGCCACTTTACCGATGTTGGCGCACTGCGCTACGTAGAGAATATAATGCCTGCACTTAAAAAAGCACTCAAATAGCTAACATTATATAATACTTTCGCACCGACTAACATCGGGAATAACGATAGAAAATACAACAAGATACTAAAATCAAATGTGGCTGATAAATTAAATTTATCAGCCACATTTGATTTTTATTCATTAAAAGGTTATCATCGGCACGAAATTCTCGGTAGTGTCCCTGACAACAAAAAATTTTCCGTCTTTTACAAGATGAAATTTTGCATCGCCGCGCGCACGCTTGATAAAATCCTTTTCGGTACACAAAAAGAAACCTTTTGCATCATCACTCATCATGAATAATTCAACCTCATGAACAAGTTTACCCTTATGCAATAGATGAAGTTTATTTACATTGTGCCTCTTTTTTTTGCCGAAATAGAAATCTATATACTCTTCTAATTCATCACTGCTATTACTGCTGTAAAAATCGTATTTTATATAAACTAACGTATCCCACTCAAAAGGCATTATCTTGTCAAAATCAACGATGCAATTTTCTGTATCATTTCCAGCAGCTTTCCATTTGTACCAATACTCGCCCATTGCATGGTCAAGCTTATCTTTTTTACTTATGGAAAAGGCCTTTAAAATATATTCCGGAATAGAAGCACAAAACTCCGTAAAATACCCCCATTCATATTGTGCAGTTTCCATTGCATCCTCAAGCTTTGAACAGCTATTTAAAAATAAAAAAGGCGCCAAGCAGAAAAAATGTTTTTTATTCATCGGCCAAAATCGTCTAATTTTTTATACTCATTATATAAATCATAAAAGATATTATCGGGTAATCGCTTTTTTTGCAAATATATTATTTTTTCTTTATATATGTTGCACAACCAACAACGCTCAAATAAATTTGATAGTAAACTCTATTTGCACTATCTTTGGATAAGATAGGCGGCGAGCGGAAAGGCGGCTTGCACTATCTTTAGATAAGATAGGCGGCGAGCGGAAAGGCGGCTTGCACTATCTTTAGATAAGATAGGCGGCGCCTCGGGAGAAAAAATAAGTAAACTTATTTTGTTCTCCTCTCGGCTTGCACTATCTTTGCACTTTGTAAACTACGAATAATAAACATTATATATCAATATGGCTTTAAAAGCAGGAATTGTTGGCTTGCCCAACGTAGGAAAATCTACACTATTCAACTGTTTGTCGAGCGCAAAGGCTCAGGCAGCAAACTTCCCCTTCTGTACAATCGATGCACAGCAGGGACAGATAACCGTTCCCGACGAACGCCTCACTAAACTTGCCGAACTTGTACACTGCAAGAACATTATTCCCGCTACTTGCGACATTGTGGACATTGCAGGCCTTGTAAAAGGTGCAAGCAAGGGCGAGGGTCTCGGCAACCAATTCTTGGGTAACATACGCGAGACTGATGCTATTATTCACGTGCTCCGTTGCTTCGACAACGACAATATTGTGCACGTAGACGGCTCGGTGAACCCCGTTCGCGACAAGGAGATTATCGACATTGAGCTGCAGCTGAAAGACCTTGAGACTGTGGAGAACCGCATCAAACGCGTCGAGAAACAGGCTCGTGTGGGTGGCGACAAGGTTGCGAAACTCGAGTACGACGTGCTTATGCAGTACAAGGCTGCACTCGAGGCAGGAAAATCGGCCCGCACCGTCTCTTTCGACACCGACGACGAGCAGCAGATTGCAAAGAACCTCTTCCTGCTGACTGCAAAGCCCGTGCTCTACGTTTGTAACGTGGACGACACTTCGGCTGCAAGCGGCAACAAATATGTTGAGGCTGTGCGCGAGGCCATAAAGGACGAGAAGGCCGAACTTCTTATAATCTCGGCACAGGCCGAGGCCGAAATTGCCGAGCTCGAGAGCTACGAGGAGAAGCAGATGTTCCTCGAGGACATGGGACTGAAGGAGTCGGGCTGCGACCGTCTGATAAAGTCAATCTACAGCCTGTTGACACTGCAGACATTCATCACTGCAGGCGAGGTTGAGGTGAGAGCATGGACTTTCCGCAACGGCTGGAAGGCTCCCCAGTGTGCAGGAGTGATACACACTGACTTCGAGAAGGGCTTCATACGCGCCGAGGTTATAAAATACGACGACTATATTGCTTATGGCTCGGAGGCTGCCGTGAAAGAGGCCGGAAAGATGAGCGTCGAGGGCAAAGAGTATGTTGTTCAGGATGGTGACATCATGCACTTCCGCTTTAATGTATAAGAAGAAAAGATGACTGCACTACCCTGCTACTTTATATGGAACCCGTCGATGAGTCCTTTCTCCATCTTCGGATTCGAGGTGCGCTACTATTCTCTGTGCTGGATTATAGGCCTGATGGCAGGTTATCTTATAATGCAGCACCTGTACAAGCGTCAGAAGATGAACATGGAGCTTTTTGAGCCGCTGTTCATGTACTGCTTCCTGGGTATCCTGATAGGCGCGCGCTTGGGACACTGCATCTTTTACGAGCCGGACTACTATTTTAACCACATTCCGGAGATGTTCCTGCCCATGAAAGAGACTGCCGAAGGCTGGAAATTCATAGGTTATCAGGGACTTGCGAGCCACGGAGGAACAGTGGGACTGTTCACGGCCTTGTGGCTGTACACAAAAAGGACGAAAGTATCCTTTGCGTGGTTGCTGGACAATATTGCAATAACCACCCCCATCGTTGCGGGAATGATAAGAATGGGTAATTTCTTCAATTCCGAGATTCTGGGCAACGTCACGGAAATGCCGTGGGGAGTGATTTTCGCTCAGGTGGACGAATTTCCGCGACACCCTGCACAGCTCTACGAGGCTATCGCTTACTTTGTGATATTCATCGGCGGAGTGCTGCTTTACAAGAAATATCCTGCAAAGGTGGGCAC
This sequence comes from Bacteroidaceae bacterium, assembly GCA_017547585.1. GTDB lineage: Bacteria > Bacteroidota > Bacteroidia > Bacteroidales > Bacteroidaceae > HGM04593. The sequence continues at coordinate 33,298 of JAFYPH010000042.1, read as the reverse complement.
GCTCTTCTACTTTGGATACTGCCTTGCGACAATCTTCACGTTCCGCTTCTTTGTGGAGTTCCTGAAAGAGGTGCAGTCGGCATTCGAAGAGGGAATGACGCTGGATATGGGACAGTGGTTGAGTATCCCCTTTATGATTATAGGAATCGCCTGCATGTGGCGAAGTACCAGAATAAAAAAACAGGCCTAAAAGCCTGTTTTTTTATTATTTTCCCTTTACAATCTTCTTAATTTCGTTCAGTTTGTTGAGCGCCTCGAGAGGGGTGAGATTGTTGACGTCGATATTCATAATCTCGTCGCGTATCTGCGAAAGGACGGGGTCGTCAAGCTGAAAGAAGTTCAGTTGCATGCCCTCGCGTGTGTCGGCAATGTCGGCTGCGACGCTCTTAATCTCGCCCTTGTCGCTGGACGATTCAAGCTGGTGCAGTATCTGTTCGGAGCGCTGTACGATGCTCTTGGGCATTCCCGCGAGCTTGGCTACGTGAATACCGAACGAGTGCTCGCTGCCGCCGGGCATCAGCTTTCTGAGGAATATCACGCGGCCGTCCTTCTCGTGCACCGACACATTGAAATTCTTTATGCGCGCGAAGCTCTTCTCCATTTCGTTAAGCTCGTGGTAGTGAGTGGCAAAGAGGGTGCGCGCCCTACCCCGCGAATATTCGTGTATATACTCGACGATGGCCCATGCGATGGACATTCCGTCGTAGGTTGATGTTCCGCGTCCAAGCTCGTCGAAGAGCACAAGGCTGTGTCCCGAGAGGTTGTTGAGGATGTTGGCAGCCTCGGTCATTTCTACCATAAAGGTGGACTCTCCGGCCGAAATATTGTCGCTTGCTCCCACACGGGTGAATATCTTGTCGACAAGGCCTATGCTGGCGCTGTCGGCGGGGACGAAACAGCCTATCTGTGCAAGCAGAGTGATGAGCGCCGTCTGACGCAGAAGCGCCGACTTTCCGGCCATATTTGGACCGGTGACAATGATTATCTGCTGGCTGTCGGTGTCAAGATAGAGGTCGTTGGGAATATACTCCTCGCCCACTGGCATCTGACGCTCGATTACCGGGTGGCGTCCGCGCTTAATGTCGAGAACATCATCCTCGGTGATTACGGGACGCATATATTTGTATGCACGCGAAACTTCGGCAAACGACAGAAGCGTGTCGAGGCGCGCAAGCTGCATTGCATCGACCTGTATGGCGGGAATATATTGTGCAAGATCGCACACGAGGTTGTTGTATATTTGTGTCTCGAGAGCCAGAATTTTCTCTTCGGCTCCGAGGATTTTCTCTTCGTACTCTTTGAGTTCCTGAGTGATGTATCGCTCGGCATTCACGAGTGTCTGCTTGCGTATCCATTCGGGCGGGACGTTGTCTTTATAGGTGTTGCGCACCTCAATGTAGTAGCCAAAGACGCTGTTGTAGGCTATTTTAAGGCTGGGGATTGCCGTGCGCTCGCTCTCGCGCTGCTGTATCTTAAGAAGATAGTCTTTTCCATTGTAGGAGATTGCGCGAAGCTCGTCGAGGGTATCGTTGATGCCGTCGGCCACTACCCCGCCCTTGTTGAGCAACAACGGGGGCTCGGGGACAATCTCGCGGGCTATTCTGTCCCTGATTTCGGCACAACAATCGAGCTGGGCTCCAATTTCGCGAAGAACGGCGTTTGAAGAGCTCTCGCAAGCGGCCTTTATGGGCTCAACAGCCTGAAGAGCAAGCTTCAGCTGCACAAGCTCGCGCGGCGACACACGTCCCGCAGCAACCTTTGATATTATTCGTTCGAGGTCGCCAATGCTGTAGAGCTGCTCCTCGACGATGGCGCGAAATTCGGGCTCGCGGAAATAGTACTCTACAATGTCGAGACGCTCTTCGATGGGCTTTTTATCCTTCAGCGGGAAGACCATCCAACGTTTGAGCAGACGGGCGCCCATAGGTGTCTTTGTGCGGTCGATGACCGAGAGCAGCGACGAGCCTCCATCGTGCATGCTGTCGAGAAGTTCGAGGCTGCGGATGGTGAATTTGTCGAGACGCACGTAGCGCTCCTCTTCGATGCGCGAAATGTTGCGTATGTGAGAAATCTGCGTGTGCAGGGTGACTCCAAGATAGTGAAGCACGGCACCCGAAGCGATGATTCCGCTCTTCAGGTGGGAGATTCCGAAACCTTTGAGGCTCTTTGTCTCGAAGTGCTTGGTGAGACGCTCCATGGCAAACTCGTCGGTGAATACCCAATCGTCGAGCTCGTAGACAAGATATTTTGTGCCGAAACACTCTTCGAAACGGCGTTTCTGTCCGCGCTCGAAGAGCACCTCTTTGGGACGGAAATTTATGAGCAGTTTATCAATGTAGTCGAAAGTACCCTCGGCCGTGAGAAACTCTCCGGTGGAAATATCGAGAAAGGCAACGCCACACATTGACTTTCCAAAGTGAACGGCAGCAAGGAAATTGTTCTCCTTGTAATTGAGCACATTATCGTTAATGGAAACGCCGGGGGTTACAAGCTCGGTGATGCCTCGTTTCACAAGTTTCTTGGCAAGCTTGGGGTCTTCGAGCTGGTCGCAGATGGCTACGCGACGTCCCGCACGCACAAGCTTGGGCAGATAGGTGTCGAGAGCATGAAACGGGAAGCCCGCCATTTCTATGGTAGCGGCAGTGCCCTTGCCGTTGGAACGCTTGGTGAGAGTAATACCCAAAATTTCGGATGCAATAACTGCATCCGTCGAATATGTCTCATAAAAGTCGCCGCAACGAAAGAGAAGAACAGCATCGGGGTGTTTCGACTTGAAATCCAGAAACTGTTTCATCATGGGCGTCTGTGCAATATCTTTTTCTGCCATCTTTTTTCACTTTTACATTAGTATGCAAAAGTAACCAAATATTTTGTAACTAAAAAACCGCAACAGACTCTTGTAACCAAAAAAGCAAATAAAATAGGGTAGTGCCGCCACTCTGTTCCGAACAATATAAATATTTTTGTGTTTACTATTGCATAATCAAATATAATTCACTAACTTGCGACAATTAAACAACTAAACACACATTAATAATCATCAGGATAATGAACAAAGAGAAGATTCGTATCGAATACCCGATGAAGGGTAGCGCAAATATGATATGGCGTTCGATAGGCACACCTCTGGGACTATCCACATGGTTCGCCGATCGCGTTGAGACTACAGGAAAAACATATAATTTCTATTGGGGAAAGAGCGAGCAGAGAGCTGCCAACCTTATAGCCCAACGCAATGGCGTCTACGTCCGTTTCAAATGGGAGGACGAAGAGCAGCATAACTTTTTCGAAATGCGCATAACCTATAATGAGCTTGTGCCGCAATATATGCTGGAAATAACCGATTTTGCCGAAAAGGATGAAATTGAGGATGTGAAAAATCTTTGGGATTCTCAAATTGAAGAGTTGCGTCGACACACAGGAATGTAAAAAACTGCGTTTCGGCCGAAAAAAAGAGGATTATACAGAATATTTTTAATAAAATTAAAACTGTATATAAATATTTTTCGTGCTTTTGTGCTAACTTTGCAAAAGTATGGCATAATGTGTGCATACACTTTAACAATGCCCACAAAATAAAAAAAGACAAGAGCACTAATAAGCAATGAAATTTCCCAACATACATATAAAAAAACTCGACTGGTTCATCATCAAGAGTTTTTTGTTGCTCTTTTCGGCAACATTCTTTATATGTACATTCATCCTGATAATGCAGTTCCTGTGGAGATGGGTGGATGACCTTGTGGGCAAGGGACTGGACATGTGGGTAATGGCCCAATTCTTCTATCTGGGCTCGCTGACGATGGTGGGACAAGCATTGCCGCTTGCCATACTGCTTGCAGCGCTGATGACCTTCGGTAACTTCGGCGAGCGTCTGGAGCTGCTGTCGATGAAGGCCGCAGGAATTCCGCTTCTTAGAATTATGACTCCGCTGGTGGTTGTGTGTGCCATCCTGGGTGTAATATCTTTCTATTTCCAAAATGTAATAGGCCCCAAGGCGCAGGTGAAACTCTACACTGTGCTCTATTCTATTAAACAGACTTCTCCCGAGCTTGAGATTCCCGAAGGTGTCTTTTACGACCAGATTGAGGGTTACAATCTCTTTGTGAAAAAGAAGAACAAAGAGACGGGAATGCTCTACAGGGTGATGATTTATGACATGACCCAGGGATTCGAGAATGCAAGCATCATTGTGTCCGACTCGGGAAAGATTGAGACTACCCCCGACCAAGCGCATCTTATGCTGAAACTCTATGGTGGTGAGCGCTTTGCAAATGCAACGGAGCTTAAGGAGAGCAGCAAAAAGAAAAACAATATTCCCTACACACGCGAGACTTTCCGCGAGAAGGTTATTGTTATTGACTTTGGAGGTGGCTTTGACATGAAGGACGGCTCGTTCCTGAAAAAGCAGGCAGCAAGCAAGAATATCATCGAGCTTAACGAGTCTATCGACTCACTCACAATGTACAACGACAGCATTGGCCGCAACAACTGGAAACAGGCGATGCGCAATGCTTATCCTCAGAAGATTGAGCTTACGAAAGAGGATTCTACCACACAGAAAAAGGAGCAGATATACGCGATAAACGCCGACAGTGTATATAATAATTCGTCGAAAGTAACCAAGTTGAGAATTAAAAGAGCTGCACTCGAAAAGGTGGGGCAGTTGATGACGGATTATGAAATTAAGAAAAACATAATGCGTTCGCTCGACAAAGACCTGAACAAGCACTACATTTCGTGGTGGCAGAAGATAACTTTGTCAATCTCGTGCATAATATTCTTCTTTATCGGTGCCCCCTTGGGAGCAATCGTCAAGAAGGGTGGACTGGGCTATCCTGTGCTCATTTCCGTGGCAATATTCATCATTTACTATATTTTCAACACTTCGGGAGAGAAGATGGTGAAGGAGGGCGAGTGGTACACGTGGTTCGGCTGCCTTGTGAGCACAATGGTGCTTACCCCGCTGGGAGTGATATTCACCTACCAGTCGAACAAAGACTCCACAATTTTCAATATGGATGCCTACAAGGCATTCTTCAGAAAGCTGCTGGGATTGCGCGACACACGCAACGTCACATTGAAAGAGGTTATCATCGAAGACCCCGACTACAATGCCGACTACAGAATTCTGGATGAAATTTCGCACGAATGCCGCGAACTTTCATTGAAATTCCGTCCCAACAGACTGCCCAATCCTATAAATGTATTCTTCGACGAGGATAAGGAATACCCCATTGAAAAGCTGAGCGACAAGCTCGAAGCACTCGTCGAGGAGATGGGTAACAGCAAGAACAGAAAGGTGATACAGCTGTTGAATGAGTTCCCCATAATGATGGTGGGCGAACTGCGCTCGCCGCTGAAGAGACGCTGGATGAATATAGTGGCTGTGGTACTGTTCCCGATAGGAATAATATTCTATCTGCGTTCGTGCAAATTCCACAGACAGGTGTCGCGCGACCTTGGAAAGATAAGAAACAATGCGCGCACATTGATGGAGAGAATGATTAAAGAGAAATTAGTATAAAAACACCTATTCAAGATATATGGAAGATGTAAAATTAAGCACTATCGAAGAGGCGATAGAGGATTTCCGCGAAGGTAAGTTTGTCATTGTCGTTGACGATGAAGACCGTGAAAATGAGGGAGATTTTATTATCGCCGCCGAAAAGATAACCCCCGAGAAGGTGAACTTCATGCTTAAGCACGGACGCGGAGTGTTGTGCGCACCGATAACAATGTCGCGTTGCAAGGAGCTGGAGCTGCAACCTCAGGTGAGTGACAATACCAGCCTTTTGGGAACACCTTTCACCGTTACTGTGGACAAGATTGAAGGATGCAGCACAGGAGTATCGGCAGCCGACCGCGCAGCTACTATACAAGCTCTTGCCGACCCCAACAGCAAGCCCACAACCTTTGCACGTCCCGGACACATTAACCCCCTCTATGCACAGGATAAGGGAGTGTTGCGCCGCGCAGGACACACAGAGGCAAGCATCGACCTTGCACGTCTGGCGGGACTTAACCCCGCAGCCGCCCTCATAGAGATTATGAACGAGGATGGAACAATGGCGCGCATGCCCGAGCTTATAAAGATGTCACAGGAACATGGCCTTAAGATAATATCAATCAGAGACCTTATAAAATACCGTCTCTCAAAGGAGTCGCTCGTAGAGAGTGGCGAGGAGGTGGACATGCCCACAAAGTACGGCCACTTCAGACTGATTCCCTTCTTGCAGAAGTCTACCGGACTCGAGCATATTGCACTTATAAAAGGAGAGTGGAAAGAGGATGAGCCCATCCTTGTAAGAGTACACTCATCGTGCATGACAGGCGACATTTTCGCATCGCAGCGTTGCGACTGCGGAGCACAGCTGCACAAGGCAATGGAGCTCATCGAGAAGGACGAAAAGGGAGTAATCGTGTACCTGAACCAAGAGGGACGCGGAATAGGACTCATGAACAAGATGAAGGCCTACAAGCTGCAGGAAGAGGGCATGGACACAGTAGATGCCAACCTTTGTCTGGGATTCAAGGCCGACGAGAGAGACTATGGCGTAGGTGCAGAGATTCTGCGCAAGGTGGGTGTGCACAAGATGCGCCTCATCACCAATAATCCTGTGAAACGTATAGGCCTCGAGAGCTACGGCCTCGAAATTGTGGAAATTGTAGGCTGCGAGATTGAACCAAATAATTTCAATTCACGTTACCTGCACACAAAGGCCGAGAGAATGGGACACACACTACATTTTGATAAATAAACATATAAACAATTATACGATGAACAAATTATCAGACCGTCTGAACAGATTGTCGGCATCGGCTACATTAGCGATGTCACAAAAGAGCCAGGAGCTTAAAGCACAGGGCGTAGATGTTATAAATATGAGTGTCGGAGAGCCTGATTTTAATACCCCCGATGCTATTAAAGAGGCTGCAATAAAGGCTGTTAACGAGAACTATTCAAGATACTCTCCCGTTCCAGGCTACCCTGTATTGCGCAACGCTATTGTCGAGAAGTTGAAAAAAGAGAATGGACTCGAATATACAGCTGCACAGATTTCTGTTTCGAATGGTGCGAAACAGTCTGTCTGCAACGCAATCATGGCACTTGTAAACCCCGGCGACGAGGTTATCGTTCCCGCTCCTTATTGGGTGAGCTACCCCGAAATGGTGAAACTCGCCGACGGTACTCCCGTTACAATTTATGCAGGTATCGAGCAGAATTTCAAGATTACAGCCGAGCAGCTTGAGGCAGCAATCACCCCCAAGACAAAGATGCTCATTCTTTGCTCGCCCTCGAACCCCACAGGCTCTGTGTACAGCAAAGAGGAGCTTAAGGCTCTTGCCGATGTTCTTGCAAAATACCCCAATGTTTACATTATCGCCGACGAAATTTACGAGCATATTAACTACATTGGCAAACACGAGAGCATCGCTCAGTTCGAGAATGTAAGAGAGAGAGTGATTATTGTGAATGGTGTTTCAAAAGCATATGCAATGACAGGCTGGCGCATAGGATTCATCGCTGCTGCCGAGTGGATCGTTAAAGGCTGCAACAAGCTCCAGGGACAGTATACAAGCGGCCCCTGCTCAGTGTCGCAGATTGCATCGGTCGAGGCATACGTAGGCTCACAGGAGCCCGTAGCAGAGATGCAGAAGGCCTTCCAGCGCCGTCGCGACCTCATTGTTAAGCTCGCAAAAGAGATTCCCGGACTCGAGGTTAATGTTCCCGAAGGTGCATTCTATCTGTTCCCAAAATGTAGCTCTTTCTATGGCAAAAGCTACAATGGCCAGACAATAAACAATTCTGACGACCTTGCAATGTATCTTTTGACAGAGGCACACGTTGCAACCGTTGGCGGAACATCTTTCGGTGCTCCCGACTGCTTCAGAATGAGCTACGCAACAAGCGACGAGAATATCATCGAAGCAATCAGCCGCATAAAAGAAGCTCTCGCAAAATTGAACTAATATCTTATATAGATAATGTGCAAACATCCGGCTGTAATTATTACAGTCGGATGTTTTTTTATATTTTTAATGGCAAACATGGTAGGGTGGAGGAGTGTAGCCCTATAAATATCCTCGTAAACACCCTTCGATAGCAATAACAATTGTAGTGCCGAAAAAGTTCATTGAAAATGTGATTTTGTTGAAAAAGTTGTGCATTCGGTTAAGAATGGAAACAGAAAGCTTGAATATCAATTTTTTACATAATAATAAATTTTCAACAAAGCTGTTGAATAGGGCAGCGACAGGCGAAAATTCAAAAATAAACTGCAGAAATATCCAAACAATTCTACCGAGGATGTTGAAAACTGTTGAAAAGTGCGAAAATCGATATTGAAAAGCAAATAATAAATTATGGGAAAAAAATGTCATTTCTATTTGGAAAAAAAGAATAACAATATATACAGCACCGAAAGTAAAAATTCCAAATTGAAAACCCGTTTTTTTACAGAAAATTATCAGTGCATTCTTAACAGAAAAAAGAGCTTAAAAAATTGGTTATTTATCAATATCGGTTATTATCAACAAATGGTTGAAAAGCGCGTAATATACAAAATATCAATAAAATAAGACACTAATATATAGTTTATAATTGAGCGCTGTACACTAATAACCAAAAAACAAATTCCAGAGGAAAAAACTTATTAATATTATCAACAGACATTATTATTATTTTTTCCTTTTTATATTTTTAAATAAGAAATTAATAAAATAAAATAGTGGTGAAAAAACCTGCCCCGAAAAACTTTATAGTTAAAGAAATAAAATAAGATACGATTGAAAAAAAATATTTGTAAATTTATAGCCAAATATTAACTAATTTGGAAATACTATGAATTTGAAATATGTATTAAATTTTACAGTGCTCGCAACATTATTGTGCGGCAATCTTTCGGCACAGACAGATACAATCCCTTTGAAGGGTAACGGATACATCACTTCGCCCGATGCCGAAGAGACGATTCTTTCGTACAAAAAGATGCGTCGTCCGCCCATGATGCGTGGCGAGAATGAGCACAAGCCCTCGGCGAGAATCGATGAGCATAATGGAGGAATTGCCGACTGGAACGACAAGAGCAGTGTCATAAGTACATATTTCCGTGTGGAGAAGCCCGGAAAGATGGAGCTGAAGATTGTTGCCAAAGGAAACTCAACAATCACCGTCAGCTGTCTGGGAAAAAAGAAAAAGGTGAAACTCTCGTCCGACGAGCCCAAAGTGTACAGCATAGGAAAATACAATGTAAAGAATCCCGGCCACATAAAAGTAGATTTTCAGGGTAAGAAGCCTGACGCCAATGGCAGCTTCGGCAATGTCTACGACATTATAGTGAATGGAGAGCTTGGCGAGCTTGCGTACATACGCAAGAATTATCATCCTCACTTTGGACGTCGAGGCCCCTCGGTGCATCTTAACTACAGACTGCCCAAAGAGAAGACCATCGAGTGGTTCTACAACGAGGTTACCGTTCCCGAGGATTACGACAGAGTGAGCAGCTATTATATGGCCTGCGGCTTCGGCGAGGGATATTTTGGATTCCAGAATAATTCTCCCGAGCGCAGAAAGGTGCTCTTCTCTGTGTGGAGCCCCTATGTTACCGACGATGCCCGCGAGATTCCAGACTCTCTGCGTATAAAGCTCCTTAAGAAGGGCGAGACTGTAAAAGTGCAGGATTTTGGTGGCGAAGGCTCGGGTGGACAGAGCTTCATGCCCTATGATTGGAAACCCGGAAACACATATAAATTTCTTATGCGTGTGCGTCCCGACGGAAAGGGTAGCACCGTCTACACAGCATATTTCTGCGACGCAGCCGATGGAAAGTGGCGTCTGATGGCATCTTTCCAGCGTCCCGTCACCGATACATGGTACAGAAACGCCCACTCGTTCCTCGAGAACTACAACCCCACAATGGGCTACAAGACCCGCCGTGCGCAGTACAACAACCAGTGGGCCTGCACAAACGACGGCGAGTGGATACCCATCACCGAGGCAGTCTTTACACACTGCGACACAGGAAAGACTGGTAAACGACTCGACTACACAGGCGGAGCCGACGAGAATGGCTTCTATCTGATGATGGGTGGATTCTTCGACAACTACACAAAAGGATATACGCGCTTCGAGCGAAAGAATGGAGTAGGGGAGAAACCTGCTATCGACTTTAAGAACCTTGAATAATAATTTTAAAACCAAAATGCCATGAGACATTTGTTTAGTACATTAATTATGATGCTTGTAGCATCAGTATCGTTGCAGGCACAGAGCTTACCGCAGGATAGCGCTGTCTATCGTTTGGTAAATGCCGGCCGAACAAATGCAGTAATGACCGAGGATGTTGCTGCACATAATATCTATTGCACCGATAAAGGAAGTGATGAATCGTACAATCAGCTGTGGATGTTTACAAAGAGCGGCAACGGCTGGAACATACAGAATGTGTTTACGGGACAGTATGTTCAGCATCAGAATGCCACGTATGCACTCTTTACCACAGCAACCACTCCCGTTACACTTTACGTGTACGAGAATAGCACCATCGCAGGCAACTATAATATAGTGAACGCCTCGGGTGGAAACTGGGGAATGCACTGCGACGCATCGTACAATGTTGTTCCCTGGTATTCGGGAAGTAACACTCCCGGAGGCTCCGAGTGGGTGTTGGAGAGAGTGGAAATAAGCATCGAAGAGTTCAATGCCATACGTGCAAAGTACGACGAATTTAACAATATCCTCAGCAATAAAGACGAGGTTATTGCAGGCTTCACAAAATTCTTCGACAATGACGAGTGTACAATTCTCAAGAGCGAGTATGCATCTATGAGCGACGAAGAGCTTGCAGCGGCCATGAGCGGTTGCAGCGCTTCTCTTGTCGAGATTGCCAAAAAGATAAAGAACGATTCGTGGGCGGCGCGCGAGAAAGAGTTCCGTGTGCACACATACGAGCCCTACAGCAATCCCGAACATTGGGCCGAAATTCTCAATACCAAAATATACTCTTGGTTGAGCAATCCCACGGGAATATATGCAAACACAGCCGATGTTGTCTATGTGTTTGTGGGCAAAGAGCCCAAGCAAGGCTCTACACTCGAGATTGATGCAATTTCGGGTAACGGACACTCTGGTACACGCACCGCGCTTAAAAAGGGAATGAATATAATCCCCGTTTCACGTGACGCACAGTCGCTCTTCATCATCTATAAGGCCGACACACGAAACACCTACACACTGTCCGATTTTGACTCTATTCCCATCCACGTAGAGGGTGGAGTGGTGAACGGCTATTGGGACAAGAGCCGTCACACAGACGAGGATTGGGTGGACATCACACGCAACCTCGCCACACACAAATATATGCTTGTAAAGGGCGACCATGTGCTCTTCTTTATGAACAAGCAGTATCTTACCGCCGACAACTGCTGCCGCAACACCATCAGCGACGCTATCGGTTGGTGGGACAATATGGCCGTTTGGCAGCAAGAGCTTATGGGACTCGAGGATTATAAGCCCTCGCGCTTCAACAACAAGCTTTGTGCAGTTACAACCACCAGCGGCTACCAGTCGGCAGGAAACTACACTACAAACTACGTAGAGACCTATATTACCAATCTTCTTCCCTACAAGAATGTGATGGCCGGCGGCGACAATGTTTGGGGTCCCGCTCACGAGAATGGCCACGTGCATCAGGGAACAATCAATATGATTGCCTGCTCCGAGGTCAGCAACAACCTCTTCTCGAACCGCACACTCTACGGAATGGGTAAATATATGTCACGCGGAGGCAAAATTTCGGAGATTGCCGATGCCTTTATGAGAAATATTGCATGGCCCTCGCGCGACGGAGGCCTCACACTGCGTATGTATTGGCAGTTGTACCTCTACTACCATGTTGCGGGCAACAATCCCAACTTCTACCCGACACTCTTCAAACTGTTGCGCGAAGACCCGCTGAAAAAGACAGCAGGCGGCTCGGTGAACTACGGCCGCAAGGATCTTCTGCATTTTGCAAAGAAGTGTAGCGAGGCAGCCGGCGAGGACCTTACAGACTTTTTCGAGGCGTGGGGATTTTTTGTTCCCATGACAAGCGCACAGTTTGACGACTATGGAACATATGTGCTCACCTCTTCGAAATCTATGATAGCCGATGCTAAAGAGGAGCTTGCAAAATACCCCAAACGTGGCGGAGCGATACAGTTTATCGAGGATAGAGTATTGCCCGTTCCCCGTACCGATGGAGTAGAGGGCAACAAACTCAACAACGGCGTTGCAGTGGGCGAGGCAGGCGACCTTGGACACTTTACAGCCTTCGTTCCCGACTCAATGAATGTTGTTCCTCAGGGATACGTCTACACAAAGGCAGGAAAGAGTGTTGTTGTTTCAAAAGGAACAGGAGCCGTGGGCTTCAAAGTGTACAGCGCCGACAGCACTCTGCTCACCTTCTGTAACACTCTTACTATTTCTCTCACCGACGCAATGGCTGCAAACGGAGTATATATTACTGCAGTTTCGGCCAACGGCACCGAGGTTGTCGTAAGATCGAAGAACGAGGGTACCGAAGAGGAGCAGCTTGAGGCTCTGAACGAGGCTCTTGTATCGGCACAGGATATTCTCAAATACAAAGATTCGGGTAACAAATATGTAGGTTACTACTACGAGAGTGCCCTTCAGCAGTTAATCTTGTTGACCGACAGCGCACGTGCCTCTGTCGAGAATAAAGACCAGAGTGTGCACACATACGGTGCTTGGGCCACACTCATCGACGAAGAGATAAATTCTCTCTTGTCGCGCAACGATGTTAAAGTGAAGATACATTCGGGTAATTCCTACCAGCTTGAGAATATAAAATACCCCGGATACACAATGTACTACAATTCAGGCTCGCTTGTGTGCAAGTCCGGAACAAACTCTCCCAAGATGCGCAGTTTCACATTCGTATCGACCAACAAGGCCAACGAATATTATATTAGCAGCAACGGTTACTATATTAGCAGCATGGCCACAAGTACATTGACAGCCATGAAGTCAACATCGAAAAACACAGCTGTGAAACTCACCGTAGAGAATGTTGCCGATGCAAAATATGCAATATACAAGAGCGGCGACAAGAATCTGGCACTGCACTGCGACGCAGCGAAAAATGTAGTAGGCTGGAGCTCTTCGGCCGATGCTTCGCACTGGATAATTGTTGCTGTTGACCAGAAGAAAGAGAAGGCCGACACCGATGCACTCAACGAGCTTATTGACGAGGCAACATCTGTGTACAACCTTATTGTGGATACTACAAACGTAGTCGAAATTACCTTCAACGAGGGTATCGAGGTTACAAGCGAGACTCTTGCTGCCGACGTCGAGGCTATGATGGCCAAGGTTGCACAGTCGCAGAGTGTAATTTCGAAGAAATACTACGAGCAGTGCCCTGCACTCATCGACGAGCTTACTGCGATAATCTCTAAAGTGAAGGCAGGCTACACAGTCTCTACAGGTATCGGCGCAGTAATCTGGGACGAGGAGACAGCTGTAATCTACGATGCTCGCGGCCACAAGGTGAAGAGAGTAACCTCTCCCGGCATCTACATTATAAACGGTAAAAAAGTTTATATTAAATAATAGGTAAAATGAAAAAAATACTGAATTCTATTTTCTTGTTGCTTGTATCGGTGACGATTGTGCAGGCGCAGGAGTTTCCACAAGATGGTGCAACCTATCGATTAATAAATACGGTAAGGGAGAATGCTGTGCTTGTCGAGGATTATTTGACCAATAAACTTATTGGTGGTGGCGAGTCGTCAATGTGTAACGACCTTTGGAAGTTCATAAAGAGTGGCGAGGATTGGATAATGCAGAATGTGCTTACCGAGCGCTACATCCAGAATGAGATTGGCTTTGATGTAGTTTTCCATACAGATGTAACCCCCGCTACATACAAAGTAACGAGAAACACAAAATTCAGCGAGGAGTGCTACAATATTCTTAATGGTAGCAACAACTACTATGCAATTCATTGTGCATCGGGCTATAGAATTGTACCCTGGTTCCCCGGAACAACCAAATACGAGGGTACAGAGTGGACTTATGAAAGAGTGGATGTCTCGGACGAGGTTATTGCCGCTGCGCGCAAAAAGGTTGAGGACCTGACATTTGTGTACAACAATCAGCAGCTTGTGAATGAAATTTACTCTTCACACTTCGAGGATGCTGCTTGTACAATACTCAAGAGCGAGTATCAGGCAATGAGCGACGAAGAGCTTGCTGCGTCTATGGATAGCTGCGGTGACGAGCTTATTTCCATTGCCCTCAAGATAAAGAATAACACTTGGGCCGAGCGCGAGAAAGAGTATCGTGTAAGTTCTTATGGCCCCTACAGCGACCCCGACTATTGGTGCGAGAAATTGCTGACCTTTGCCTACTCGTGGCTGAGCAACCCCACGGGTATCTGTGCGTCGGCTGGCGATGTTCTTTATGTGTTTGTGGGTGCCGACCCCAAAGAGGGTGCTACACTCGAGATTGATGCTGTTAGCAACAACGATTCCAAGGGTACACGTACCACTCTCAAGAAAGGAATGAATGTGATTCCCGTAACTAAAAAAGACCTCACATATTTCATTATCTACACAGCCGATACAAAAAAGACACACGTTCTTGCCGATTTTGACTCTATTCCCATCCACATTGAGGGTGGTTACGTAAACTGCTATTGGGACAAGAATCGCCACACAGACGAGGATTGGGTGGACATCACACGCAACCACGCGAAGCATAAATACATCTTCGTGAAGGGTGATTATATGATGTACTTTATGAATCGCGAGCTTATTACTTCGAGCAATATTTGCCCCAACACCATCAGCGACGCCATCGGTTGGTGGGACAATATGGTAAAGTGGCAGCAAGAGATTATGGGCTTCGAGGATGTTCGTCCTTCGCGTTTCAACAACCTTCTTTGCGGAATTTCTTATGCCGGTGACGGACTGATGTCTGCAACCTACCACGTTACAAATTACGTAGAGACCTGTCTGTTCGAGATTCTCCCCTATAAGAAAATTATGGAGAAGTCAGGCTTCTGCTGGGGCCCCTCTCACGAGGTTGGTCATGTGCATCAGGGTGCAATCAATATGATTGGCTGTAGCGAGGCTAGTAACAACCTCTTCTCTAACCTCAGCATCTATAAGCTGGGAAAATTCGTAACTTCGGGCGACGAGGTTGTTAAGAATATGGCAAAATACTATATGGACAAAGTTCCTTGGACTACACAGGATATTGGTGCCAAGATGCGTATGTATTGGCAGTTGTACCTCTACTACCATGTTGCAGGCAACAATCCCAACTTCTACCCGACACTCTTCAAGCTGTTGCGCGAAGACCCGATGAGCAAGAAGGCCGGAAGTACCATAAACTACGGTCGCAACGACCTTCTCCACTTTGCACTCAAATGTTGCGAGGCTGCCGGCGAGGATCTTACAAACTTCTTCGAGGCGTGGGGATTCTTTGTTCCTATGTCCAACATAAGCATTGGCGATTATGGCGACTATAAATTGTCTTCTACCGAAAGAATGATAAACGACACAAAGAAAGCTATGGCAAAATTCCCCAAAGCTGCTGCTGTAGAGTTTATCGAGGACCGTGCGGCGCCTTCGTTGCGTACCGACGGCGGTGAGGGCTACAAGCTCGATTATGTTGCCGGAAAATATGCCGAGCTCGGACAATATACAGCCTATATGGCCGACTCTATAGAGACTGTTGCCGGTGGCTACATCTTTGCAAAGTCGGGCAATAAGTTTACATTCTCGGGCGGTACAGGCGCGGTAGGTTTCAAAATATACGACGCCGACAGCACTCTGCTCACCTTTACAAACTTCCATTCTATAGAGCTTTCTAACGAAATGGCTGCAAAAGAGCTTATCATCGTGGCTGTTTCGGCCAACGGCACCGAGGTTACCGTGAACGACAAGAAGAACGGTACCGAGGAGCAGCAGTTAGAGGCTCTTAACGAGGCTCTCGCAGCAGCCGAGACTCTCATTGCTTGCAAAGATAAAGGCTACAAAAATGTAGGTTATTTCTACGCGAGTGTGATTGACGAATTTGTGCCTATGGTCGATAGCGTGAAGGCTGTCATCGAGAACAACGACCAGAGTGTGCACAAATATGGCGAGTGGGCAATGCTCCTCGACAAAAAGGTTGCAACCATTGTTTCCGACAAGAATAGCCGTGTGCAGTTGCATTCGGGCAACACCTATCAGCTGTACAATGTGAACTATTCTAAATACACAATGTACGCCGAGAATGGCAAGGTAACATGTAAATCAGGAACGACTACTCCAAAATCGCGTCGTTTCACATTCACTTCGACAGGAAAGGAGAATGAGTATATTATCGATATCAATGGTTCCTATATAAACTACGTTGCCCGAAGCAGACAGGCTACTACCGGCAAGAAGGCCGATGCAATAAAGTTCACCGTTGGCGAGCATGGAATGGGTAAATTTTTCGTCCACGTAACAGGCGACACCGACCTTGGATTGCACTGCGACCAATACTACAATGTTGTAGGATGGAACCACACAGACGATCCCTCTTTGTGGACTCTTGTGTGCGTGGATCAGAAGAAAGAGAAGGCCGACCTCAATTCTCTCAAGGCTCTCATCACCGAGGCAACATCTATCCACGACCTTATTGTCGACACCACAAACACCGATGCAATTACCTTCAACGAGGGTATCGAGGTTACAAGCGAGACTCTCGCTGCCGACGTCGAGGCTATGATGGCCCAGGTTGCGCAGTCGCAGAGTGTTGTCGACAATAAATATTACGATAAATGCCCTGTACTCATCGACGAGCTCACAGCTATTATCGCCACCGTAAATGCAGGCTACACAGTAGCTACAGGTATCAACGGAGTGACATTCGACGAGGCCGATGCAGTAATATACGACGTTCGTGGACGCAAGGTGAAGAGAATAACTTCGTCGGGCTTCTATATTGTGAACGGCAAGAAAATATACATTGAAAAGTAAACGATAAAATGAAAAGATTTTTTTATTCTTTAGCTCTGATGCTTGCAACGGTATTCACGTTGCAGGCACAGACTTTCCCCGAGGATGGTGCCACTTACCGTATCATAAATATGGTAAGAGACAATGCTGTGCTCATCGAGAACTATCTAAACAACGAGCTTAATGGTGGTGCAGAGAGTTCACTGTGTAACGACGTGTGGAGATTCACAAAGAGTGGCGAAGGCTGGAACATTCAGAATGTGCTTACCGAGCGCTACGTGCAGATAGAGAGCAGCAACAGCCGCCTCTACCGCACAGACACTACTCCTGCCGTATTCTATGTTGTTGAGAACAAGTCTTTCACAAAAGAGTGCTACAATTTGGTGAACGAAAAGGGTGGCCGTTGGGGTATCCACTGCGAGACTGACAACGACGTAGTTCCCTGGTATTCTGCGACAGATGAATTGGGCGGCTCGGAGTGGACTTACGCAAGAGTGGATGTTTCGGACGAGCAGATTACTGCTGCACGCATCAGAGTAGAGGAACTTTCTAATCTCTACAACAATCAAGAGGCTATAAGCGAAATTTACTCTTCACACTTCGAGGATGTTGCTTGTACAATACTCAAGAGCGAGTACGCAGCTATGAGCGACGATGAGCTTACTGCTTCGTTGGCAGGCTGCGGCTCCGAGCTTATTGCTATTGCCCAGAAGATTAAGAACGACGCATGGGCCGATCGCGAGAAGGAGTTCCGTGTGTGCACCTATGGCCCTTATAGTAATCCCGACCATTGGGGAGAGATTGTAAAAACAAAGTACTACTCGTGGCTGAACAACCCCACAGGTATCTGTGCCACAGGCGGCGACGTTCTTTATGTGTTTGTGGGTGCCGATCCTAAAGAAGGTTCTACACTCGAAATTGATGCTATCGTAAACAATAGTTCAAAAGGCAAACGCACCGAGCTTAAAAAGGGAATGAACGTGATTCCTGTAATCGGTAAAGACCTCACATACTTCATCATCTACACAGCCGACACAAGAAAAGATAAAGTTCTTGCCGACTTCGACTCAATTCCCATCCACATTGAGGGTGGTTACGTAAACGGTTATTGGGACAAGCAGCGTCACAATGACGACGACTGGGTGGACCTCACACGCAACCATGCGAAGCATAAATATATGTTCGTCAGAGGCGACCGTATGATGTACTTCATGAATCGTAAGGTGATGATTTCGAGCGATGTTTGCCCCAACACCATCACCGATGCTATCGGCTGGTGGGACAATATGGTAATGTGGCAGCAGGAAATTATGGGACTCGAAGAGTATCGTCCTTCGCGCTACAATAACCGTCTTTGTGCAGTCTCTTTTGACGGCGACGGACTGATGTCTGCTACCAACCACGTTACAAGCTACGTCGAGGACTGCTTGCACGACGTTCTTCCCATCGAGGATATTTGGGAAGAGAGCGGACACTGCTGGGGCCCCTCACACGAGGTTGGTCACGTTCATCAGAATCTCATAAACATGATTGCGTGTGCCGAGGCATCGAACAACCTTTTCTCGAACATCAGTGTGTTCAATCTGGGTAAGTTTGTAACTTGGGGCGACGGCATTGAGGTGATGTCCGACTACTATATGGATGCTGTTCCCTGGACTTTGCAGGGTATCGGCCTCAAAATGCGTATGTATTTCCAGCTCTACCTCTACTACCATGTTTGCGGACACGACACACAATTCTATCCTAAATTGTTCAAGCTGTTGCGTGCGAACCCCATGAAAAAGACTTCGGGTGGTGCTACTAACTTCGGTCGCTACGACCTTCTGTACTTTGCCGAGAAGTGTGCCGAGGCTGCCGGTGAGGACCTTACAAAGTTCTTCGAGGCGTGGGGCTTCTTCCATGTAATGAACAAGGTCGAGGCGAGCGATTATGGCGACTATCTGGTGACCTCTACACAGAGCATGATTGACAATACAAAGGCTGTAATGGATAAATATCCCAAGAAGGCTGCTGCTATTGAGTTTATCGAGGACCGCGTCGATTATTCACCCCGTACCGATGGTGGCGAGGGCTACAAGCTTGAATACGAGCATGGAAAATTCGGAAATGTTGGTCAGTATACAGCTTATATGGCCGACTCTATCGATACTCAGGCAAGCGGATACATCTATACAAAGTCGGGTAACAAATTTACATTCTCGGGCGGTACAGGCGCGGTAGGTTTCAAAATCTACGACGCCGACAGCACTCTGCTCACCTTCACCAACTTCTACGAGATTGAGCTTACCAACGAAATGGTTGCAAAAGACCTTATCATCGTAGCAGTTTCGGCCGACGGTACCGAGAGCACTGTAAACGACAAGAGAAACGGTAGCGAAGAGGATCAGCTTGAGGCATTGAATCAGGCAATCGTTTCGGCCGAGGCTATTCTCTCTCTCAAAGATACAGGCTACAAGAATGTTGGTTACTTCTATGCGAGCGTGATTGACGAGTTTACACCTTTTGTTGACAGCGTGAAGGCTGTTGTCGAGAACAAGGATCAGAGTCTGCGCTCATACGGCGAGTGGGCTATCCTTCTCGATAAAAAGATTGTAGCGTTGACCTCTGACGAGAACAACCGCGTGCAGTTGCATTCGGGCAACACCTATCAGTTGTACAATGTGCAGTACCCTAAATATTCAATGTACTGTGAAAATGGAGTCCTCACATGTAAGTCGGGAACAACTACTCCAAAATCGCGTCGCTTCACATTCACCTCAACAGGTAACGACAATGAATATTACATTTCGTGCAACGGTACATATATAAACTCTATCGGTCGCAGCCAGCAGGCAAAAGCAACCTCTTCGAAGAAGGCCGATGCGTTGACATTCATCGTGGGCGAGCATGGAGTGGCTAAATATTATATGTACAAGACCGGCGACACAGGCAAGGGAATCCATTGCGACCAGAGCTACAAAGTTGTAGGCTGGAACCACACTGACGACCCCTCATTGTGGACTCTCGTTTGTACCGACCTTAAGAAAGAGAAGGCCGACCTAAATTCTCTCAAGGCTCTTGTCACCGAGGCAACATCTATCCATGACCTTATTGTTGACACTACAAACACAGCTTCAATAAGTTTCAAAGAGGGTATCGAGGTTACAAGCGAGACTCTCGCTGCCGACGTTGAGGCTATGATGACCAAGGTTGCACAGGCCCAGGATGTAGTAACCAATAAATACTACGAAAAGACTCTCGCACTCATCGATGAACTTACAGCCATTATTGCCACTGTAAATGCAGGCTACACAGTCTCTACAGGTATTGGCGGTATATTATTCGACGAGGCCGATGCTGTCATTTATGATGCACGCGGACGTAAGGTGAAAAATATAACTTCGCCGGGCATTTATATAGTGAATGGTAAAAAGGTTTATGTGAAATGAAAATGAGAAAGTTATTAAATTTACTGTTTTTGATGCTTGCAACGGGTATGCCGTTGCAAGCTCAAATTTTCCCTGAAGATGGAGTTGTTTATCGTTTGGTAAATACATTTAGGGAAAATGCCATTTTATCCGAAGATTATGGTGCCAATACGTTGCATTGTAAGGCAAAAAAAGATGGTGATTACAGCCAGCTGTGGATGTTTGTAAAGAGTGGTGAAGGCTGGAATATACAAAATATTTTCACTGGAAAATATGTGCAGAATGAAACAGAGATAAGCAAAAAATTTGCTACAGGAAACTCTCCGGCAATCTTTCATGTATCGCGTAACAGTGGCTTTGATACGGAGTGTTACAATTTTGTAAATAAATCAGGTGGTACAACAGGCATACATTGTGCAGGTGATTATAATATTGTACTTTGGCACTCGGCTGTAAACAGATTCGAGGGTTCGGAGTGGACTTATGAAAAGGTGGAAATTTCTGACGAAGAGATTGCTGCTGCACGTGCAAAATATAATGAGTTTGATAATGTAAGGGAAAATATAGATAGTGTTTCGGCTATATTGTCGAAATATTTCAAGGATGAGTCTTGTTCGGATCTCAAGAGTGAGTATGTTTCCATGAGTGACGATGAACTTAAAGCGGCACTCGAAGGTTGCGGCAATGAAATCACAAATATTGCCCTTAAGGTGAAGAATGGTTCGTGGAAGGCTCGAGAAAAGGAGTTCCGCGTACATACATACGAACCTTACAGTAACCCTGACCACTGGACAAGCATTCTTATGATAAGCCCCTATTCGTGGCTTAATAATCCCACAGGTATCTGTGCCAACGAGGGTGATGTTCTCTATATTTTTGTAGGTAAAGAGCCTAAAGATGGTGCTACGCTTGAAATAGATGCTGTTTCTGGCAATAGTCCATGGGGTATAAGGACAGAATTGAAAAAGGGATTGAATATACTCCCTATTGTGCGTAACGACCAGACTTTTTTTATAAATTATGTGGCCGATACAAGAAGAGAGCACGTTCTTGCCGACTTTGACTCAATACCCATCCATATTGAGGGAGGTTATGTAAACGGTTATTGGGACAAGAGCCGTCACAATGATGATGATTGGGTGGATATTACCCGTAACTTTGCTAAGCATAGATATATGTATGTAAAGGGCGAGCGTGAGGCCTTTTTCATGGAACTCGAATATATGATAAAGGATAATTGTTGCCCCGACAGCATCAGCGACGCAATAGGATGGTGGGATAATATGGTAAAATGGCAGCACGAGATTATGGGACTCGAAGATTATTATCCTTCGCGTTTCAATAATAGGTTGTGTGCAGTTTCACTAACAGATGGTTATCAAGCAGCCGGTGCTTATGAGACTTTCCATGTCCGCACAATTCTCACAAATATCCTCCCCTTTAGAAATGTCATGAAAAACAGTGACAATGCATGGGGACCTGCGCACGAGAATGGACACATTCATCAGGCTGCCATAAACATGATTCGTTGCGGCGAGGTTAGTAACAACCTCTTCTCTAACGTAGTAACCCACAAGCTTGGAAAGTTCGTCACATGGGGAACGCCTAATGCCGATATTGTAAAGGATTTCGAGAATGAAGTTCCTTGGACACTCCGTAATATTGGTATTATGATGCGTATGTACTTTCAGCTCTATCTTTACTATCATGCTGCAGGAAACAATACAGAATTTTATCCTAGACTTTTCAAACTTCTGCGTGAGGACCCGATAGAAAAATCATCGGGTGAGGGTACTAACTATGGCCGAAACGACCTTCTTAAATTTGCCGAAAAATGTGCCGAGGCTGCCGGCGAGGACCTTACTGACTTTTTCGAGGCTCATGGATTCTTTGTTCCTATGATTAACGTAACCATTGGAGATTATGGTTCTTATACTATAAATTCTACTGCGCGAATGATTAGCGATACAAAGAAAAAACTGGCAAAATATCCCAAGCGTGCAGGAGCTATCCAGTTTATAGAAGATAGAATAAACCCTGTCCGTACCGATGGTGGCGAGGGTCTTAAACTTGAATATACTCCCGGAAAATATGGCGATGTCGGACAATATACTGCTTTTGTTCCCGATTCTATGGGCGTTGTTGCCGAGGGGTATGTTTACAGTAAGTCAGGAAAGAGTATTATTATTTCAAAAGGTAGTGGTGCTGTAGGATTCAAAGTGTACAACAGCGACAATAAGCTGCTTACATTCTCCAATTTCCGCAAGATAGAAATCCCGGATGAGACTATAGCCAATGAAGTGTATGTAGTGGCAGTGTCGGCCAACGGCACCGAGGTTTCTGTAAAAACAAAGAATCAGGGAACCGAAGAGGAACAGCTTGAGGCTCTCAACGAGGCGCTTGTGTCTGCTCAAGGTATTTTGGATTTTAAAGACAGTGGAAATAAAAATGTTGGCTACTACTATGAAAGTGCCCTTTCGACACTTATAGCTCTCACCGACAGCGCAAAAGCTGCCATCGAGAATAAAGACCAGAGTGTGCGTACATACGGCCAGTGGGCAACAATAATAGATGCTGAGGTTTCAAAAATCATTGCCGATGATGAAAACAACCGTGTGAAGATACAGGATGGTAACAGCTACCAGCTCTATAATATCTATTTCCCTCAATATTCAATCTATTACGAGGGTGGCAATTTTGTTTGTAAATCCGGAACATCCACACCTAAAGCGCGCAGTTTTACATTTGTTTCCACGGGAAAGGAAAATGAGTACAACATTACCACGAACGGTAAGTATATAAATGTATTACAGTTGGATAGTCGTGTGTCTGCAACAACTTCCAAACAGGCCGAGGCTGTGAAAATAACTATCGGTGAGCGTGGCTTTGCTGAATATTATCTGCATAAGAGTGGGGATGTATCATCGGCATTCCATTGTAGTTATGAGCATGTTGTGGTAGGTTGGAAGCACGATGATATAAAATCTTTGTGGAGATTAGTGTGTGTGAACCTTAAAAAGGAGAAAGCTGATGAAAAGGCTCTTAAAGAGCTTATAGCATCGGCTACAGAAGTTTATAATCTTATTGTGGACACTACAAACACATCTTCAATCACCTTCAAAGATGGTATCGAGGTTGTGAGCGAGACTCTTGCAGCTGATGTAGAGGCTATGATGGCCAAGGTTGCACAGTCTCAGGTGGTTGTAGACAATAAATACTACAACTTGTGCCCTTCACTCATCGATGAGCTTACTGCCCTTGTTGCTACCGTAAACGCAGGTTACACTGTATCTACAGGTATTGGCGGTATATTATCCGACGAGATTGATGCAGTCATTTACGATGCCCGCGGCCGCAAGGTAAAGAGAATAACCTCGGCGGGAATATACATTGTGAACGGCAAGAAAATGTATGTAAAATAAATTTAGCTTCATATATAATACCGCATGAGTCTCATGCGGTATTATATATGATTTTTTATGAAGAAGATTTTAAGGATAGTATCGTTTCTTTTTCCTGTTTTTCTTTGTTGTGTTTTTGTTGACGTATTTTCCAAAAGCGACAAAGAGAATGGACTTTTTGTCTCTATGGAAAATGAGTGTATATTATCTGCATACTCTATTCCCGATGTTTATGCGGGAAATATTTCTAATGGAATAACCATTCCTGTGCAATCTATAGAGCGCAACAATTCTAATAATAATCTGTTGCGTCAGATGATATTTTCCAAATTGTTGCAGGGTGGTGCATTGTGCCGCAATTCTTGTTTTTCGGCCGATTCTTTTTATAAGCTCTATACTCTTTCTTCTCCATTCTATTGTACCCCTGCAAGCAGATATTATGTGTTTGCTTTGCGGAGGCTGATTATTTAGGCTTACTGTTTTTTATTTATCCTTTTTTGCTGCTTTATGTTTATAGAGCAGTCTATATTTATGTCTTATACTTTAAAATAAAAAACAATTATGTCTACAAATAAATATCAATTTTCCTCAATGGTTATTGAGAATGAGTATGTTAAAAAGGTTATGGATGTCAAGAGCTTGCTTTTGTCGCTTCTTTTGCTCTGTATTGCAGTGTGCATGGTTGCAGTGTCCTCTTTGGTGAAATTCGATTCGGACATTGTTACAATGCTGCTTCTTTCGTGTGGCGGTATTTTACTGGTATTCTCTGTTTATCTGTTGCTAAATAAAATAAAGAAGGTAATCTATTTGCCGACAGGCAGTGCTATCAAACACTATTTCTGTTACATAGAGCCTTCGCAACTTGTGCAGGCCGAGAAATGGGCCGAGGGTGGCTTTAAAAGTTTTTGTGATAATCTAAAAAAGAGAAACGATGGAAATGTGCGTTTGGATGCATGTTTGTCGCAAGATGGGAAGTTTGCAGCCGCACAGCTCTCTATATACGAAAATTTCCGTTACGTCTCGCACTACAGTGTTACCTATCTGTATGATGATAACGTAAATACAGTTTCATCGTTTTTTAAAGAATAGCAGTTATAAAGAAAATTTTCTTTATCTTCGCACTCGTGATTATTTAAATTTATTTTCTATGAAATTTATAAAGATATTTATGGCAAGTCTGCTTTTTGCGTCAATGGCAACATCGTGCTGCGATGGCAATGCCAATGTAGAGAATAGTGATAAGAACAGCGTTATTGAGACAATTATGGCGCGTCGCAGCATACGCAAGTACAAGCCCGGAGCGGTGGACAGAGAGACTATGAAGAAAATCCTCGAGTGCGGAATAAATGCTCCCAACGGACAGAATAAGCAGTCGTGGGAGGTGCGTGTGGTCGATTCTCCTGCCTTGATGGAGGAGATTAAGAGCATTATGGCTGCTGCCTACCCCGAGGAAGATCCTAAAAGACTCACAGGTTGTTTCCGCGGTGCTCCTGTGATGACATTCATCGCTCGCGACCTCTCTTACGATTTTTCGGCCTACGATTGCGGACTTTTGGCCGAGAATATGATGCTCTCGGCAACGTCGCTGGGTGTCGGCTCCATCTGTTTGGGAAGCCCTGTTAGGTTCATCAACGACAATCCCGCCTGCGCTCCCATCCTCGAAAAGTTGGGATTCAGCGAGGGTTACGAACTTGCCCTTTGTGTAGGTTTCGGATACGCTGACGAGGCTCCCGATGCAAAGCCCAGAAATTGGGAGAAGGTGAAGTTTGTAGATTAATCACTCATTATAATTATTCAGGGGTTGCACTTTTGCGGTGCAACCCCTGAATCTTTTTATATTTTCATCAGCTTTCCGTCTTTGGCTGTAATTCGGTAGCTGTCGCCTTTTTTTGTGTTAAACGATAGTGTGCTCGTTCCGTATCTTAAATTGCAACGAGAGCCGCTTTTAGAGGTAATCACGACCTCTTTCAATGTTCCCTCGCTCCATATAATCTCTACGTCGAAGCCTCCCTTGGCACAGATTCCTGCCACACAGCCTTCGCTCCATGCGTCGGGCAGTGCGGGCAGCAGATGGATGAATCCCATGTGGCTCTGCATGAGCATTTCTGTGATTCCCGCTGTTCCTCCGAAGTTACCGTCAATCTGGAAGGGTGCGTGTGTGTCCCAAAGGTTGTCGAGTGTTCCGTTCTTCAAAAGGTTGCCGAAGAGTGTATAGGCGTGGTTACCATCGTGCAGACGTGCCCATTGGTTCAGTTTCCAGCCCATGCTCCAGCCTGTGGCGCCGTCGCCACGATGCACAAGCACCACTTTCGATGCTTCGGCAAGCTCGGGGGTGGTTACGGGCGACACAGTGTGTCCCGGGTGCAGGCCGAAAAGGTGGTTCACGTGGCGGTGCTGGTCTTTGGGGTCGTCGATGTCTTTGCTCCACTCGAGAAGCTGTCCGTAGCGTCCTATTTTATAGGGTACGAGGTTGGCAAGCACGCTGTTCCACTCGCGGCGCAATTTTGCATCCACGCCCAGCACTTTGCTGGCTTCGATGGCGTCGAGCAATATTTCGCGTATCACTGCATGCACATATGTTGCTCCCTGGTCGATGGGGCCATGCTCGGGCGAGGTCGATGGTGCGGCTGTGTAGCTGCCATCGTCGCGTTTCCACAGATAATCGACTGCAAATATTGCACTGCTCTTTATAATGTCGTAGCCTGTCTCTTTCAGGAACTTTTTGTCGCGTGTGTAGTCGTAATATTCCCACACGTGTGTCGCCAGCCAGGGGCCTGCCATGGGGTTGAAGTTCCACGACATGTCGTAGCTGCTGAAGGGTGACGTGTAGCCGAAGATATTGCCCGAGATTCCCGCTGTCCAGCCGCGTGCGCCGTAGTAGGCTTTTGCGGTTACTGCTCCGGGCTTCAAGAGTGTCTTTATAAAGTCTACGAGGGGCAGCATGCACTCTGTGAGGTTGGTGGCGCAGGCGGGCCAATAGTTCATCTGCAGGTTGATGTTATTGTGGTAGTCTACGTGCCACGGGCCATCGACATTATTGTGCCACATTCCCTGAAGGTTGGCGGGCATGTTACCCGGGCGCGAGCTTGCGATGAGCAGGTAGCGTCCAAACTGGAAATAGAGTCTCTCGAGGCCGTAGTCGGCTTTTCCCTGACGGTAGCGTGCGAGACGCTTGGGGGTGGGAAGGTCGTTCACTCCCGGGTATTCGAGAGTCATGGGAGCGTTGGGGTTCAGCTCCAGCTGCACACGGCCGAAGAGCGACGCGTAGTCATTATAGTGCTCCTCGAAGAGTTTCTCGTATCCCTTCTCTTTGGCTGCCTTCATCCACGCGGCTGTAGTCTCGTCGGGGTTTACGCCCACGTAGGCGAGCGGGTCGTTGAAGTCCGGGTCGAAGTTTATCTTGTAGTCGGTGTCGGCTGTCACGTAGAATGTAACCTCGTCGGCTCCGTCAATATATATTTTGCCATCTTTTACAGTTGTTGTTCCGCCTTTGCACTCGCTCTCGATGCGCAGAGTGTATTTCATTCCGTTGTTGTCGAGTGTGGCTCTGTAGGTGAGTCCGCTGTTTCCCGCAGCCTCAATCTTGCCCTCCGATACGGGGTTGGGCGCGTAGCTGAATATGAGATTCTGCTGTGCGGGCTTGTCGGCGCTGTAGCGAATGACCATCATATTGGCGGGGTACGATACAAAGTATTTGCGTGTGAAGTTAATGTCGTCCTTTACATACTGCACAACCGCAAGCGCCGAGTCGAGCGAGAGTGCGCGTTTGTAGTCGCCCATTCCCACGAAGCTGTGTCCCGTCTCTATGTAAAATTCTCCCATAGTGGTGAAGTTTCCGAAGCGGAAGGGCTTCTCGCCATGAGAATCGTACGAGGCTACACTGTTGAAATTCTCGCGTGTGAGCTTCGCGGCCTTCGCGTCGTCGCCATCCTTGAATGCCTGACGAATATCCTTGAGCAGATGGGCCGAATTTTTATTTACGTCCCAATAATATTTTGCTCCTTTGGCGGTGTTGGGGCCTCCGCGCCACAGAGTCTTTTCGTTGAATGTTATTCGCTCGGCCTCGACCGAGCCCAGAATGTTGGCACCGATGTTTCCGTTACCAATGGGCAGCGACTTTGACTCCCACTCCTGGTCGTAGTTGTAATTTACCTCTCCGGCAGTTTCGGGCTTTCCTTTTCCCTTCCAAAGGTCGGGGCGGCCGCCGTACCACACTGCGCGTCCCTTGAGGCTCGTCGGCTGGTCGAACCATACAGAGAGCCCGTGTGTGTAGTCTGTCTGTGCCTGAATGAATGTGCTTGCAAGCAGGCAGGCAATTATCATCTTTATCTTCTTCATATTATTGGTTTTTTATAATTTCACTTTTATTGTCTTGTTTTTTGTGCGTACAATGTATAATCCGTTGTCGAGAACAATAGCCTCGCCCGTGTAATTGTCGATTCCCTTCACGAGTGTTCCGCTGGTAGTGTAGATAGATACACTGCTGTTGTCTGCGCCTGTCACAATGATGCTGTTTCCATAAACGTTGATGGTAACATCTGTGTCGGCAACAGATACAATGTTGGTTGTGATATTTATCTCAAATTGTGTCTCCTTTATTCGTTTTTCCAGATTAATACCATCAACGACAAGAATATCTTTCATTTGTGCCACAAAAGATTCTTCC
Organism: Bacteroidaceae bacterium; assembly: GCA_017547585.1. GTDB lineage: Bacteria > Bacteroidota > Bacteroidia > Bacteroidales > Bacteroidaceae > HGM04593. The sequence goes on along the minus strand of JAFYPH010000042.1, from coordinate 4,826 downwards.
CCGCTGTGCAGGCTGTTGTTTAGTTCTATATTGAAAATGGGATTGTCACATACAAATGAGCTTCCGTTTTTGTTGTATGCTACAATGCGGTACTGCTCGTTTGTAATTTGTGCATATACTACAGTGTCTCCCTGACTGCTATTTTGTGCAGTAATATTTTCAATGGATACACCTGCCGGTATTGTAATATCAGCTTGAATAGCCTTTATCTCTTCCTGTGTGTCATTCTGCAGAAAAACGGGAACGGCGGTGATATTTTCTGTGCTGTTTCCATCGGTTGCCATAAGCGCTGCTTTTGAAACAGGGGTGTTGTAGTGATACAATGAAGGAACAGACTCGCCGTTTGCAAGCAGTTTCACAGTAGTGTCGAGGTCTTCTTCGTCAATCTCTCCATTCTTGTCGCTATCGGCCTTTTTCATATTGAACCCTTCATTCTCTGTACTACCATTAAGGTAATCGTTGAGCAATGCCACGTCGCGTATTGTGAGCAGGTCGTTACAGTCGATGTCGCCAAGCAGTGTGTGGATTAAGTCTGTAATGTCATATTCTGTGAGGAGCGAAGCAATGTAGTTGTGGCGATTCTTCATCCAATTCTGCATCTGTATGATCTTTGCTCTATATTCGTTTCCATCGCCCCATAAGTTATGGTTATTTTCGAACGAGGGCTCTACAAATGAGTAATAGTCGCTTATATACTCGTTAACCTCTTTAATGTGTTTCGCCTCGATAAACTCTTTCCACACTTTGTAGTAGTGTGTAAGGAATTCTTCGTTGCTCATCAATGCTTGGAAGAAGTTTTTTCCGTCACCACCCATCGAAAGAAGTTTTAGTCTGTAGTCGATGTCGAAGTAGGTTCCTGTGTTCTCGTAACCGAATGCCCAGTCGAAATCCCACAATGGTCCGAATGTGATTTTCGATTCGGGTGAGTAGATGTCGCCTTTCCACAAATATGTACTTTTTGGGTGGCAAAGCTCTTTGTTCAGCACCAATTCGTTTACCATAATAAAGCGTGCGGCAACGTCAAGGTCAAGGTATTTTCCCAGCTCGCCGTTATTGTAGTAGAGAGCATCTTCGAATTTTGCAAAATCTGCTTGAATAGCATTGAATTTTGCTTCCCTTACATCTTCACTGAAGTCGCCAAGGTCGGGGTCTTTAATGTTTACCGGGAGATTGTACTTGTCCGACCTGAACTTATAATCCTCGTCGAAGTAAGAGTCAAGCTCGAGTATGTATCCAAGGTCTTCCTCCTGGTCGACACTGTTGTTGCTGAGTCCAATGTGCTCGGTGAACATATAGCTTCCCATGTATTCTCCATTGATATAAAGCTCTACGGGAATAATGTGGTTGGTGTAGGGCACTTCTATAAGCTGTCCCACCTTCATGGCTATGGCATTTGCCATGAGCGCTCCTCTCTGTGCATTTGCAAGCAGCACCCAACTTTTGCCTTTTGTAAGGCCGAAAGGTTTCACTTTCGAGCCAAATTTAAGTCTGTAAGGTTTTTTTGAGTAGCTCCATGTTGAGTTTCCGCGACCTTTAATCTGCACAGAGTCGGCAAAGTCGTCGTACATTCCAAATCCCGAAATACTTATTTTTGCATCAAGATACCTCTCTTTGTTGATGCTCGATGCAGAGTGTATCATGTCAATGTCTATGCGGGGAACGTCGCAGTTGTCTGTCAGCCAGTTGGAAACGATTGTGTATATACGGCCAAAGGGTACTTTTACATCCCGGAGCGTATCCTGTACTTGTACATTCAGAATTACATTGTAGCCGGGGTAGGTTACTGTATATTTCACATCCTTGGCGAATCGGTTGCGTGTCTCTTTGCTTGTTTGCAGCTGGTTGCCAATATATGCAACGGCTCGCTCCTCGCTCAGCTGGAAACTTGCAGTCAGGCTCTTGCCTATAGAGTTCATACTCACCTCTATCTTCTCGTTCGAGCAGTCGGCAACGACGTCAACATTCAGATTGGCATTGTACTTGTTGTTGAATTTGTACGATGTCATATAGGGCAACTGCGGTATTTCGTTGCTGATGCCTGTGTATTCGCTTGTGTGGTACTTTATCGTGTTTCCCGAAGTGAGTGGCACATATAATGTGTCGCCCTTTTGATATTGTTCTTTTTCGAGTGTGTTTAGGGGGTATGCGTCAATTCCGCCGTCTGCAAGAGAGACAAACATGCAAGGCTCGGTAAATACATCAATGGTGTTGTAGATAATATCATCATCGTCGTCGCCGCCTATCGGGTCGTCAATATCTATCATGTTTTCGGTGAACTTGCATCCTTTCGGAGTGATTCCGCACAATGTGGGGCTGAACTCATAATTGGTATTGTTGGGTCTTCCGTACCACTCCAATGAGAATGCCTTTATAGGCTTTTCGAATGTAAACTCTAAGTATTGGTATTCACCGGGTGCTCCGGCACCATAATTCGAGTGGAAATAGTTGTTCAGCACTCCGTCGCTGAGTGCGGGCAGTCCCTCACCGTCTCTATTGTTGTTGTGCTCGTTGTAGTCGCAATTAGATGTTACTGTGTATGCTACGGGGTTGCCATCGGCGTCGAGCACTCTGAACTCTCCGAGTACAAAGTAGCAAAAGCCATTTGCAGTATTGTTAGGCTGGTTGGTCTCTACTACAGTGAAACGTATACCTTCGGTCTCTGTGTCGAGGGTGCATAGTTTAGTTTTTACACAATTCTGCGTTACCATCGTTCCATTTTCCTCGGTGGTGACAACTTTACCGCCGTTAGGCTCGGATATTGTGTAGTTCCAGGGTACTAACATTTCTTTGGTAAACTCGCAGCCTTTCGGAGTGATTCCGCACAGTGTGGGGCTGAACTCATGTTCGGGCTTGTTGGGTCTTCCGTACCACTCCAAAGAGAATTTATTTATGGGTTTCTCGAATGTAAGCTCAATGTATTGGTATTCACCGGGTGCTCCGGCGCCATAATTCGAGTGGAAATAGTTGTTCAGCACTCCGTCGCTGAGTGCGGGCAGTCCGTCACCATCTTTGCCGTTGAACTCATTGTGGTCGCAATTCGATGTTACTGTGTATGCTACGGGGTTGCCATCGGCGTCGAGCACTCTGAACTCTCCGAGCACAAAGAAGCAAAAGCCATTTGCCGTATTGTTTGGCTGGTTGGTCTCTACGACTGTGAAACGTATTCCTTCGGTCTCTGCGTCGAGGTTGTATAGTTTGGTTTTTACATAATTCTGCATTACCATCGTTCCATTTTCTTCGGTGGTGACAACATCACCGCCGTTGGGTGCGGATATTGTGTAGTACCAGGTTGCGTCTGAGAACTCAGAAGTTTGTGTGGCTTTCGATGCCTGTGCCCCCAAGATGCTCAGTGCAACTGACAGAATGGATAAAAATATACGTTTCATAAATGAGAACTGAATTTTATTGATGATAATCAGAATTTTATAAAATGGGCAAATGTCGCAGATGTTTACAGCGTGAGATGAAAATATTGGCGGCTGTGGTATCTAAAAACAGACCCTTACTTTGTCGTTTGTTTATGATACTCGACAAAGGTAAGGGCCTGCTTATTTAAAATCGTTATTCTACGTTTCTAACAATCACCTTCTTTTTGTTGATAATGTAGATTCCGGGCGCGGTAATCTTCTCAATCTTGCGTCCCGTGAGGTCGTATATTTCCTTCTTCTCGCTCTCGGCCTCAACATCCTCGATGCCTGTCGATTCGTCGTAGGCAAGGACGATGGTGCTTGCTGTGTTCGAGCTTCCGGGCAGTGCCTTGATGTTCATTTCGAACGCCGACAATGTTCCTGCCTGTGTGCTCTTTGTGTACTTGCTGCTGCCCTGTACGTAGGTGCCAATCTTGTAGCTTGATCCAACGTATGAGGTGAGCAGATAGTCGGTTGCGAGGTCCTCTTTTGTGCTTGCCTCCACTGTGACGTTGGCGGCGGTGGCGCTGATGCTCTCGCCGTTGGCAATCACAAACATGGGGGTGTTCTTCGCAAACTCTGCGTAGGCCAGCGTGAGTGTGCTTGTGCCGTCAATCTTGGCGAATGTGGCGGGCGCTGCTGTCGTCAGCTTGGTCTCGGGGGTGAAGGGCAGCACAATGGGGCGTATATTCTCGCTTGCACTGTTTGCGTCTGTGTAGGTTACCTGTCCGGCTGTGAATGCCTCGGGAATGTAGTAGGGTGCCTCGGGGGTAATGTCAAGCTGTTTGCAGTAACCGCTATTGCTTACCTCGTTCTTGCCTGTAGCTTCGTCGTTCGAGAGGTTGGTGTAGAATACAATGTTGTTTGAGAATGTGAGACTCTCGTTGCATTTGTTTATCCACTTTCTTGCGTCGGTTGCGGCTTTCAGGTCTATGAATGTTGCGTTTGCGCCGTTGGCAATGTACATTGTATTGTCGTCGGCGTACTCCTTGCCATAGATTTTTCTTCCCATGGGCTCTCCGTCGAGCGAAGCGAGCAGTGCATTGTCGCTCTCGAATGCTTTTTCCAATGAGTAGTAGTTGGCCTTTGCATTCAGCTTGGGGTAGGTTCCTGTGCCGTATATGAAGCTCTCGCCGTTGCCGATGGTGAACGACAGCTTGGCTGTGTCGAGGGCAAGTGTGTAGGGCTGTGCTGCGCCACCACCCATTGCCTCAAGGTAAGAGCCGCCAAAGAGTGCGCATCCTGTTCCGGCGTTGAAAATGTAGTATTCATTCTCGTTGCCGGTGGGTACGAATGCCCACAGCATATAGTCGTCGGCATCCTCTTTCGAGGTCTCTGTGTGCATCATATAGCTTACGTATCTTTTTGCCGAAAGCTCCACGCTCAGATATTTGCTGCTTTCGCTGTACTTAATGTAGT
>JAFYPH010000041.1 GCA_017547585.1 Bacteroidaceae bacterium | reverse complement strand
TCTTTGCATAAAGATTCCCAAGAAGAACAAGCCCGAGGAGAAGAGCATCAGCAAAAATATCACCATCAACTAAAAGCATCAGCAGCCGTGAGAATTCACGGCTGCTGATGCTTTATAAAATAGTAGATTACTTTCTCAAACGTATCACTCGCGCAGGAGCACCGCCAACAATCGCATAGTCGGGAACATCCTTCGTGACAACCGCTCCCGCCCCAATGATCACTCCATTGCCGATAGTCACTCCCGGAAGAATAATCGCACGCGTACCTATCCAAACATCGTTACCGATGGTTACTTTTTTCACCGCACCACCCTGCGCAATCATGGGAATATCCGTGCGTTCGAAATTATGGGTAGAGGTAAGAATTACACAATCGGGGCCCATCATCACATTCTCGCCGATGGTCAAAGGTCCTCTGACCTTACAATTTATTCCGATACCTGAATTTGCTCCAATGCTAATATTTGCGCCCGAGCCAAAATCGGCATTTTTCTCTATATTCACATTGCTTCCACATTCTCCCATGCAACGCACGGCAACAGCACTGCGCACTTTCCTTATCAGTCGCTTCACAGGATTGCTTCCTGCCGACGATGGAAGATGTTTCAGAATCGCATAGTACAAAATGAGACAAAGAAAAGTCATATTATCTGTTTTTTTGTGACATTATTTTATCATATACACTCATCATCTTATCCACAGAGACGCTCCAGCTGTAGTTCTCAACCACATGTTCGCGGGCCTTTTTCCCCATCTCCACAGCAAGCTGGGGATTCTGCAACAGATGAATAATCTTTTCGGCAGCGGCAGCATCGTCGCCACGCGGAACTACGTAGCCCGTGACACCATCGGGAACAACCTCGCAAAATCCATCGGCATCCGAAACTACTACAGGAACCTCACAGGCCATCGCCTCCAATGCAGCAACGCCGAAACTCTCGTTGCGCGAAAGGGCAACAAAGACATCCATACGCGAAATAAACTGCGGGACATCAGCATTGGGAATGCGTCCCACAAATTCCACATTCTCGCGCACGCCAAGCTCGTCGCACAAAGCCTCGAGATTATTCTTTTCTGCACCCTCGCCTGCAATTATCAGCTTCACACGTTTGCCCTGCAACGCGCTCTTCACCCTCGCAAATGCACGGATAAGAATATCGATGCCATAGACAGTGCGCAAAGCCTTCACCGTACCGATAACAAGTTCATCGCCATTGCGCTCAACATCAATGGGACGGAATTTTTCCACATCCACTCCAAAGGGGGTAATTTCGGGCTCTTTCGAAGTATAGAGCTTCGTCTCAGTGGCCATTATATTGCTTGTAGAAAGCACAACATCGGCCTTACAAAGATTATACTTCAGAATGAGCTTATGCAGGGGAGTAATACGCGGGAAATAGTAAACATCGCTGCCCCACACTGAAATTACATAAGGATGCACGCCCGCCAATGCTCCCAAAAGTCCGTAGCTCGACGCAAAGTGAGCATGTACAATATCGGGAGCAAAATTTTTTATCGCCTTCTTTATAAAAGAGACGGTATTCAAATATTTCAATTTACTGAATGAGTTTCCGCCACACTGTTTCTTTGTGAGCGTATTATATGCGAAGGAGAGACATTTCACATTAGGAATTCCATCGTAAAAAGCCATTCCCGCATCGCTGAGGCTGAAAAGCATAATCTCGGCTCCTCTGGCAGCAAGCGCCGTCACCCAACGCTGAGTGTGTACATTGCCCGCATCGGACATTATAAAAAGTTTCATTTTTCAAACTCCTTTCCGCACCAGTCCTGCGACAGTGCCTTTATAAAATCATCATATGTAACCTCCTCTTTCACGCGCGACTCGCTGTACAATCTTTTCAGGAACGAGAAAATCTCGCGGCACGAACAACCCTTCTTATGCAGCAACAAGGCTATATAAGGCAGGTAAAATGCCCTCCACGCAGCCACGAAAAGCGGAGAATAGCATTGACGCACGTCGATGAAGCGATTCAGATAGTGAATATACACTTTTCCGGGGGTATTCTGCTTGTTACTCAACGAAGTACCCACCTTATGATAGATAAGCGAATCGACCACACAAGCCATCTTCACCCCACCCTTCGCCATTCTGATAGAGAATTCGAAGTCCTCTTCTCCGAAGAAGAAACGCTCAGTGAGCAGACAATGCTTCTCATCGAGCAAAGAGACGGGAACGAATAGTGCACAGCCTGTGACAAAGGAGATCTCTTTATACTCTTTCTCTACAATATCTGCGGCATTGCATCCAGCATAATAATATTTACGGAATCCGTTGCGCAGACGGCCACCGGCGTTCCACACACGCTGCTTGTCAGAATAGAAATTTATAAGAGGCGTCAAGACCTGAAATTCAGGATGGGCCGAGCGGAACTCACACAGACGAACAAGAAAATCCTTACAAACAACCGTATCATTGTTCAGCAAAAGAACATTATCTGGCGACGACTGTAACGCAAGGCCAATACCCATATTGTTTCCCTTTGCAAAGCCGTAGTTGCGCGAGAGAGCATAGAGCAGCACCCCGCCACATTCACAGGTAACATTATCCTCGTCGCCTTCGGCAACCTCTCTGTAAGGCACTCCGTTAGAAGAGAGCCACGCGGCAATCTTCTCAACCGAGCCGTCGCACGAGCCATTATCGGCCACGACCACGAAAAAATCGCCTTCAGCCTCGACAAGCGAACGCAGACAATCTATCGTTACATCCGCTCCTTTCCAATTCAATACAATTATTGCGGTCTTCATCATAAAATCCTTTTATTCTCGGGCTCGCCACCGGCAAGCAGCTCCTTTTTCTCGCCTCCACGCTCCCTGAAAAGCATATAGAGTATAAAAATCCATGCGGGAACCTCCAAAAACGGCAAATGGTAGAAATAGTATTCGAACCAACCCATAATCAACATTCCTGCGTAAAAGAAATATACGAGTGCAACAAAAATACTCTTGCTGCGCATGAGCCATATTTTAAGCAGGTACATCATGAACGAGAAAATAAGCACCAAAGCTATAAATTCAAAAAGAGAGGTATTTATATACAATGTACCAAAGAAGGCGCGCACGTTCGAGCCGTTCACTCCATTATATATAAAATGGGGGTTGATGACCTCTACAAAGTCTCCTCCACCGGTGAAAGCCTTTATAAGATTGACTATGCAGGCAATAACGGAGAACGAATCGGGACGCTCCAGAATACCCAGCTGGAAATCCTGACTCCACCCCACAATACCGCTTATAAAATAGTGAATGAAAATATCGCAAATAAACTCGAAGACGACAGCATAGTCGGCCGCCTCGTCACCTTTACCGAGTACCAGAGCCAACGAATAGCTTATTATGAATACTGCGAAAGCAAAGATAAAAATCTTGAGAAAAAGTGAGAGTTTCAGTTTCATCTTGCCCGTGAACAGACGCATGGCAAGGCCACCCATTGCAGGAATAAGCACCCACGAGTTTACGCCATAGAGAAAGCTCACCACAAACATTGCACCCACCACAAGAGCATAGTACCAATGCTTTTTGTCGTATTTATATATGTACAATATCACAAGAGCATGCAGCAGACGGTGCAGGTGGCCCCATATTCCAACGCCACAGAATTCTACTCCAAAGTCGGTCGTTCCGGGAAGATTGGGACTCGTATGCAGCAGTCGCCACAGCCTCAGGTAGAAAAGCGCGAGAATTACAAACGAAAAGATATTTATCCACTTCATCGGCAGACGTTCCTCGATGCTGCGCGCCCCCTCGGAAATAATATCCTTACGACAGGCAAGCCCCACCACGTAGCCGGGCACAGCGAATAGCAAAAGCCCGCACATCCATAGGATGAGACTAGGATAATAGAATTCGGCAACGCCGAAATTACCGCAAACAAGCACGCAGAAAAGAAGGATAACCGCATAGGGCAACATCAGGAAATTGAGCGGAGTGTAGAGCGTACCCCACAACTTATAATCGAAATACGACAGCACCGCAATTTCAATGTATATTCCCAGAAGCAGTATAAAATCCGTTATTCCCATTACGCAATCCCCCTCTTACGTTTAACAACCACGAGCGACCACACACACAGCGCGAAAAGCACAATTTCGCTTATGCTCCACACAGCGGCGGCAGCATAATAGGAATACTCTTTACAGAAGATAAGCATCAATGCCATGGAAAGAGCGCCGGTTATCCAAATATTGCGCTCGAAGAGGTTCGATGCCTTAAGATTAATCAATCCCACGACACCGATTATATAGTTCAGGCAGCCGAAGAGCACCACAGGCGACATCAGCCACACAAGATATTTCGCAATATTATAGTCAAGTTCGGGCAGGTACCATACAACCAGACGAGGCGAGCATGCGAAGACCACTGCCACAAAGAACAGCAATGCAAACGACACACGCAGCATCTTTGACAATTTCGCCACACTCTCGCTGACATTCTCGCCGTGGAACATGCGGCTCGCATGAGGGAAGATAGCCATCGGAAGAGCATTTATAATCACCTGACCCACCTTCACGACCTTCTCTACAGAAGAGAATATTCCGTTGGCAGTGTCGCCCACAAGCACTCCCAGCAGGAATCCGTTGGAATTGCGGTAGAGTTCCATTCCTATGTTAGAGACGAAAATGTGCCATCCATCCTTGAAAAGTTCCTTAACGACACTCCATCGTGGCAGCGCAAAGTTCAATCTGTAACATTTGAAAGCAATTATCATACTCAGGATTCCCGCAGCAATGTATCCGCAGGAATTGAGAACAAGCACGTAAATATAGTCGCCCTGCTCCTTTATAAGCACGAAGATGAGCACCGCAAAAACAATCTTTGAAACAACGTTCACCACCGTCACGTAGCGCATCTCTTCCATTCCCTGGAACAGCCACGTGGGGATAAAAACATCGCCAAAGACAATGCCTAACGAGAAGAGGAACATCAGAATATCATCCTTTTCCATCAGCGCAAACACCGCAATACCCACAATCACCGAAGCAACCGCAGTCAGCAATATGCGCGAAAAGAGAGTAGCATTGAAAATCTCATTTATTCTCTCTTTATCGTCACGATGAATAGAAACGAGACGGGTAACAGAAAGATAGAAGCCGTACATTCCGAAAAGCTTTATGTACATTGCAATCGTGTACATAAAGAAGTAGGCACCATACATTTCGAATCCAAGCACAGACACCAGATAAGGAATTATGAAAAAGCTTATCAGATGGCTGATTGCATTAAGCAAAGAAATAGAGAAAAAATTCTCTATTATCTTTTTGTATCTGTTTATAAAGGCGCGTATATCCATTATAGATTATGAGGCACAGTCACTATCCTTTGACAATTCTTTTCATTGTGCTCTTGAGCTTGGCTCCCAACAGCAGCCAGGTAATATGGCCGAAGATTGTCAGGAACAAAAAGCCTACAAGGATGAACATCTTACGAGGAGCAATGGCCAACTGAGGTACCACTGCAGGCTGCATTGTAGTGTACACGGGAGTACGCTCCTGCACCTTAGCCTTGGCAATCTCCTTCTGCTGTGCAAGCTGGTTGTATACGTTGAACGCAAGCTGAGCCTCATTCATCAGTCGCTCCTCCTCGGCCTTATATTTCATTTTCAGAGTACCGAGCATATGGCTGTCCATATATTTTGCATACTCCGCCTGCTTTTCGTGGTAGTTTTTCTCAGCGTCGGCAAGCAACTGCTCACTATAAATATAGTCCTGCTGAGCCTTCTGTGTACGATATTTTGTAACATACTCCTGTAACAGGAAAGCTACTTTGTCTGCAACCTGAGCAGCAATTTTCGCATCCTGCATCACCACAGAGATTGTAATTACATTGTTACCCACATCCACCGAGGTCCACACTTTTTTGCGCAATTTATTTATCACGCTGAACTGCTGTTCCGAGTAAGTATAGTAGGAAACCTCTTCAGCCTCTCCGCCGGCAACGGGCGCCTTTTTGGGCATAAGCATCGCCTTCACTTTCAAAGGCAAAAGTATTATATACTCCCACCACGCAGAGCTCTGCTTGTTGGCAATATAGTCGTAAAGAGTAGTATTAATCTCGCCGTCCGACGATGTTACCTGCATCTCATAGAGGTCCGAGAGAAAGACTGTCGAGCCGATAATCTGCGGATAGAGTTCAGGGTAAAGAGCATCCTCATTCTGAATGCTACCCATATTCACTCCCGCCAGCGATGCCAACGAACTTAATCCCGAGAGCGCGCTTCCGCTCGAAGACTCGGGCGCAAGCACCACGATACTTTCATAATCTTTGGGAATGCTGAATGCAACCACTATAGCTACGACTGCAGCAATGCCGCAGTTGCGCAACATACGACGGCGGTCGCCCCACACTCTGCGCAACACAGGGATTATGTCATCAATCTTCTTATATATATCCAATTCCATAAATATTCCTCCAAAATTACGGGTAAGTTTATTTCAACAGATTAATCAATGCAAGCACCACCGTTGCCAACGAAGCAGACGTTGACGAGAGGCTCAGAATCTCCGAAGTGCTCATTCCCTTGCGTGCAAGTTTCGTGGGCACAATAATCTGACAGCCAGGCTGTATAAGGTCTTTTTTATTGCTTGCCTCGGCAACCGTACCGTTCATATATACTACGATAGCCTTTGACTTTTTAGCATTCATTCCGTAACCTCCGGCCTGCTCAATATAGTGTTTCAATTTAGCGCCCTCTTTGTATGCTACAGCATTGGGGAACATCACATTACCGTCCACCTTCACAGTGTTTGTAATCTGCGGAACAATGAGACGGTCACCATCCTCGAGTACAATATCCGCATCACTGCCGGGATTTTGGATAGCTTTGTCAAGCTCGATACCCACCTGCATTACAGGCTTAATGTCAATCTCGCTTATATCCAAAGAGTCCATCTGTTTCTGTACAGTCTTCAAAGCATCGAGCATTCTCGCACGCTGCTCGGCACTCATCTTTCTCTCGAGACGCGCACCTTTTACATATGCCTTGTTTGTGAGGCCTCCGGCATTTTTGATAATGTCGCTGAGGCGGATACCCTTGCGGTCGAGCACGTATGTTCCCGCAAACTCAACCTCACCCGACACAATCACATTCTGCTGCTCATAGTATCTGGGCGAACGACGCACGTAAACAGCGTCGTAAGGCTTCAGCACAAATTCAGAATCGCCCGAAACCACAAGACCTTTATCAATCGCAAAAGTGAAAATCTCGGCCAATGTATCACCCGAAACTGTCGCCTCGGAGTCGCATGTGCGACGCGCAACCTCTACCTTCACCGTAGAAGCCTTGTCGTTCAATCCTCCCGCAAGCAGGATAAGATCCTCGACGGTAGTATTCTCTGCGAAGCGATATTTGCCGGGGAAGGCAACCTCGCCATAGATCATAAGCATCTTCACCTCCTCAACATCTTCGAGACTCTGCACGTAGAGCACGTCGTTGGGGCGAAGCTCCACATCTTTTGCAGTTCCGGCCATGATACCCTTAATATCTATCGAAAGATTCTCCATTGTCATGTCCGGCAGACGACGGTTGAGCAATGCACGATTGGTAAATGCCTCGGGACGCAATCCTCCGGCCTTCTCAATCAACTGCTTCACAGTAGAAATCTCGCCACCGCACTGGAATTTACCGGGACGGAAAAACGCACCTTTGGCCTCTACAAGATTTTCATATGTGTCGCGGATAGAGTCAACGCTCATCACGTCACCGTCACGCACAGCAAAATTCTTCTGCTCATTGTCGTCGAGAGTAAAAATCTGACGCTCACGCACACCCATACGCTCAATGCGTACATCGCCGCGATAGGCGTCACGTGTAAAGCCACCCGAATAGCGCAAAAGGTCGGCAACCGTCTCAGTGGGCTTCATTTCGTAGTACATGGGGCGCTTCACCTTACCCTCAACATTAACGAGGCAGTTGTAAGTATCCACGGTAATAACATCGCCATCTTCGAGACGAACATCATCGCCTGTTTTTCCGTTCAACAGATAGTCGTAAACGTCGAGAGTAACAATCTTGCTGTTTCCGCGGAACACCTTAATTGCACGCAGAGTACCAATCTCGTTCACTCCTCCAGCCTGATAAAGAGCATGGAAAACCGACGCGAACGCCGAGAGAGAGTATGTTCCGGGATTCTCGACCTCGCCCATCACACGCACCTGAATGGTACGTATCTGTCCCAAAGTAAGTTTGATGTTGGCGTTGGGAGAATCGCCGCTGATTCCCGCATGAATCTGACTGAACTGCTCCTTAATATAAGCATCGGCCTCTTTCACGGTCATTCCGTTAACATATACGAGGCCCAGATTCTCAATATTTATATAGCCGTCGGGAGAAATTACATCCTTCGCCGAAGATTGTGCTGCACCCCAAATATCTACGATAATTTCATCGCCGGGGCCAAGTTTATAATTTGCGGGAGTAGAAATATTCAAGTTAGGTTCAAAATTCAGCTCCTTATCCTTAAATATATTATGGCCGAAAATCTTAATCTTCTCGTCCATCTTTTCTTTCAATTTCAGCAATCCCAACGAGTCGGGCAAGAGCACGTCGAGTGAGTCGCGCACATAGCCAAAGTCATCGACCATGGAATTCTTGTCACGCAGCCTCACTAAAGACTCATCATCATCCTTCTGAACTTTCAGTTTTTTACTATCATTAATATATTTGTTACGCAGATTATTCAATTGTTCGGTAGTAACACCGCGACGCATAAGATCGGTAACAATCTTATTATTGTCGGTACCCTTCTTCTGCTCCTCCTTAATATATTCGATAATCTCCTCATCTGTCATTACAAATGAAGTTCCCCTACTCTTTTCAGAGAGATTTTTATCATCCTGCATTCTGAGATTGTTATTCTGACGGACGCTTCCCGAATTACTCTGTGCAAAAGCAAACTGCACAACAAGAGACATTATAAGCAATATATTTAACTTGCGCATATATGTGTTTTTAGTATTAAAAAAGTCTAAAATTAATTGTTCAACAAGCTACATTTCTGTAAAATATTGTAAAGGTAATGCTATTTTTTCTAAAATAGACACTTTGAGGCTCAAAATCCCATTTTTATGGCAAAAAAAGGTTATCTTTGCACAATAAAAATTGAGTTTATGCTGCAAAAAGGCAAAAAAGCCCTTTGTTTCATAACGAGAAAAAGAGAAAAATATTACAGTACAAACATTAATTTGAATATAAAAAAATGAAAGCATTTGTATTCCCCGGCCAAGGCTCGCAGTTTACGGGCATGGGCAAAGAGCTATACGAAAACAACGCTACAGCAAAAGAGCTTTTTGAAAAAGCAAACGAAATATTGGGATTCCGCATCACTGACATTATGTTCGAGGGAACAGCCGAAGAACTTAAACAGACAAAGGTTACACAGCCTGCTGTATTCCTGCACTCTGTAATTTCGGCAATTGCGATGGGCGAAGAGTTCAACCCCGACGTTGTTGCGGGCCATTCGCTCGGAGAATTGTCGGCACTGACAGCTGCCGGAGCACTCACCTTCGAGGACGGCCTCAAGATTGTGTCGGCACGTGCCTTTGCAATGCAGAAAGCCTGCGAAATGCAGTCGTCTACAATGGCAGCAATCATCGCTCTCCCCGACGAGACAGTCGAGAAAATCTGCGCGGAGATTACCGAAGGCGGCAACATTGTAATTGCAGCCAACTACAACTGCCCCGGACAGGTGGTAATCTCGGGAACAGAAGAGGGAATCAAGCTCGCATGCGAGGCTCTCAAGGCAGCAGGCGCGAAACGCGCACTCCCCTTGAGCGTTAGCGGAGCTTTCCACTCACCCCTCATGCAGCCCGCAAAAGAGGAGCTCGAGGCAGCTATTCAGGCAGCAACATTCAGCACTCCCCGCTGCCCCGTATATCAGAATGTGGATGCACTGCCCCACACCGACCCCGAAGAGATTAAAGCCAACCTCATAGCGCAGCTCACAGCTCCCGTAAAATGGACAGCATCGGTGAAGAACATGCTTGCCGACGGCGTTACAGAGTTCACAGAGTGCGGCCCCGGCAATGTGCTTCAGGGCCTTATAAAGAAAATCCAAGCATAAGAGAGAGAAGATGTCAAAGACAGTAATATATCAGATGTTCACACGTCTCTTCGGCAACTGCACCGAAAATTGCGTTCCCGGCGGAGACATTGCCACCAACGGCTGCGGAAAGTTCAACAAGATTACCCCCAAGGCTCTCGAGGCCATCCACAACCTGGGTGTCACACACGTATGGTACACAGGCATCATCGAGCACGCCACATGCACCGACTATAGTGCCCACGGCATCACCCCCGACCACCCCGCAATGATTAAGGGAGTGGCAGGCTCGCCCTATGCAATCAAAGACTACTACGACGTCGACCCCGACCTTGCCGAGAATATCGACAATAGAAGAGACGAGTTCCGCGCACTTGTAGAGCGCACCCACGAGGCAGGAATGAAGGTCATCATGGATTTCATCCCCAACCACGTTGCACGCCACTACGAGAGCGACAACCGCCCCAAGCGCACCTTCGACTTCGGCGCAAACGACGAGAAGGACAAGTTCTTCATGGGACACAATAACTTCTATTATCTGGGCGAGCAGCCCTTCGGCGACGACATCGACACCAAAGGAAATGCCGATGTTCCCTACACCGAAAGCCCCCTGCGCGCAACAGGTAACGACTGTTTCGGCGTTCCCCACCGCAACGACTGGTTCGACACAGTGAAGCTCAACTACGGCGTCGACTACAGCACAGGAATGTGCCAATTTACCCCGATACCCGACACTTGGGTAAAGATGCTGAAGATTCTTCTCTATTGGGCATCACAGGGAGTAGACGGCTTCCGCTGCGACATGGTGGAGCTCACCCCCGTAGCCTTCTGGCAATGGGCAGTGCCTCAGGTGAAGGCCCAGTATCCGGGAATCATCTTCATCGGAGAAATCTACCAGCCCCATCTTTACCGCAGTTTCATCTATCAGGGAGGCTTCGACTACCTTTACGACAAGGTGGGACTCTACGACACACTGCGTGCCATCAGCGAGAACCGCGGCAACGTATACAACATCACCTCTACCCTTCAGCAGACTGCCGACATCAGCAAGCACATGCTCACATTCCTCGAGAATCACGACGAGCAGCGCATCGCATCGGACTTCTTCGTTGGCGACGGATTCAACGCAATCCCCGCATTCATCGTCTCGGCAACCGTGGGCGTGCAGCCTTTCATGCTCTACGCAGGACAGGAACTTGGCGAAAAGGGAATGGACAAAGAGGGTTACAGTGGCGTCGACGGTCGTACAACCATCTTCGACTATTGGAGCGTGGACACACTGCGTCGTTGGTGCAACGATGGCAAGTACGACACTGCGCGCCTCACAAAAGAGGAGAAAGAGCTGCAGAGTATCTACTCTCAGATACTCAACCTTTGCAACAGCGAGGAGGCCATCAGCGACGGAACATTCTACGACCTTCAGTACGCGAATCCCAATTCGGCAGTCTACGACGCATGCAACGTCTACTCTTATCTGCGCGGCACCGAAAAAGAGCTGTTGCTCATTGCTGTAAACTTCAGCAAAGAGACTCGCCGTCAGGAGATTAGAATCCCCACCGAGGCATTCACCTACCACAAGATCGAGCCTCAGGAGAAGAGCGTAAAAGCAACGGAACTGCTCACAGGCAAAAGCGTAAAATGCAAGCTCAGCCCCAACGCAACAATCCCCGTAGACCTTCCCGCTCTCGGTGGAATTATTTTGAAATTCAAACTTTAAAAAGAGAATATGAAAAAACTGTTTTTTATAGTTGCGGCCCTCTTTATGATGATGGGCACAGCGCAGGCTCAGGACAAGTTCGACTATAAGCTTGTAAAGGAGATTGTCGACAATGAAAGACCCTACTTCAACGACATTCTCAAGCTCTACCTTGCCGACGACAAACTGTTGCGCACCGATGACGTTGCGCTTGTGTACTACGGCCACTCTTACCTTCCCGAGTACAAAGGCGGCAACGACGTTAACGAAAAGACACTCAAGAACTACGTAGCCGAGAACAACGCTGCCAAGATGTACGAAACATCGAAAAAGATTCTCTCGTACAACCCCGTCAGCCTGAACGCGCTCTTCTATGCGTGGCTCTCGTCGCAGAAGCTCGCAAAGCCCGAGGAAGAGGTCAATTCCTACGTCTACAAATACTTGAGCATCCTGGAAATGATTACAACCATGGGCGACGGCAAAAGCGCAAGAAGCCCCTTCCGCGTAATCAACCCCGACGATCAGGATCACGTGATGTACGGAATGCTCGACATTGAAAATGTACACTCACGCAGCCTCGACACAAAGACATTGTGCAACATCATCAGCGTCACCCCCAGCGCGAAATTCCCCACACGCACAATGTATTTCGACGTCAGCCGTTACCTGTCGCACACATCTAAAAAGAGATAAGAATATAAACGATGGCTACCTCACAAAAAGGTAGCCATCTTCATAAAAAACCACAAGCGTGAAAAAGATTCTCCGTATAATAGCTTGCCTGCTGCTGACAGCAATATTGCTGCCCGTATGTCTGGTTGCACTCTATCGCTACATTCCCGTGCCCGTCACCCCGCTGATGCTCACAAGAAACATCGACGAGGGAACACCCATAAACTACACATGGACGCCGATAGAGAAAATATCGCCCAACCTTGTTCAGGCGGTCGTTGCCTCCGAGGACAATCTTTTTATGGAGCACGATGGATTCGACTTTAAGCAGATAGAGATTGCGCGACGCGAGGCAGAAGCTGGCAAACGTCTGCGCGGAGCAAGCACCATCACCCAGCAGACAGCAAAGAATCTTTTCCTGTGGCAGGGCCGCTCGTGGCTGCGCAAAGGGCTCGAAGCCTATTTCACGGTGCTCATGGAGCAGCTGTGGAGCAAGAAAAGAATAATGGAGGCCTACCTCAACTGCATAGAAATGGGCAACGGAATATACGGCGCAGCAGCCGTCGCGAAAATCAACTTCAACACCACTCCCGACAAGCTCACAAAGGAGCAGTGCGCACTCATCGCCGCCACCCTGCCCAACCCCCGAAAATTCAATTCGGCAAAGCCGTCGAAATATATGAAGCAGCGACAAAATGCCATTCTCAAAAACATGAAAAATATCGGCCCGATAAAATTCGAATAAAGATTTTCACATTTTCCGGCAAAAAGTATAGAAACTCGACAAAAAACACGTATATTTGCCTAAAGCGCAAACATAAATACATATTATTGCTATGAACAAAAAGAGAATATACTTTGACATGGACGGAGTGCTGGTCGATTTTGAATCGGGCGTTGCAAAAATCGACGAAGCAACAAAAGAGCAATACAAAGGAAAATTAGACGAAATTCCCGGAATCTTTGCCCTTATGGATCCTATCCCCGGCGCAGCCGAGGTTGTACGTCTGCTTGCACGCAGCTACGACGTATTCATCCTCACAACCTCGCCGTGGAACAACCCCACCGCCGCATCGGACAAGGTGCAGTGGGTAAAAAAATATATGGACGACATGTTCCACAAACGTCTGATAATCACCCACCGCAAAGACCTTCTCGATGGCGACTACCTCATTGACGACCGCGACAAGAACGGAGCAAGCGAATTCAAGGGTGAACTTATAAAATTCGGCTCAGAGAAGTTCCCCGACTGGGAAAGTATCCTTAAATATCTGCTCATGTAGCAACCATACAAAAGGCGCATCACAAAAGTGTTTGCGCCTTTTCATTTATATGATTCTTAAAAGCCACAGACTGTTTACAAAGGTTAAAATGTCGCACAAACAAAACTTTTTGTAAATTTTACTTGCTTATATGTAAAGCATACATTACATTTGCAGCGGAGATAGTTGCTGAATAGCGCGCAATCAATAAGCAACATCTTTTATCAATTTATAAACTTAAAAAAGAATCGTATGAAAAATCTATGGCTTTTACCCACATGGTGCCGCAAGGCAGGCTGGGCAGTATTCACCCCATGCGCAATTTTAGGACTCTACCTAATCTTTGTAGAATATTACACACCGTTGGAATTTGAATTTTATCCGGCATTAAAGGCAAACATTGCAATCATTGGTACACTCATAGGCCTTTACATGGTAGCATTCTCCAAAGAGAAAATCGAGGACGAATTTATAAACTCACTGCGCATGGACGCAATGATTAAAGCAATCATTCTAAACTGCGTTATTATAGTATTAGCTTCGCTTATTATTTACGGTGGATGGTACATATATACGCTCTCCATCACCCAATATTTTGTGCTGTTAGCATACATCATCATTTTCCGATACAACATTCATAAATACTCATGTAGAAATGAAGAATAATATAAGAGTGGAGCGCGCCATAGTGCGCATCTCGCAACAGCAATTAGCCGACGCAGTCGGCGTCAGCAGGCAGACAATCAATGCAATAGAATCGGGAAAATTCGTCCCCTCTACACTGCTAGCATTGAAAATAGCCTCTGTATTCAAGAAAAGTACCGACGACATTTTCCAATTAGAGGAGAGTGATTGGCAATAAAAATATTGGGAGCCAATATTGGCTCCCAATATTTATTTGATGATTCCCAAAATCACATACTGCTCTTGAATTTGTATCGTCCCGACGCAACCTCATAAAGAGCGTTTCCGTCGCGCAATCCTTTGGCCCTCACAAATTCACTCTCCTTAATTTTCGGCGCATCGCCACCATACGGCACCCAGATGGTAGCCGTCGCACCCACCGGAACCTCACACTCGAGCGTGAAGCGACCGTTGCGCAACGTCCAATCAAGCTCAATCTTTCCATAAGTGGTGTTCAGCGAATAGCTCACCCACTCAAGGCCATCGGGAATCACCGGCTTTACGTCGAACGAGCGGAAGCCCGCATCTTTCAGGCGCAACCCCGCAAGGTCGCGGTAGAACCAGCCGATGCCACCACCGAACATCGGGTGATTACGCGAATTTCCACCGTCCCACTGCTCCCACGTAGTCGTTGCGCCCTGCTCAATCCACCAGCCGAATCCCGGAAAATCACGCTGATTGATAATCTTATACGCAAGCTCTTTAAGGCCATTGTCACACAAGACCTCGAACAGATAACGTGTACTCACTATTCCCGTGTCAAGATGGTCGTTAACCTCGGCAATATTTGCACGCAGCGCCTCAACAACCCTTGCCTTGCGGTCGGCCGGAACACCCATTTTCAGCGCAAGCACATTGCTTCCATGCTTGCCATAAGAGCCTGTCGTCGGGTCGTAAAACTCTTTGTGGAACGCTGCCGCCGTGCGGTCGCACAACGCAGCAAACTCCTCGACCTCGGCCGTGCGGCCAAGCTTCTCGGCAACCGAAGAGGCAATATCCGAACACATCCACAAGAAGAATGTATGCACCA
The DNA here is from genome assembly GCA_017547585.1 of Bacteroidaceae bacterium. Taxonomy (GTDB): domain Bacteria; phylum Bacteroidota; class Bacteroidia; order Bacteroidales; family Bacteroidaceae; genus HGM04593. The sequence goes on along the minus strand of JAFYPH010000041.1, from coordinate 37,581 downwards.
ATTCCGTGCGCGGCAATTCACGCGGAGGCAACCAATCGCCCAAGTTCTTCCACGGGCAAGCATCCTGCGTCAGCATAATGCCTGTATCCTCGTTCACCCACGTAGTCATCCAACGGACGTGCTTGCACATAGCCTCGAAATTCTGCTCCAGCATACGCTCGTCGCCATAGTGACGATAGAACTCCCAGGGCATAATCTCCATTGCAGCGCCCCAGCCTACTCCGCCTCCGCACCCCGGCTGCCACGGCGCACCATTGGGAACGTATCCGTCCATTGTCTGCGCGCCTCTGATGTCTCGAATCCATTTATTATAGAATGTGCGAGCATCGAAATTGTGCATCACCGTGACGCAGGCAATCTGTCCATCGCCCGTATAGGCCGAGCGCTCGCGGTGGGGGCAGTCGCTGGCAATCGAGCCGTGCATATTGTCAAGCTGGCTGCGCTGCCATATTCTGTTAATAGTATTTATAAGCTCATTGGAGGTCGCAAAATGGCCCGACGGCTGCACGTTCGAGTTTACAGCATGCGCCTCGACCTGCGCGGCAGTCAGGCTGTCGATGCCCGAAATCTCAACCTCGGAAAATACGAACCATGTGAAGCGCGCATGATACGACTCATTGCCCGAGCCCTTTGCCGTATAACTATTCGTGCCATTGCCCGGCGACTCACTCAAATACTTTATCGAGATTCTCTGTCCCGCAGCAGCATCGATATTCTTCAACGCCACCCAGCCCGACACCTCCACGGGAAATTTAACGCGAAAAGCACCATTCTCGCCTCTCTCAATACTCAGCGGCGCGAAACGCTCACAGATGCGGTCGGCAGGGCCATTCTGTGGAACAAGCTTTCCGCAGGGCGCGCGCTTCAATGCCGCAGACGCCCACTGCGAATCATCGTACCCTGCCGTGCACCAACCATCATGTTCGCGTCGCGCATCATAATGCTCACCATGGTAAATTTGGTCGCTCACAATAGCACTGCGCTCCACGCGCCAATTCTCGTCCGAAGCAATAACCTCACGCGAGCCATCCTCGTAAACAAGCTCAATCTGACCCATGAAACGCGGAGTTCCGTAGCCCAGCACCCAATGAGTGGTAATATCATAAAAACCATTTCCAAGAATCACGCCCACAGCATTTTCGCCCTCGTCGAGCATAGCCGTAAGGTCGTGCGACAGATACATTACAGTATATTCATTAAAAGGATCGGTAACCACAATGCCGCGCGTGTCCAGCGTGGGGCGCTTATCATAGTTCGTCTGGTTGGGCGAAAGATAATCCTCGCCCACACGCTCGCCATTGACGTATAATTCAAAGTAGCCCAGGCCCGTGCCATAGAAACGCGCCTCTTTCACAGGCTTCGAAACACTGAACTCACGACGCAACAGCGGCGCAGGCTGAAAGTCCATGCTCCGCATCACATCATAAGACTCCTCGCCCTGCCACGGAGCGCCTATCCATTTACCCAACCACTCATCCTGCGACAGAATACCCATGTGCCAGCAAGCAAGCTCGCTCCACTGCGATGCGCAACCATTCTCGTCCCACACCATCACCTGCCACCAATATGTGGTGCGCGACCTTAACGCAGGGCCCGCATAAGTGATAAACGCAGAATCGTCCGACGCCACCTTGCCCGTGTCCCACAAAGGAGCGTCGAAGCCATCAGGCGACTCGGCCACACGCACACGATAGGCACTCTGCGCCGCACCCCGACGACTCTTCACATTCTCATTCACCCACGACAACCGCGGATTCTGAATATCGAGCAACGGGCTCGACGCATATTCACAAGTAAGCGACACAGGCGCAATCGTCGCACGTCGGCCTTTAGCAAAAGCCGGCACCGCAGCCACCGCCACGGCACACACAAGCAGCGCCATCAAAATATTCCTAAATTTCATATACTCTACGCCAATATTAATATTGCAAATATAATATTTTGCCTACAAACATCCGTTTGCAACCACCGACATTTTCGCAGAGAAACAAAATTCATAAAAGAGCCACATTGCTACGAAATTTTTCTACCTTTGCATATACGATTAATTTTCACAAGCAAATGACAAACGAAACACCCATACTAAACGAGCACAACAAACAGGAGTGCCCTCCTATGCATAACGGAGAGTTTGAGATATCACCAATTAATCAAGAACAACGAAAATTATGACAAAATTTTCTTTTTTCAAGTTCATACCTAAATACATTGAAAGTTCATCAGGAAGATTTCTTGTTGATAACAACGGCATTGCGCTGAGTTTTGAACCTTCTAAAGATAATGAATATATCATTGAGGAGACAGAGTTGAACACATACAACCAACACCATCCCAATAAATCCATAAAGACATTAATCGTTCCCAAAGGAGTAAAGGGGTTTGCTTCGGAATTTATGCGTGGAGTCAGAGTTATTGAAAAATTCGAACTGCCCGATGGACTATTGAGCATTGGTAATAATTCTTTTGATTTCGAGCATAGCCAACATTGCGTATTTGCCAATTGTATTCTGCCATCAGTTATCATACCCGACAGTGTCAAAGAAATTGGAACCTTTGCTTTTGGACATACGCACATTGAGACATTGCAAATACCCTCCTCATTGCATTCACCCTATGGAAGACAATTCAAGGATTCATACATAGGAACATTGATTTTACCAAGGGAATGGAAAGATATTGCTTTTTTAAATAAATACAACAGATTGGTAATCGAATTGGACAGCGTGAATTATGGTTATTTGCGTTGGCCAAGTACTACTGTCGGCAAATTAATATTCTATTAAACACTTGAAACCAAATGACAAACGAAACACCCATCCTTAACGAACACAACAAACAGGAGTATCCCCCAATGCACAGTGTAGAACATTTGTTGAATCAGACGATGATACGCATGTTCGGATGCAAGAGAAGCAAGAACGCACACATTGAGCGCAAAAAGAGCAAATGCGACTACCAACTGCCCGAAGCACCCACCGAAGAGCAGATAGCAGCCATAGAGGAGCAGGTGAACAAGGTTATTGCAATGTGCCTGCCCGTGACCACAGAATACACGACCATCGACAAACTCCCCGCAGAGGTTGAGACCGAAAAACTGCCCGACGACGTCAGCGAGACTATACGCCTTGTACGCATCGGCGACTACGACGTATGCGCTTGCGTGGGACTGCACGTCGAGAACACATCCGAGATTGGAACATTCAAAATCATCAGCCACACATGGGAAAATGGCACTCTGCGCCTAAGATTCAAACTATTGCCTAAAATATAATTTGCAACTAAGCGGCTTTTGTTGTATCTTCGCACCCCAAGAACGCACAACAGACAAATGACAAACAAAAAACAGGAGATTTTCTTTGCATCGGCAGACACATTCGAGGGAATGTGCCGCGAACTATTGCAGCAGATTGCCGGCAAAAGCAATATGCTGAAACTGACAGTGTTCAACGCCCCCGCCGATAACGAAGAGTATGCACGCAACCTCAGTTTGTTAAAAGAGTCTGTAGCCACAGAGTTTGGCGAGTGCGCCCCCCTCGTAGCCTATGTTGCGCAGCCCTGCCTGACAGCGAAGATGGCAGCAGAGGTCACCTATCTTCCCGAGGAAGAAAATATCAGCCACGAACGCCACGCAGGATACACCCTTTTGCAGGGCGACGGATTCTGCGAGCTTGTCACCGAGGGAATCACCCCCCACTCGCTCGACGGAAGCATCAGAGAGCAGTCCGAAGAGATTTTTGCGCAGCTTGGCAATATTCTTGCGAAAAACAACTTCAAGATAAGCGACATCTACCGTCAGTGGAACTACATTGAGCAGATAACCTCGATGCACGACGACAGACAAAATTATCAGGAGTTCAACGACGCTCGCAGCCGCTTCTACAACAGCGCCGAATGGAATGGTGGCTACCCCGCAGCCACAGGAATAGGCACTGCGTGTGGCGGAGTGATGGTCGAGGTCTACGCAGTAAAGGGCGAAAAGGTCGTTAATCACGCAATAGACAACCCCCTGCAGACATCGGCCCACAACTATTCACAGAAGGTACTCACAGGCAAGAGCGACGAGCCACAGCGCACCACTCCCAAGTTCGAGCGCGCGCGCATCGTTGGCGACACAGTATATATTTCGGGCACAGCAGCCATCAAAGGCGAGGACAGCCTCTCGCTCGACAACGCCGCCGAGCAGTCGGCCGAGACAATGCAGATTATCAAGCAGCTGGTAGCGGCAGAGAATATCCCCGTACCAACAAAAGGAGGCACATATACACTGCTGCGCACATATATAAAGAATGGCAAGGACGCGCCCGAGGTTATCAGATTCATGGAGGAGAACTACCCCGACGTTCCCAAGCACTATCTTGAGGCCGACGTCTGCCGCCCCGAGCTTCTCGTGGAGATTGAAGGCACAGCCAGCGTAAAATAATATTCCACAATTATCAATTATACTAAAAGCAGCCCTTTTAAAAGGGCTGCTTTTATTGTTTAATCTTCAACCATCAAAAACAACGAATTTTCTTTGATTTTCTGCAATAAATTGGATGCATCGAGCCCAATTTCAGAAAATCCCAATCTTTCATTTTGCCTCCGTATCTTTCATATGCAGAAAATATGGAGGAAAATATGAAGCATAGAATAAAGCATACGCATATTTCGTTGATACTCTGCATTTTACCCCCCCCCGATTTTAATATTAATTAACATCCATTTTAAGAATTCATATTAATCTTTCTTATTAACTTTGAGTGTGAGCAAGCTCATTTTTCAGACAATCGCGCAAAAGATTAATTCCACTATATAGTTGCAGCAACAATGGAAAGAGAAAAACACGAAAAGAGATTAAAGTTCGGCCGGTAGAAATGGAACGCAAGAAAAAACCTCTCCACCCGCCTTTCGGCAGATGGAGAGGAGAGAATTTAACCTTATTAATTTAATTCTTTTTCTTATTGCATATATTCTCGATGACAAAAGCCAGCACCAAGCCCGCGCCACCCATGCAAAGAATACCGGCAGATATTATCATAGCCGCCAAAGTGTATGTACTGTGGTTAGTAATTTCGCCATAGGCTTTTATCGCATCGGCGTTCAATGCAAAAAGAAGAATGCCCAATACAATACCAAGGCCCATGCCCATGAGCAGACAACCTATTTTAAGAGAGGAGAAAGAGGTTGGCAACGAAGTGCCGTAGCCTTTGAACAGATTGTTCAGCGGGGCAGTTGAGAGAGAGTCGAAGTTCATCCTGTCGATAATCGTCAATCTCTCCTTTTTACACACGAAGAGTTCGAAGAGTTTGTAAATGCCATAGGTAACAATACCAAAAGTAAGCGGGATAGTAATAAAATCCATCATAGTTGTAAATATTTAAGTTAGAAATTTTGTTCGTTTGTACCCTTTAGACGCAGAGTAACGCAAAAGGTTACAAAAAAATGAAGAAAAAAATTCTATCGAAAAAAGTGTAACCAAAAAATATTTTTTGCGTCTAAAGGACAAATGAAACGCGACGAGAGAGAGATAATCAAGGAAATTTTAAGGGGAGAGACACACCTTTACGCCCACTTTGTGGAGCGCTACAGCGAGGCAGTCTTTTCCCTTGTGACGCACATGATTAACTGCCGCGAAGATGCCGAAGAGATTACACAGGATGTATTTCTAAAGGCATACGAAAAATTATCCTCTTTCAATGTAGAGAGCAGTTTCTCTACGTGGCTCTACCGCATAGCCTACAACACCACAATCTCGGCACTGCGCAAAAGGCCATGCAACAGCGTTGCCATTGCCGACGATATTCTTGCCGACACCGACGACACGCTGGTGGACGAGACACTGAACAGCACCGGCGAAAAGCTTCTGCAACGCCTCGAAAGAGCCATCAGCATGCTCGACGCCGAGGAACGCGCGCTTGTCACTCTGTACCATTTAGAGGAGAGGAGCATTGCCGAGACGGCACAGATTACAGGCCTGAAGGAGAGCAACGTAAAAGTGAAGCTGCACCGCACGCGTAAAAAACTGTATTTACTTATAAAAGAGCAGGAAATATGAAAGAACCGCAAAGATACAGCAGTCTGAAGATGGCTATGCAAAGGCAGGATAGCAAGAGTAAGCTCTCTACAAACTTCACATTCGCAACAATGCAACGACTGCGCGAGGCTGCCGCGGCACGCGAGAGACGCGAAAATAGAATAATGTTTCTCATGGCTGTTGCCGCGTCGCTGCTGATGATTACCGTCGGCGCATGCATCATTGCCCCGATGATAGAAAATTACACATTCAGCCTGCCCGAATTCGCAAGAGGCGTGAGCATCGACAGCGAAGAATTGGGAATCTACCTTCCCTTCTTCGCAGCCTTCATGCTGATGCTCCTGCTGGACATCAAGCTGCGGTCAATACAAAGGAAAAAGTTCAACGAATAAAAAATATGGCGCGTCGATTATTCGACGCGCCATATTTTTTATAATGCAACCAAAAAAGATTACTTCATATTGTCGTTTGTGAGTATCTTTCCTTTATACTCGCCTGTGAGGCTCTTGAGGAAAGCCACAATCTTTGCAACCTCGCCCTCGCCAAGCTCAACGCCAACCTCATATTTTGCCATTGCAGCGACAGCCTCGGCAAGAGTAGCCTGTGTGCCATCGTGGAAGTAGGGAGCGGTGAGAGCCACGTTACGCAAGCCCGGAACTTTGAAGCGGTGCTTGTCGCGGGGCAGCTTAGTCTCTTTGTTGCGACCATTATCCTCGGTTGTAAGCTCTGTGCCACGGTCGCCAAAATAGTCGGCAGTGAGGCCCATAAGCTCGTACGACTGACCACCAAGATTCTCGCCCACGTGACAGGTTGCGCAGTCATACTTTTTGAAAAGCTCGTAGCCCGCGACCTCTTCGGCGCTCAAGGCAGCCTTGTTTCCTTTAAGATATTTGTCGAATGCAGAATTGGGAGTAAGCAATGTGCGCTCAAACTCCTGAATAGCATCAGTAATTGTCTGTTCGGTGATTCCCTCGGGGTAGACAGCAGTGAAAGCCTTGTCAAAATCGGCGTCAGCCTTCAGTTTGCCGCAAATTTCGTCGAAAGAGGTCGATGCCATCTCCACGGGGTTGAGAGGAGGGCCGGCAGCCTGTGCAGCCAAAGTAGCCGCGCGTCCGTCCCAGAACTGCACGAAATTGTAGTGTGCATTGAACACTGTGGGAGCATTCACGCCTCCTTTAAGGCCGTTCACGCCTTCAGAGTACTGCTTGTTGTCGACACCGCCTGTGTTCAGGGCGTGGCACGATGCACAAGAGACAGTATTGTCCACCGACAGACGAGTATCGTGGTAGAGCATTTCGCCCAGCGCAGCCTTTTCAGGATTAACCTTCACTGCATCTTCCACGGGACGTACAGTCTCGTTGGCAAACTCGGCAGCAGCTAATTTGTTAGGATAGAATTTTGCGCGACACTCCTTTATCCAGTCGAGAGCAATAGCCTTTTCCTTGGCATTGATGTATGCGCCCCAATGAGCCATAAAATACTTTGCGGGAGGCATTGTGCCGTCGGCAATAACCTTCTCGACCTTTGCAAGATCGACCTCGCTCACCTTTTCGCCACTCTTCACTGCCTCGTACATAGGCTCAATGTCAAACGCACGATAACCGTCGGCAGCATCCTTTTTCACAAGGTCGCCCGCCACAGGGAACGACGCATAGAAAGGAAGCTCGGGCGACGCAGTGTGGCAGTCCAAGCAACCGCCATCGACGATTATTGCCGCCATCTGCTCATTTTTTCCGGCCTCGGCCGAGGGGGCGCCCTCAGCAACATAGTAGACTGCGCCGAACAGAGCCAACAACAGGATGGCTCCGATAATAATTCCAACTTTTCTCATAATCTTTCAATATTTTCAGGTGCATACAAGCGGCGAAAATCAATTTTCTATCGCATCGAATGCAACCGATGTTCGTAAAATAAAATTTGCAGCGTCTACCAAGATAGACACTGCAAATATAGTATAAAGGAGCGAAAAATGTTAAACTCGACTGGAGATTTTTAACAGTAAATGCCCCGTTTATTGCAAAAAATCAGATTAACCAAACAAAAACAAAGTGTTTACTGTTTTTTATTTCTGCCGAGAGGCATTTTGGGGAACATTCGCTTGAAGTTTGTCAGTTTTCCGGTAAAATGTCCACCCTCGACAACGAGAGTAACAGCTAAAACAATGAGCATCATTCCTGCAACCTCTTTCACGTTGAGAGTCTCGCCCAGGATTGTCACGCAGAAGAACACCGCAGTAACAGGCTCGAACGCACCCAAGATAGCTGTGGGAGTGGAGCCAATGTAACGTATCGCGCGTGTGGTGCAGGCAAGCGACACAAGTGTCGGGAAGAAGGCGAGAGCCAGCAGATTGCCCCATTGGTACCACTCGGCAGGCAGCGTCACCCCACCCTTCACATAAAGACGAGCGGCAAAAATAACAACACCCGTGAGAAGCACGTAAAAGGTAACCTTCAGTGTGGCCAATCCCTTGAGACGTGTAGTGTTTATTCCCACAATATAGACAGCGTAGCAGAAGGCCGAAATCAGCACCAGCGCCGCGCCCAGGATAGAGAATCCCTTGCCTGTAGTATGGTCGTAAAGCAGCGCAACGCCACCCACAGCCATCAGCAGACACAGCAGCGTGTGCATGGTTATCTTCTCCTTATAATAAGCAGCCATCAGGAACGTCACCATTATAGGATAAACAAAGAGCAGCGTAGAGGCAATGCCCGCATCCATATAATTGTAGCTGTGAAAAAGAGCCATCGACGAGAATGCCATCAATATTCCCATGATGATGAGAGGCAGCGTCTCGCGGCTATGTACTCTGAAGTCGCGTCCGCGCGCAAGAAGCGTCACAGCCACCATAGGAATCGCAAACAGATACCTGAAGAAGAGCACCGACTCGACGTCCATGTCCGCGTCGTACAAAGGAACGGCAAAAAGCGGATTAAGGCCATAGGCTGCTGCCGCCACCACTCCATAGATGTAACCTTTTGTCTTTTCGTTCATAATAATATTTTTAATTTGCTTTTTTCGCATCGAGGCGCTTAACCACCTGACCGTAAATAATCAATGCCACAGCCGACACAAGAGCAACCGCACCAAAATAGTACCAAATGTAGTGGGCATTGGCGCTTGCAGCCACCCACTCATCGTGCGAAGCAAAGAGTGTGGGCTCGGGGCAATATTTGCTCAAAAGGAATCCCGAAATTCCGAATCCGAAGATTGAAGAGAGGAAAGAGTGAAGGTGGCTGAAGCCAAGGTAGAGTCCCTCCTCGCCTTTGGGCGCCTGCAACGAGAAATACTCGAGGAAGCGGGGCGAAATAAATGTCTCGGCAAGGCCCTGGAACACAATACCCACAACCATCATAAATGCCACAGGGTGCATTCCAAGGATTGTCTGAGCACCGTCGAGCATGTTACCCGAAGCCATACACAGCGCCGAAATGGGCATTATGAACATTCCCACAGTCATTGAGGTCAAGGCCGAGTATTTGCGCATCATCTGTGTAACGAAATTCACCGCAAGAACAACCACAAGAGGGTTCACGTTTGCGTACCACGAAGGAGAAGCACCCTCGCCCGCCAGACGAAGAACATATTTGGGCATTGTAGCATACAGCTGATGCTGCACCATCCAGAAGCCTGTAACAATAATAATGAGAGTAATCAATCGGCCGTTGGTACACACTTTAATGAGCGCATTCCAAATTTGTCCGAAGCTCTTGCCCTCGCCCGAGTGCTGCGAGCTTTTGTAGAAAAACCATATTGCAATGAGCGCAAGAAGAGTCATCGTAGCCGAGAAGTAGTTGAGGTTGATGAGGCCCTCGTTACCCAGCCACTCACGCAGAGGCTTCACGATAGTCTTTCCCGAGAAAGCACCGATGTTCACCATCGCATAGAAGATAGAGAAACCCTTCGCACGAGTCTCGGGGGTAGTCTCTTTGGCCACGGTACCAGAAATTACACTCTTGATGAAGGCACCGCCACACACGATGAGCACCATGATGGGAATAATTCCGTAGCGCAGATTACTCTCGAGCAGTCCCGTAAATTTTGTAGTTGTACTATACTCTACAAGTCCGGCCGACTCGAGCCACGTGGGGTAGATTGCAAGGCCCAGATAGCCGCATGTGAGCAGCGAGAATGCCAGCAGCATAGAATTGCGGAAGCCAATTTTGTCGGCCAGCGCACCCGCAAAGGTGGGCAATAGATAGAGGCAGGCAGAAAAGACTCCGGCAATGGCCGCCGACTGAATATCGTCGAATCCGAGGATGCGGCTCAAGTAGAGAGTGATTACAATGAACACTCCATAGTAAGCAGCGCGCTCGAAGAGCTCGACTGTGTTTGCGACCCAAAAGGCCTGACTGAATTTGATTTTATTTTTCGCAGTGGTGCTCATAAATATAAAATATTATAGATTAGACTTTTGCATTCACATCACTTGTGCGGAAAAAAGTAAAAAAACGGCGGAAACATTTTTATTTCCGTCGCACAAGAATATCATTGTGCAAATTTAAGGATTTTTTGCCGAAAAATCACTATTTTTGCAGAATATTTGCCACTCGATAGCCAAAATGAGGCACAGAAGGGCATTTTTAAATGTAACTGAAAAACAATCAAGAGAATATTTATGAAAAAAGCTATCAAAATCACAGGTATTGCCATCGTGGCAATTATCGTCCTGTTGATGGTGCTTCCCATGGCATTCAAAGGGAAGATAGAGACCATCGTGAAACAGGAGGGTAACAAACTGCTCAACGCACAATTCGACTTTGACAATCTCGACATCAGCCTTTTGAGCAACTTCCCCCAAGCATCCATCACATTAGAGGACTTTTGGTTGAAGGGCATCGGCGACTTCGAGAATGACACACTTTTGCAGGCCTGCGAACTGACCGCCGCAGTGAATCTTATGTCACTCTTCGGCGACGGCGGCTACGAAATAAGCAAAATCATCATCGACGACACAAAGGCAAAAGCCATCGTACTCGAGGATGGCCGCCCCAACTGGGACGTAATGAAGGTAGACAGCACCGCAACCACAGAAGAGACAGTGGACAGCACAAGCAGTCCCTTCCGCATACAGTTGAAGAAACTGAACATCGATAACCTCACACTCATCTACGACGACCGTCAGGCAGGAATGTACGCCGAGGTTATCGACCTCGACGCATCGTGCAGCGGCGACCTCGGCAGCGAGCGCACAACCATCAAGCTCGACAGCGAGACACCCTCGGTAACCTTCCGCATGGGTGGCGTTCCCTTCCTGAGCAAAGCCTCTATCGGCGCAGAAATGGACATCGACGCCGACCTTGCAGCTAACAAGTTCACACTGAAAGAGAACACATTGTCGCTGAACGCAATACGCGCAACCATCGACGGTTGGGTGGCACTCACCGAGAGCGGAATGGACATGGACATCAAGCTAAACTCAAACGAGATCAGCTTCAAAGAGATTCTCTCGCTCATCCCCGCAATCTACGCAAAAGACTTCGACGGCCTCAAGACATCGGGCGAGGCTACTCTCGCAGCATACGCCAAGGGAAGCATGGTAGGCGACAGCATAATGCCCGAGTTTGACGTTAATCTCAATGTGAAGAACGCAATGTTCCGCTACCCCTCGTTGCCCGCAGGTGTCGACAACATCAACATCGCAGCGAGCGTGAAAAACCCCGGCGGCAGCATCGACGCAACAACCATCAAGGTCAACCCCTTCAACCTTACATTGGCGGGCAACCCCTTCAGCATGACTGCTGACGTAAAGACCCCCATGAGCGACCTCGACTTTAACGTAACAGCAAAAGGAAAGCTCGACCTCGGCAAGATTAAAGACGTTTACCCCCTCGAAGATATGCAGCTCAACGGCCTTATCGATGCAGACATGAGCCTGAACGGCCGCATGTCCTACATTCAGAAGGAGCTCTACGACCGCATGCAGGCATCGGGTAACATCAACCTGAGCAATATGAAACTGCAGATGGAGGCTATCCCCGAAGTTGACATCAAGAAATCTACATTCAGCTTCACTCCCCGTTACCTGAAGTTGAGCGAGACAACGGTGAACATCGGCGAGAACGACCTCACATTCGACAGCCAGTTCGAAAACTACATTGGATTCGCGCTCAAGGGCACTACCCTCAAAGGCAACCTGAACATCGCAAGCAACAAGCTCAACCTTAACGACTTTATGACAAGCGACAGCACTGCTGTAGAGACTGAGACAGCGACAACTACTGCCGACACTGCAGCAATGGGCATCATCAGAATCCCCAACAACATCGACTTCCGCATGCAGGTGAAGATGAAGGAAGTGCTGATGAACAAGATGAAGTTCAACAACCTCAACGGACTTCTTATTGTAAAGAACAGCAAGGTGGACATGCAGAATCTCTCGCTCAACACCATGGGCGGCAACGTGGTTGTGAACGGCGCATACGCAACACCCGAAAAGAGCGCTCCCAGCCTGAACGCAGGCTTCAGCCTAAATCAGATTGGCTTTGCCGAGGCCTACCGCGACCTGGACATGGTGCAGCAGATGGCTCCCATCTTCGAAGGTCTCAAAGGCAATTTCTCGGGCAGCATCAAGGTGAACACCGAGCTGGACGAGACAATGAGCCCTGTGATGAACACCCTCAGCGGTAGCGGAAGCCTCGCAACCAAAGACCTGAGCCTTAGCGGAGTGAAGGTAATTGACATGGTTGCAGACATTGTAAAGAAGCCCTCGCTGAAGGAGACAAAGGTTAAAGACCTGAACATCGACTTTACCATTGCCGACGGCCGCATAAACACAAAGCCCTTCGACCTTACATTGGGCGACTACAAGATGAATCTCTCGGGCTCAACAGGCCTCGACAAGAGCATCGACTACAAGGGCGAGATTACAATCCCCGCCTCGGCAGGAAAGGTTGCACAGCTTGGAACAGTGGACATGAACATCGGCGGCACATTCACCTCACCCAAAGTGAGCATAGACATGGAGAGCCTCGCAAAGAAGGCTGCCACCAATGCTGTCGAGAACATCGCAAACAAACTTTTGGGCACAGGCTCTAAAGAGACTACAACCGACAGCACTGCCACCCAGACTGACACAAAAGGTAAGTTGCTGAACAAGGCTCTCGACCTTCTCAAGAAGAAATAAACAAAATTTCATACTGCAAGAAAGTGTAGCACCCGTCGGGTGCTACACTTTTTTTATTCTGCCGGGGAAACAGCATAGGATTCGCTGTTGAAAAAAAGCAGCTTTCACTATCTTTTAATAACATAGGATGCGCCTCAGCAATAAAAAAAAGCCTACTTTTTTTGTATTGCGCTCGGCTTTCACTATCTTTAGATAAAATAGGCGGCGCAGTTGACTTCGCCGACAATCGGCTACACTCGTTGCAAACGCAAGTAAACTTTCGTTCACTCGTTTGCACGATAGTTCGGAAGAAAAAATAAATTAGCATTTATTTTGTTCTCCTCTCGGCTTTCACTATCTTTGCAAGATACGAAAATATATACAACACTATGAAATCTCTTCGCTCACTTTTTCGCATAGGACTCGGCCCTTCGAGCAGCCACACAATGGGTCCCAACCGCGCAGCAATAAAATTTGCTGAACGTTGCAGTAATGTAGACTCTTACAGAGTAACACTCTACGGTAGCCTCGCAGCCACCGGACGCGGCCATATGACCGACGTCGCAATCATCAACGTGCTTGAACCCATTGCACCATTGGAAATCGTTTGGGAGCCCGAAACGTTCCTGCCCTTCCACTCGAACGGAATGAAATTCGAGGGAATAAAAGATGGCAAGGTCATCGATGAATGGATAATTTACAGCGTAGGCGGCGGAGAGCTTGCCAACGAAGATACCCAAAAGAGCGACGCGGACATCTACCCCCTCACCACCATGCACGACATTATGCATTGGAGCGAGGACACAGGCTGCTCATTCTGGGAGTATGTAGAGAGTTGCGAAGGCCCCGAAATTTGGGATTTTCTGCGCACCGTGTGGTACACGATGCAAGAGACCATCGCCCGCGGACTCGAGCACGAGGGAGTGCTCCCCGGAGGTCTGGGACTGCAGCGCAAAGCCGGCACCTATCTTCTGAAGTCAAACTCGTACAGCTCTTCGGTGCGCAGCAAGGCACGCGTCTATGCCTACGCTCTCGCAACATCCGAGGAGAATGCCAGCGGAGCAACAGTGGTTACAGCCCCCACCTGTGGCTCGTGCGGAGTACTTCCCGCAGTGCTGCACCACCTTGCCAGCGAGCACCACTTCAGCGAGGCACGCATACTGCGCGCCCTTGCAACAGCGGGACTCATCGGTAACATTGTAAAAGAGAATGCATCAATCTCGGGAGCCGAGGTTGGTTGTCAGGGCGAGGTCGGCGTTGCATGCGCAATGGCTGCTGCCGCAGCCTGCCAGCTGTTCGGCGGAACAATCAACCAGATAGAATATGCTGCAGAGATGGGACTCGAGCACCATTTGGGACTCACCTGCGACCCCATGTGCGGACTCGTGCAGGTGCCTTGCATCGAGCGCAACGCCATCGCCGCATCGCGCGCCCTCGACGCTTGCACCTACTCGACACTCTCGGACGGCAAGCACAAAATTACCTTCGACCACATTGTAGAGGTTATGCACGACACGGGTCACGACCTTCCCATCCTCTACAAAGAGACCTCTACCGGAGGAATCGCAAAAATCGAGCTTAAAAAGAAAAAATAACATAAACATAAAAGTAAATGAAGAAACTGTTTTTATTAATGACACTGCCCCTGCTTGCGCTCTCGTTGCAGGCAAAAGAGGAGGCAAAAAGCGACGACAGCAAACGCGTGCGCCCCAACTACGCACTCGCCGAGCGATTCTCGCCCAACAAAATCGGTCGCATGGTAAAATCGACCTCTGTGACCCCCCATTGGTTCTCGGACGGTAAAAGATTCTGGTACTCATGGACATACGCCGATGGCACACGCTACTACATTGTAGACGCCAAAGGCAACAAAAAAGAGATGTGGGACATGAACAAGCTCGCAGCAGAGATCAGCCAGAGAACAGGCGACCCCTACGATGCGCAGCACCTTCCCATTCAGAATGTACAGTTGCGCGAGGATCGCTACGTGCGCATGGGCATTCAGTCGAAGCTCGAAATTCCCAAGCAGCTGAAACGTTGGGAGCGCAACGACAGCACCAAAATCAACGATATTAAGAAAAAGAATCAGAAAGAGAATAAATACTTCCACTTCGAGTACGACCTCGAGACAGGCGAACTTATCGAGCGCACACAGGACGAGATTGACGACCTGTACCCCGGCTACCCCGGATGGGCAAACGTGTCGCCCGACGGTAAATACGCCATCTACGAGAAGAATTGGAACTTGTGGTACATGTCAATGGAGGATGTAGAAAAACTGCGCATCTGGGACAAAGACTCTACAGTTGTCGAGCATCAGCTCACCACCAACGGAAAGCCCGGCAAATGCTACGCATGGCACCCCGTTGGCACAGAAAAGGTCGACAGCACCGCACGTTTCGGCGTCAGCGCCATCTGGTCGCCCGACTCTCGCCACTTTGTAATGTTGCATCAGAAGGACTCAATGGTGAAAAACTTCTGGGTGATAAACTCACTGAGCTCGCCCCGCCCCACCCTCGAGACCTACAAATATCAGATGCCCGGCGAGCCCGGCCCCATCGTCACAATGGAGCTTTTCGACTTTGAGAAGAAGAGCAGCAAGTCTATCAACATCGCAAAGTTCAAGGAGCAGACAGTGGAGATTTTCCAGAGCCCCCGTGCCCTCAAGGAGATGTACGAGCGTCCCCGCAAACGCGTGTGGTTGGGAACAGACAAGGAATTCTACTTCCAGCGCACCAGCCGCGACCTCAAGAAAATTGAGGTGTGCCGCGTGAACGTCGACACAGACAGCGCAATAACAATCGTACACGAGGAGATGAACACCTCTATCGAGTCTCGTCAGATAAAGGTTGTTAACAACGGCAAGAACTTCATCCAGTGGTCCGAGCGCACAGGCTGGGCAATGCTCTACCTCTACGACATGGACGGCAACCTTGTAAACCCCATCACCGAGGGTGCGTTCCACGTAGACGAGATTCTCGCAGTTAACGACAAAGAGAAGAAAGTATACTTCACAGCCAACGGCTACAACGAGGGCGAGAACCCCTACTATGCTCACCTCTTCAGCGTAGGTTACGACGGCAAAGGCCTGAAACAGCTCGACAAGGGCGACCTCAACGGACGCTTCGCGGTTGTCGAGGGTGGTAATATGTTCGTAGCCAACAGCTCACGCGTGGACACAGTGCCCACATCTATCCTTTACAGTGCATCGGGCAAACAGCTTGCACATTTGGAGACAGCCGACCTCTCGCGCCTCTTCGACGCAGGCTACAAATACCCCGAGCGTTTCAAGGTGAAGGCAGCCGACGGCATCACCGACCTCTACGGAGTGATGTACAAACCCTTCGACTTCGACTCTACAAAGTGCTATCCTTTGATTGAGTATGTGTACCCCGGCCCCCAGACAGAGGCAGTGAACGAAAGCTGGTCATCGGGCATGAACCGTATCGACCGCCTTGCACAGATGGGCTTCATCGTAATCACCATCGGTAACCGCGGAGGACACCCCAACCGCTCAAAATGGTACCACAACTTCGGTTACGGTAACCTGCGCGACTACGGCCTTGCCGACAAGAAAGTTGCCGCACAGCAGCTCATCGCACGCCACTCGTTCATCGACGGCGAGCGCGTAGGTATCCACGGACACTCGGGCGGTGGATTCATGTCTACAGCAGCCATCCTCTACTACCCCGACTTCTTCAAGGCAGCAGTATCGTGCGCAGGTAACCACGACAACCGCATCTACAACCGCTGGTGGAGCGAGAAGCACCATGGAATTAAAGAGGTTATCAACGAGACAGACACCACATTCGCCTACCGCATAAGCAACAACCAAGAGCTTGCGGGCCGTCTGAAAGGTCACCTGATGCTCGTTACCGGAGACATGGACAACAACGTTAACCCCGCGAACACCATCCGCGTGATTGACGCCCTGATAAAGGCAAACAAACGCTTCGACATTCTCTTGTTGCCCGGACAGCGTCACTCGTTCGGCAGCATGGACGAATACTTCTTCTGGAAGATGGCCGACCACTTCTGCCGCTACCTGTTGGGAGAGTCAAAAACCGAGGTTAACATTAAAGAGATTAACAACGACTAATCTACAAACAATCGCAGAGGGTGTGTCATTTTCCTGGCACACCCTCTATATTTTCAAACAACGACGATGCAAAAACTATTGGTAACAGGAGCGAGCGGCTTTGTAGGCAGCCGCGTGGTACAGGCACTAAAGGACAAATACAGCCTGCTGACACCCACGCACAGCGAAATGGAGATTACCGACACCATGAGCGTGGAAAAATATATTGCCGCAAACGAGCCGCAGATTATACTGCATCTTGCGGCAATCTCTAACACAGGCTACTGCGAGGAGCACCCCGACGAGAGCTACCGAGTAAATGTGCAGGGCGTGGAAAACCTCGCCATTGCCGCCGAACGCATAGGGGCGAAATTTGTCTTTTTCTCGTCCGACCAAGTGTATAATGGCTGCTGCCAGCGAGGCCTTTTGGACGAAGATACCCCCATCGCCCCCGAGAACCACTATGGCCGTCACAAACTCCTCGCCGAGAAGCGCGCCGCCGAGCTTTGCAGCAGCAGTGTGGCGCTGCGCGCCACATGGATGTACGACTCGCCCAAAGAGGGGATGTACACCCACCCCAATTTTGTAACCAACATCAAGAGAGCCATCGAGCAACAGACACCCCTGCGCTTCGCCACACGCGAATTTCGCGGAATCACATGGATAGACGAGGTTGTCAAGAATCTTCCCCACACATTCTCGTTGCCTGCAGGAGTGTATAATTTCGGCGCCGAGAACAGACTGAACACCTACGAGACGGCGCACGCCTACTGCACCCTTTTGGGGCACGACGCAGAGGCCATTATCGTTGCCGACGAAGCACGTTTCCCCGAGCACGAGCGCAACATAAGCATTTCCATGAAGAAGGTTGCCGCAGCCTCGGACGGGGCCATTCAATTCTGCGACACCATCGCGGGACTGAAAAAATACGAGGCTAATATGAAAAAATGATGCGCCAATATATAAGGTAAAATCAAGTATCTTTTACAGCAGGAAAAATCCACAAAATAACTGCATCCGTACAAAAGTGTACGCAAAACCGAACAGTAGTGTCCGAAATCGGACACTACTGATTTTTTATTTTTATTGATTATCAACACTTTAAAAGTTTGGCACGGTTTTTGCTATATATAAAGGTAGAAAGTACACACAAAAAAGTATGGATAGAGCAATACCAAAAAAAGAACAAAGAAAAAAGCAGTTTACCCGCATAGGAAAAATAGTGGGAGCCCTCGCGCTTCTTGCAATCATTGCCATTGCAGGAATAAACTACGCACGCAGAAGCGTGAATGCAAAAAGCCTCACATTCTCCACCGTGGATCGAGGCACCATTGAGACCAGCGTAACAGCCTCGGGAGAGGTACACCCCGCCTTTGAGGAGATTATAAACTCGCCCATCAGTTCGCGCATAGTGGAAGTCTACTGCCACAGTGGCGACAGCGTGGAAGCAGGCACTCCCCTGCTGCGTCTCGACCTCACAAGCACCGAGAATGAGTACAAAAAACTGCTCGACGAGAAAGAGATTCGTCGCAACCAGCTCGAACAGCTGCGTCTGAGAAACAAGACCGAAATTTCGAGTCAGGAGATGAACATCAAGATAAATGCGATGGAGCTCGACCGCTTGGAGGCGGAACTGCGCAACGAACGCTATCTCGACAGCATAGGCTCGGGAACAGCCGACAAGGTGCGTCAGGCAGAAATGGCCGTGCAGACAGCGCGTCTGCGCTTGGAGCAGCAGCGCGAGCAGCTGAAAAACGACAAAGAGATAAAAGCCTCGAACGTAAAAGTGCAGGAGCTTGAATTTGCGATATTCACCAAAAAGCTCGAAGAGATGAAACGCACCTTCGACGACGCACGCATACTCTCGCCCCGCAAAGCCATCCTCACACATATAAACGAGCAGATAGGCGCGCAGGTAGGTAGCGGTACACAGATAGCCATAATAAGCGACCTCGACCACTACATTGTGAAAGCACAAATCTCCGACGTGATGAGCGAATATGTCTCACCCGGCAAGAAGGTACTTGTGAAAGTAGGTACCGAGAAGCTCGAAGGTCGCATAGGAACAGTTTCACCCAAGAGCACCAACGGAAGCATACAGTTCGAAGTGCGTCTCACACACGACAACCACAAGAAGTTGCGCCCGGGACTACGCACCGACGTCTACATAATGAATTCCATTCACGACGACGTGCTGCGCATAAAAAATGCCTCGTACTACGTAGGCGAAGGCACATACAACCTCTTTGTGCGCAACGAAAATAACGAGCTTATACGCCGCAAAGTAATTCTCGGCAGTTCCAACTTCGACCACGTTGAAGTTGTCGAGGGACTCGCCCAAGGCGAGGAGGTTGTAATCTCCGACGCATCGGAATTCTCTTACAAAGAAAAGATTAAATTAAAATAAGGTTAATAAATGCACAGTGGACGGCGGATTTTTTGTAAGTTGCCGCCGTTCACAAAAAAACGGACAAAAAAGGATTAGATTGTAAACACCCAACAATAGTCCCCTTTACAAAGTAAGGGAGTTAGAAGCAATGGCAACTAAAAAACTCTCCCACTTTTGTAAGAGGGAGTACCCAAAGGGGGAGGGAGTTAGAAACACTACAAGTAATAAACAAACAAACGCCCCCGGCCTTACAGCCACCCCCTCTTAACCAAGAGGGGGAGTTAGAATAAAAAGATAATAAAAATAAATAAGCTATGATACGACAATTTTTCCGACAAGCATGGACAATGATGAAACAGCACAAGCTGTTCACAGGCATGTACATAGCCGGCACCGCCATAAGCATAGCCATGGCAATGGCGGTCATCATCACCCTATATATAAAATTGGGGCCTTTGTACCCCGAATACAATCGTGGTAGAATGTTGAGCTTTGTGTGGATACAGGAATTCCACAAGAGCGACGACTACAGCGAATTTGGTGCAGCAACGCAACAGCTTGTCGATGCCATAAGAAAAGAGGCCAAACAGATAGACAAAATGTGCATACAATTGGAAAGTACACATGATAAACAGCTGATTACAAACGTAAAAAACAACACAGACACAGCCGAAGAGCTCGAATACGTCAATAGCGAATATTGGCGCTTCTTCGATTTTCGTTTCATCCACGGACGCGGATTCAACGAAAGCGAGGAGTATGAGCCGGTGGCAGTAATAACCTCGACACTCGCCGACAAGCTTTTTGCCCGCCACGATGTCTGCGGCGAATATGTGAGCATAGGCTCTACCCCACACAAGATAGTAGGCGTCGTGGAGCCCTCCACCACCGACAGAGTAGAGGGTTACACGTCAGGCAACATTTGGGCACCGGCCTACTATATGGACAAATTGCAAAATAGCGACAAAGAGATTATTGGCAACAAACAAATGTTTATGCTTGCAAAATCGGCGCATGAGGTCGATGCACTGAAAAACGAAATAAAGGATATTTTCAACAAATATATACAGCAATTTTCGGGCTACGACGATTCTGAATTCCATCTGTCGCTTATTAAGCATTGGGAAAATGCCTTCCAGCTATACGAGACATTCGGCAAGGAAGGAAATTTGTTCGATGGCATTGCAAAATACCTGTACGCGATACTCGCATTCCTTTTTATCCCTGCCCTGAACTTGTGCGGAATGATTTCCACACGCATGAACAGCCGCCTCGACGAAATAGGCGTGCGTCGCGCCTACGGTGCCACCACCCGACAGATAATTTCGCAGGTGCTGTACGAAAATCTGCTACTCACCTTCGCAGGAGCAATCGTGGGACTTCTTCTCTCGTACCTGTTGGTAGCCGGCGGATACAATTGGATACTCACTCTGCTCGACACAGGCATTCACCAGCAACCAACGTCGCGACTCACAATGGAAATGCTGCTGAACCCCACTATTGTTGCAATTGTGCTGCTCGTAACAGTGGTGCTGAACATTGCCTCGGCTCTTGTGCCCACGGTGCTTGCCCTGCGCACCAATATTATCGAATCACTGTATAATAGAAGATAGAAAAGATATACAAACGCCCCCGGCCTGAAAACTCTCCCCGAAAGGGGGGAGGGCGTTAGAGAAAAATAATAAGTAAACAATCGAACGCCCCCGGCCTGAAGGCCACCCCCTCTTAACCAAGAGGGGGAGTTAGAAGCAATGGCAACTAAAAAACTCTCCCTCTTTTGTAAGAGGGACATTGCGAATGAGCAATGTTTGCGACGACGGAATATTTATATTCCCAAAGGAGTGCTGAACTAGTGAAGCCCCCAAAGGGGGAGGGAGTTAGAAACACTACAAGTAATAAACAAACAAACGCCCCCGACCTTGCGGTCACCCCCTATTAACCAAGAGCGGGAAACAAAAAAATAGAAACACAATGATAAAAAAAGTCCTACATCAAATATGGAACGAGCGCAAGCAAAATGCATGGCTCTTCCTAGAATTATTCGTCGTGAGCCTCTTCGTGTGGCTCAGCATCGACCCCATAGTCGACCTTGTCAGCCGTAGCAATATTCCCCGGAATTACGACAACAACAATGTATATAGAATAAAATTCAACAAACACCTTGAGGGCAGCACAAAATACGACCCCAAGCTCGAAGACAAGCAATGCATTGGCGACGCCTATATGCAATGCATTAACATAATAAAAGAAATACCCGAAATAGAGGCACACAGCATTGCATTCTCTTATCCGGGAAGCGGTTCGGGCTTCGAAGGGAAATGCTGTGTAGACAGCACACAGCGTGCCGACGGTAAAAAAGTAACCGTACCGATGAAATACTACTACGCCTATGACTACAACTTTTTCAAGACCTATAGGATAAAGGACGCAAAAACCGGCAAGGTTGTCGAGCATAAAGGCGAGATTCAACCGGGCATTATGAATGGCTACATCAGCGAACTTGCAGCCATGGAACTATTTGGTACAACCGACTGTGTGGGAGAAGAATTCTATGATGCAGGCGACAAAAATTTCCGTTGGAAAGTAATGGGAGTAATAGAAAATTTCCAATACAAAAACTACGACGAACATTTGCCTATAATGGTTGTAATGGAGAGGCTGCTGACCCATGTAGGCGGCGACTATCTTTTCATGCGCACTTGGACGATAAGGCTAAAGGATGGAGTCGATGCCGATAAATTCGTGAAACGCTTCACAGCCGAAGTACAACCCAAGCTGAATGTCGGCAACTACTATTGTTCGGGAATAGAATTGATACAAAAAGAGATAGAAAGCGCTACTGAAATATACGGAATAAACAACCTCTACCGACAGAATATTATTCTCTCGCTCTTTGCCCTACTCTGCGGATTTATGGGTATCTTCGGTACATTTTGGTTGCGAGCCTCGGCGCGCCGACGCGAAATAGGCATCATGCAAAGCATAGGCGCCACACGCACCACCATTGTGCGACAGTTTGTAACCGAAGCGGTGATGCTGTCGACCGTCGCCTTCGTGCTTGCACTGCCCCTCGTCACCCACAAAGTGTATGTTAGCGGCTTTGCACATCCATTGGAAGGTTATTTAAGAAGCGTCGGGTATCAACAGGGGGTATATTTGCACAGCCAACCCCTGCCACGTTTCGCAGTAGTTACCATTGCAAGCTACCTTTTTGTGGTGCTCATAAGCATAATAGGAGCAATAATCCCCACAGCAGCAACGGTTAAAGAGCGTCCCGCTGACGCATTAAGAGAGTAAAAACAAACGCCCCAAGGGGGAGGGAGTAAAAAAAGAATTATAAATTAACAAACTATGATACGACAATTTTTCCGACAAGCATGGACAATGATGAAACAGCAACGGCTGTTCACAGGAATGTACCTCATAGGCACAGCCGTGAGCATAGCCCTTGCAATGACCCTGTTCATCATCTTTTACATTAAATTGGGCCCCATCTACCCCGAGTACAACCGCCAGCGTATGGTGGTGATAGAACGCACACAGGAAAGCGAGAAAAACGACGTTTGCACAACCGCACGCGCAATGGGGGTATCAGAAAAATTCTGCAACCTATTGAAAAGCGAGGCTAAAAATATTGATAAGATAGCGCTGCTCACACGCAATAAAATAGATGTCGAAACAGCCGACAAAAGCAAGAAAACAGAAGAATACGTAGCCAATGTAAACGCCGAATATTGGCAGGTGTTCAACTACCGATTCGTTGATGGACAGCCCATCACCAAAGAGCAGATGAACGAAAATGTGGCAGTAATCAGCACCACCCTTGCAAAGGAACTCTTTGCCGACACACACGTTGCCGGCAAAAGCCTTAACATCTATGATACGCCCTATAGAATAGTGGGAGTGGTGGAAGCAGCAAGCGGTTGCACCCCCATCACACAAGGCAACATATGGACCGCATATGCATTTTACAACGAACATGAGTTTCTTGGCCATTATAAGGCATATATAACTTCGGACAACATCGATAAATGTATGGCCGAGATTAACGATGCATTCAACCGATACACTCAAACGAGACCCAAGAATTTTACCTACACAATGGATCTTGAAAAATATTGGCAGAATGCGCTCGACTGCGACGCAGAGACAACCCCATTCGAGGCAATGGGGAAATATCTTTACATTCTGTTGGCTTTTCTTTTCATCCCCGCGCTTAATCTCAGCGGAATGATTTCTTCGCGCATGGACAGCCGCTTGGACGAAATAGGCATTCGCAAGGCCTACGGCGCCACCAATGGCGAAATTATCACACAGGTGTTATGGGAAAATCTAATGCTGACCATCGCCGGCACCATTTTAGGAGTAGCCCTCAGTTACCTTGTCGTCATCACCGGCAGCAGTTGGATAACAGCCTTCTTCGACACACGCGTGAACGACCTCTCGCCCCGCGAAATAAATGCAGACATGCTGCTGAACCCTACGGTTATTATCTGCATTGTGGCTCTAACGTTTGTGCTGAATATTGCTTCGGCTCTTGTGCCCACACTCATAGCACTGAAGAAGGATATTATTCAGTCGCTGTATCATAGAAGATAGCAATAAAAACTACCATAAATTACAACCACCATGATAACAAAAATCATTCACCAAATATGGAACGAGCGCAAGCAAAATGCATGGCTCTTTCTAGAACTTATAGTCGCCATCATCTTCCTGTGGCTCGCCATCGACCCACTGTTCACTCTTGTGTGCCGCGGCAACCTGCCCAAAGGCTACACCCCCGAAAAAGTATATAGAGTGAAGTACGAGGCTTTTGTCACCGACCCATCAAGCTACCAGGCAAGTGAAAATAACAAAGCAGAATTTCTGGCTCAATTAACCAATGCATTAAACAGTCTCCCCGAAATTGAATGCTGCTTCATGTCTCAAGCTGGACTGGAGCCCAACCCCGCTGGATATTCATCGACCATGGTGGCTGTTACCGACGACAAGCCCGACAGCCTCATAGATTGGAAGAATGCGCGTGTCTACAATATTGTAGCCAACGAAAAAAGCCGCTTCTTCGAGACGGTGAGAGCAATAGATGTAAAGACAGGCAAGGTGCTGCAACAGGCCGATTATGCAGGAAAGGATGGCGCCTATCTGTCGCGCCGACAAGCTATGGCGCTTTTCGGCACCACAGACGTCGTTGGAAAGAAATTCATAAATGTACACCACGATTCATTCACAATTTTAGGAGTGTTCGAAGATTTACAGATGATCAGCTACGACGAATACACCCCAATCGTTCTTTACTGCAACAACAACGTCGACAAACACACCTTCCGCGACGAAATATATTTTAGGCTGAAGGATAGCGCCGACGAAGATGAATTCAAGAAGAAGTTCGAAAATGAATTTATGCCCAAATACAGCCACGGCATCTACCATATTATGGGATTGGAATCGTACATGGATTGCATAGAGGAGTACGACAAGCAATACAACATCACCAACAAGTACCGTCTCTATACAGGGCTGTCGGGCTTTGCGCTCTTCTGCGCCTTCATGGGAGTGTTCAGCGCATTCTGGATACGCACCAACAGCCGTCGCCGCGACATTGGCATCATGCGCAGCATGGGAGCAACCGCCAGCAGCGCCGTGAGGCAGTTTGTCACCGAAGCAATGATACTCGTCACAGTTGCCTTCGTCGTATCAATGCCTCTCATCGCGCACTACATATACGTCGAGGGCTTCGCCGAGCCGCTCGCCAAAGTACCCACGTGGGTACACAACGAGACCCCCGACCAAAGTTATCTGCACAACCGCGCACTGCCCCACTTTGCCATCGTCACAGCCATTGCCTACCTGCTCATTAGCGCAATTGCCATTGCAGGGTCGCTGCTTCCGGCTGTGCGCATCACACGTTCGCTGCCCGCCGATGCATTAAGAGAGTAAGTAAATAGCAAATGCCCCAACCGAAAGACTCTCCCTCTTTTGTAAGAGGGACATTGCGAATGAGCAATGTTTGCGACGACGGAATATTTATATTCCCAAAGGAGTGCCGAGCCTAAGGCGAGGCTTAGTAAAAGGGGGAGGACGTTAGAAAAACAACAATCATCGAACGCCCCCGGCCTAAAGGCCACCCCCTCTTAACCAAGAGGGGGAGTTAGAAGCAATGGCAACTAAAAGACTCTCCCTCTTTTGTAAGAGGGAGTACCCCGCAGGGGGGAGGGAGTTAGAAAAATAACAATCATCGAACGCCCCCGGCCTAAAGGCCACCCCCTCTTATCCAAGAGGGGGAGTTTAATAAAGAAAGGAAAATTAAAAACATTATAAACAATTAAATATTTACGATTATGATTAAACTTACAGGAGTAAACAAAATTTATCGCACAGACTCCATTGAAACACAAGCACTCGAGAATGTAAACATCGAAGTAAAGAAGGGAGAATTCCTCAGCATCATGGGCCCCTCGGGATGCGGAAAATCGACACTGCTCAACATCATGGGATTGCTCGACAAGCCCACAAGCGGCACCATAGAGATTGCCGGCACCACAGTGGACCAGATGGACGAAAAGGAGCTTGCAGCCTTCCGTAACCGCACGCTGGGCTTTGTATTCCAGAGTTTCCATCTTATAAACTCGCTCAACGTGCTCGACAATGTGGAGCTGCCCCTGCTCTACCGCAAAATTAGCGCAAAAGAGCGCACACGCCTTGCCAAAGAGGTGCTCGCCCGCGTGGGACTCACCCACCGTATGTTCCACATGCCCACACAGCTGTCGGGTGGTCAGTGCCAGCGTGTAGCCATTGCCCGCGCCATCATCGGCAACCCCGAGATTATCCTCGCCGACGAGCCCACCGGTAACCTCGACTCAAAAATGGGTGCCGAGGTTATGGAGATTCTCCACAAACTCAACCGCGAGGATGGCCGCACCATTGTGATGGTTACTCACAACGAGGAGCAAGCGAAACAGACCTCGCGCACCATCCGTTTCTTCGACGGTCGTCAAGTAGAATAAATTGAATATTGGCATTTAAAGGCAATTTCAAAAAATTGCCTTTAAATGCTTAAAAAACAACAAGCAAAGACTCTCCCTCTTGGATAAAAGGGACATTGCGAATGAGCAATGTTTGCGACGACGGAATATTTATATTCCCAAAGGAGTGCCGAGCCTAAGGCGAGGTTTAGTAAAAGGGGGAGGGAGTTTGAAAAAAAGACAAGCAAACAAACGCCCCCGACCTTATGAAGCCTCGAAAACTCGGTACTCCTTTGGGGAACTAAAGTTCCCGTCGTCGCAAACAACGCTCACTCGCGTTGTCCCCTCTTATCCAAGAGGGGGAGTAAAAAACAAGAAACAAAAACAAAAACCATGATTAAACAAACCCTGCGTCAAGCGCTGACAATGATGAAACAGCACAAGTTGTTCACGGGAATATACATCACGGGAACAGCCGTCAGCATAGCCATTACTATGGTACTTTTCATCGTCTTCTACATAAATTTAGGAAAAATATACCCCGAATACCACCGAGGCGAAATACTCTATTTAACCGGCGAAAATCACAAGGTAAACCCCGGGAAGAATCAACACAATGGTTCAGATTTTTTCAATCTGGACTTTGTCGAGGCGCTTAAAAGCGAATGTAAGCACATGAAGGCTATGGCGTTGTACGATGTCTACGCCTCGTATAACCGGCATCCGATAACAGCAGACGGCAAAAGCATAGAAATAGAAGAGAGAATAAAATTTGTCAGCGACGGCTGGTGGCAGGTATACGACTATAAATTCATCGACGGAAAGGGCTTCACCGAAAAGGAGATGCACGAAAATGTAGCAGTAGTGAGCGAGTCGCTCGCCATGCAATTTTTCGCGTCCACAAAGGTCGTCGGCAGGGAGATAAAGATAAACGGCCAACACCACCGCATAGTGGGTGTCGTGCAGGATGTTACGCAATGCACCCCCAACAGCTACGGAAGAGTATGGCTGTCTATCTACAATCCTTTTGCGAGTTTTTACACTAACCCATATAACAACGACGAGAAGCATTTCCACATATACGCACTCGCACACGATGGCAAAAGAGAAGCACTGCAACAAGAGATTGAAAGCATATTCCACCGATACTATCAACCAAACGAGCAGAAGGGCGACTATGAACTGTACATTAAAAACTATTGGCAGGATGCTCTTTTCCTTAACGGAGACGATGGCATTTGGGACGCTATAAGAATTTACGTTTACATAATACTCGCCGTGCTTTTCATTCCCGCGCTTAACTTGGGAGGAATGATATCCTCGCGCATGAACAGCCGCTTGGTGGAGGTAGGCGTGCGCCGAGCATACGGTGCCACCAAGCGAGCGATAGTGTCGCAAGTGCTGTGGGAGAATATGTTACTTACGCTGTTGGGAGCAGTTGCAGGGTTACTGCTCTCTTTTGCCGTAGTGTACATTTTCAACTACCGCATGACCAATTTGCTCGACAGCAATATATTCTACAATAGCGAGGAAGGCAACCAGTTGAGCGTCGAAATGCTTTTGAACCCCACCATCTTCCTTTGTGCACTGCTAATGTGCGCTTTGCTGAACATTGCATCGGCACTCGTGCCCACACTGTTTGCATTGAGAAAAGATATTATACAATCGTTGTACCATAAAAGATAACCACCATGATAAAGAAAATATTTCACATAATATACAACGAACGTCGCGAGAACAGTTGGATAGTGGTAGAGATTATCGCTGCAAGCATCATGCTGTGGATGGCGTTCGACCCACTGTTTACACTCGCGCGTCACGACAACATTGAAGATGGTTACGACATTGATGGCACATATATGATAGACTTCGCCCACTACGAGCCTTACGACTACCGATTCAAGCGTGCGAACGAGCAGGCCGAGCTCAAAGGCGAGAGTTACATTCACCTGCACAACATTGTGCGTAACCTGCCCGAGGTTGAGAGCTACTGCTTTACGACACAGACAAAATTCCCGGGAGGAAACCAACCATACTTTACTATGGGATATTTTAGAGACAGCATAAACCTCGGTGGCGACCAAGAAAAACTAAGGGAGATTATAAGAAAAGAGTCTCTCGCTTTCAACACACACGAAGTGTACAACATCGAGGGCAACAACTATTTTACTACTTTCAGGGTGAAAGATGCTCTCACGGGGGAAATATTCAAGCCTCGCAAAGATGATACAGAGGGCAACATATATGTTTCCGAGAATTTAGCCAAGGAATTCTATGGCAGTGCAAGCGAGGCTATCGGCAAGAAAATATACTATGGGGACGCCGGGCAGACAATAAGCGGGGTTTTCAAAGATATGCAACTTATAGACTACTGCACTCCCCCACAGACTATTATCAGATGCAAAAATGTGCAACCTGCCGAATATAGGATGATTAATCTTCACATACGTCTGAAAAAGGGAGTGGACAGAGTTGCGTTCGAGAAGAGATTCAAAGAGGAGATTATGCCCGAGCTAAAAGCCGGAAACGCATACTGCCAGAGTTTTACTCCAAACGAAATTTTTAGAGAGCAGATGAACGAAACAAGAGAGATTCCCAGCAAACTGACAATGTACAACAGCATGGCACTCTTCTCGTTGTTCACCGTGTTTTTGGGAATGTTAAGCGCATTCTGGATAAGAACATCGGCACGCAAGAGCGAAATTGGAATCATGCGCAGTGTGGGTGCATCGAGGCAGGCTATCATCAAACAGTTTGTTACCGAGGTTGCCCTTTTGGTGAACATTGGCTTTGCGGTTGCAATGCTATTTGTGCTGCACTATCTCTATGTGAACGGCTTTACGAATCCTTTGGATGGACAGATTAATATTAAGTTTGTAGACATTGGAGGCCCGTTGCACTTTGCATGGGTGACGGCCGCAACATATATTATTCTGATGCTCTTTGCCATTGCCGGAGCAGCAATCCCCGCATGGCGAATAACGAAGATTCTGCCTGCCGATGCATTGAAGGAGGAGTAGAAAAAAACGACGAACGCCCCACGGCAAATAAACTGCCCCTCTAATCTTAGAGGGGCGAGAGGCGAAGCCTCGGAGGGAGTCTGAACAGCAACTAAAAACAAACGCCCCCGACCTTACGGTCACCCCCTCTTAACCAAGAGGGGGAGTAAAAAAGAAAAATAAAAACATATGATTAAACAATTTTTACGCCAAGCAGTGACGATGATGAAGCAGCACCGGCTGTTCACAAGCATCTACATTGCAGGAACAGCACTCTCGGTGACAATGATAATGATAACCTTTGCAGTGCTGTACATAAAATTCGCACCACTCTACCCCGAAGAGAACCGCGAAAGAACACTGCATATAAGAAATATCACCGCCATAACAAACCACCAGGAAGATGGAGAGCAGAAAAACACCCATCGCTGCTCCCCGAAACTTGCTGAACTTATAAAAGATGAGTGCAAATACCTCGACAACCTTTCGTGCTACAGCACATCGAATCTCATGAAATTGTCGGCAACAGCAGATAAAAGCTCAAAGAGGATAAAGGAATATGCTGTGTACACCGACGAACAGTTCTGGAAAGTGCACACATACAGATTCATCGACGGTCACCCGTTCAGTGAGCAGGATGTTAAAAGCAACAATCGCGTGGTGGTAATCTCGCGCAGCACAGCAATGGAACTTTTCGCAACACATAAGGTCGCAGGCAAGCACATATACGTCGATGGCGAGGAACATACTATCGTGGGAGTAATAAAAGAAGCACCGAGTGCCGTAACAAGGACTTATGCAATATATATGCCTTTTGGACTGGATAAAGATAAACCTTGGTTCGATAACACAAAAAAAGAACTTGCGGGAATGTACAAGATTATCGCAACGGCAAAAAAAGCATCGGAAAAAGAGCTTTTGAAAAAGGAGATTGAAGAGAAAATTGCCCGCTACAATGCCGGCAGCGCAACATGCAAATACGAAATTGCCGACCACATTCTCACACACGTCGAGAGCGTGTACGACCGCGAATATTATGGCAACGACGCGTACAGAAATTTCATAAAAGAAATTGTACTTATAATCGCCGCCTTTCTGCTGATACCCGCACTGTGCCTAAGTATAATGATATTCTCTCGCATGGAAAACCGCATGGTGGAAATGGGCGTGCGCAAGGCCTACGGCGCAACCACCGGAAGCATCATATTTCAGGTGCTGTCCGAAAATATGCTGCTTACACTCATCGGCGGTATTCTGGGCTTTGCCATAAGCGCAACGCTGCTTTTCACAGCAAGCAGATGGATGCTCTTCTTGTTCGATTCGGGAGAGGTATTGAGCAGCAGTATTTGGGACATGGACAATTGGGGAGAGCAGATAGTAGATTTTTCAATGATTTTCAACCCCACACTGTTTGCGGCAACACTCATCGTGTGCATGTTCATAAACATTGTGTCGGCACTGTTGCCGGTGACTGCAAAGATGCGCCACAGCATTGTATATTCACTTAACAGAAGAAAATAGAAGAGTATGATTACAAAGATTTTACATCAAGCGTGGAACGAACGCAAGCACAACTGCTTAGTATTCGGAGTGTTGTTGCTGACATCTATTTTCATTTGGATGATAAGCGACCCCATATATGTAATTTTTGCCACAAAAGCAATCCCCAACAACTACGAAAAGCGCGACAGATGCTGCGTGAAGCTCGATTTTGACTACTCGGAAATGATAAAGGACGAGGAGAACTCACCGCTTTACAACCTGCACTCAAACATCGTACACGCAATAAAAAGTCTACCCGAGGTCGAGAGCAGCATAGACACATATATGAGAGTGGGAGCGTTCAACAGCGACATGCACTTAATAGACAAAATATACTACGATACAGAAAAGAAAGACTCGTTAATACATGTATGTCAGTATTGCTACGTTTGGGAGGGCGACCACAATATGTTCGCCACATTGGGACTTAAGGATGCAAACAGCGGAAAAGTGCTGACCGTGCCCGAGAATATAAATACAGGAAACGATATTTTTGTTTCGCGCCACGCGGCTATGAAACTTTTCGGCACCACAGAGATTATCGGAAAAACGCACAGCGACCCGCTATCAAAATATACTATCCGCGGGGTGTACGACGATTTTCAGCTTGACACATACACAGAGCCGTTGCCGTCGATGATAAAGTTCGAAAGGCCGAGCCTCTACTCTATTGCGGGCTACAGTTCAAAGAGAATAGTGAAGCTGAAAGAGGGCACGAGCCTCGATGCTTTCACGCAAAAGGTGAAAGAGGCTGTGGCACAGATTGACAGGAACAACGACTTTCAGGTGAGTGTGCTCACGCTCGACGAAACTCAGGAAGAGACGCACACTGAACGTGAA
This sequence comes from Bacteroidaceae bacterium, assembly GCA_017547585.1. Taxonomy (GTDB): domain Bacteria; phylum Bacteroidota; class Bacteroidia; order Bacteroidales; family Bacteroidaceae; genus HGM04593. The sequence goes on along the minus strand of JAFYPH010000041.1, from coordinate 5,653 downwards.
GCACGCTACACAATCAACCAAAAGATTATTCTCAACAGTTTCGCTCTCGTCTGCATATTCCTGTGCATGCTGGGCACATTTTGGACACGCATGGACAATCGCCGCAGCGATATTGGAATCATGCGCAGCATGGGCGCCTCGCGCAGTCGCGTCGTGCGTCAGTATATTACCGAGGCCGTCATTCTGCTGACACTCGCATTCGCCGCAGCAATGCCCATTGTGCTGCATTTTGTGCTCACCGAGGGTTTCGCCGAGCCGGGAGTGTGCAGCATCGACAAAGAGATGTTTTTGCCCAACCCCGAATATGGAGTGAACAATTTCTATATCCATTTTGCGTGGGTTACGGCAATAACCTATGTAGCAATGCTGTTCATTACAATCGTCGGCACATGGATTCCTGTCTATCGTGCGACACGTATCCTGCCCGCCGATGCATTGAGAGAGGAGTAAGAGAATGAAAAAATATTCTATATAACAATAACAAGCTTTTCTTATAAGGGACAGCATTTTGAAAAAGTAACTAAAAAACTCTCCCTCTTTTGTAAGAGGGAGTACCCAAAGGGGGAGGGAGTTAGAAACACTACAAGTAATAAATAAATAAACAAACGCCCCCGGCCTTACAGCCACCCCCTCTTAACCAAGAGGGGGAGCTTTTAGCAAGCAAAAAACTGTCCCCTTTACTAAGGGGGACGAGCAACGAACTTAAAGTGAGTTGCGGGTGGGGGATAAAAAACAACGCCCACAACAAAAAATCCCCCTCGGTTTTCAGCCACTCCCCCTTGAAAAAGGGGAGAGTTTAAAATGAAAAGAAAATAAAAGCCCTGTAAGGGCGAAATTGTGCAGCGTAGGCCGCAAGGCCTATGAAAAATTATACAATCGTCCACAAAAGCGAACACAGTGTCCGAAAACGGACACTGCCAAAAACAGATAAAAACCTGAAAAACAACAAAATAAAAGTTTGGCACGATTTTTGCATATAATCAGCAAAAAGAAGAAAGAAAATGAAAAAGAGTGTAACAACAATCCTGATACTCCTTGTGGCAACCATCCTGCACGCAAGCGGAAACATACGTCAACTGACCCTCGAAGAGACAATACTGCTCGCCCGCACGCAGAGCCTCGACGCCGCCGTAGCCCTGAACGAACTGCGCGCCGCCTATTGGGAGTACCGCATCTACCGCGCGGGACTGCTGCCCGAAGTAAATTTCCAAGCAACAACGCCAAGCTACAGCAAAAGCTACAACAGCTATCAGAATAGCGACGGAACATACACCTTTGTGCGCAACAACTACATGCAGATGAACGGCAAGCTGTCGGTGCAGCAGAGTATATGGCTCACAGGCGGTACCCTGTCGCTGAACTCATCGCTCGACTACCTGAAAACCCTCAGCGGCGAGAAGCAGCGCCGTTACATGAGCACCCCCGTAGCACTCACCCTCAACCAGCCAATCTTCGGCGTGAACAGCGCAAAGTGGAACCGACGCATAGAGCCCATACGCTACGCCGAGGCAAAAGCCGAATTCCTCACCGCGACGGAACAGGTTACCATGAGCGCCATAAACTATTTCTTCAATCTGCTGCTGGCAAAGGAGAATGTGAGCATCGCCAAGCAGAACCTTAACAATGCCGAGAAGCTCTACGAGGTTGCGCGCAGCAAGCACGAAATGGGCAAGATAAGCGACAACGACCTTTTGCAGCTGCGTCTGAACACGCTGAACGCCCGCTCGAGCCTCACCAACAACGAGAGTTCCCTGAAAAACGCAATGTTCAGCCTGCGATCGTTCCTCGCCATCGACGAAAATACAGAGATTGAGCCGCTGCTGCCCGACACCCTCGGCGCCATAGGCCTTATATACGACGAAGTGCTTGGAAAAGCCCTCGCAAACAATTCCGTGACTAAAAACCTCGAACGCCGCCGTCTGCAAGCAGACTACGACGTCGCCGGGGCACGCGGCAACCTCAGACAGATTAACCTAACGGCACAGGTGGGCCTCAGCGGAGTGGACAGAGACATCGAGCCTGCCTACGACCGCCTGAACGACAACCAATATGTGCAGGTGGGGCTGCAGATTCCGCTGCTCGACTGGGGCAAACGTCGCGGCAGACTGCGCATGGCCGAGAGCAACCGCGAGATTACCCTCACACGCATAGAGCAGGAGTTGCGTAACTTCAAGCAGAATCTCTTCATCCTCGTTGAGCAGTTCAACAACCAGCGCACGCAGCTGAACATAGCACAAGAGGCCGACACCATTGCCCGCCGCCGCTACATGACAAACGTCGAGACATTCATGATAGGAAAGATAAGCACCCTCGACCTCAACGACGCCCAAGTGAGTAAAGACCAGGCGCGCCGCAACCACATTTCGGAGCTTATGTACTATTGGTACTATTACTACAAGATACGCAGCATCACCCTGTGGGATTGGGAGCGAAACACAAATATCGACGCTGACATTGAGAAGATTGTAAGAAAGATGTAAATTTATACGCATAAAAATTATAAAAAAGCAACATTCGAACGCCCTCGGCAAATAAACTGCCCCTCTAAGGTTAGAGGGGCGAGAGGCGAAGCCTCGGAGGGAGTCTGAACAACAACTAAAAACGAACGCCCCCGACCTTACGGCCACCCCCTCTTAACCAAGAGGGGGAGTAAAAACTCCCACAAAACTGTCCCCTTTGTCCGCAAGGGGGACGAGAGGCCCAAGCGTAAGCAAGGCCTCGGAGGGGGATAAAAAACATACACAATTACAAACTCCCTCCCCCTTACGGGTACTCCCTCTTACCCAAGAGGGAGAGCTAAAAAGAAAAATAAAAACAAACGCATATGATAAAAAAAATCCTACGCCAAGCACTTACGATGATGAAGCAGCATCGGCTGTTCACAAGCATCTACATTGCCGGCACAGCACTCTCGGTAACAATGATAATGATAACCTTCGCAGTGCTGTACATAAAATTCGCGCCCATCTACCCCGAAGAGAATCGCGAACGGACACTCATAATAAAAGACATCAGCTTCAAAGAAAAAGATGGCGACCAATGGATACAAAGAAACTGTTCGCCCAAGCTCGCAACAATAATAAAAGGGAATTGCAAGCATCTTGACGAAGTATGCTGTACTGGCGGAGGATACACTGCATTCACCACCCCCGTAACCACAATCGACAACAAAAAGCGCTTGAAACTACCCGCAAAATATGTCGATGCACCATTCTGGCGAATATACAATTTCGACTTTATCGATGGCCGCCCCTTCAACGACGAAGAAGAGAAAAGCCTGTCGCCGATGGTGGTAATCTCGCGCAGCCTCGCAATGGAACTGTTCGCCGACAGCAAGGTTGCAGGGCAACAGATAATCATCAATGGCAATAATTATATTGTCGCGGGAGTGGTCGAGGATGTTACAAGCATCACCCCCAACACATCCGCTTCAATGTATATGCCTATGAGCCTGAAGCCCGAAGAGAATGTGTACCTCGACAAAGAGCATGCGACAAACACCCTGCTGGGTAGTTGTAAAATTTACGCCACTGCAAAGAGTGCCAGCGAACGAGAGGCGCTGAAAAAGGAGATTGAGAATGTTATCGAACGCATAAACGAGAGCAACGAAAAATACACACATAGAATAGAGAGTATAGACACCCACATTGAGCATATATACGGCAAGGATGCACTCAGAAAATTCCTCACGGAAATAGTGATTATGATTGCAGCCTTTCTGCTTATTCCTGCGCTTAACCTTGGCAATATGATATTCTCGCGCATGGAGAATCGCATGGTGGAGTTTGGCGTCAGCAAGGCCTACGGCGCAACTAACAAAAGCATCGCACTGCAAATTCTGTGCGAAAATATGATACTCACACTTATTGGTGGTACATTGGGACTTCTGCTGAGCATTGCCATTGTAAACTGTACAGAGGAGTGGATAATCCACCTCTACGACACAAGCGAATTAATTTCGCAGGATATGTACTATAGAAGAATGATGGGTACTCCGCAACTGCCTGTTGCATCGCTCTTCAACGTACCCCTGTTCATTGCCACGCTGCTGCTGTGCATGGTCATAAACATTGTGTCGGCATTCATTCCCCTTGTAGCGGCACTGCGCCACAGCATTGTATATTCACTCAACAAAAGAAAGTAGAGAGCCATGATGACAAAGATTTTTCACCAAATATGGAATCAGCGTTGGCACAATAGTTGGATATTTGCCGAACTTCTTGTAATTGCCATCTTTCTGTGGATGCTCATCGACCCACTCTATATTGTCTACGCCACAAAAGCAATCCCCGACAACTACGAAAAGAAGGATAGATATTTTATAGAATTAAAGTGCAACAATAATGGAGAGACTAATATAGACGTATTCAGAAACATACTGCATAAGATAGAGAATATGCCCGAGGTTGAAAATCATATTACCACTTCGATGACAAGCAATTTCAACGACGCAGGCACATTCGTAAGCGACGCACTGTACCCCAACCCCGAAAAAAGCATTGAGGCATATGTACCCGTGCAAGCATTTTATTATTATTGGAAATGGGACAAATATGATGCGCTGTACACATTAGGGCTGAAGGATGCAAACAGAGGAAAACTGCTCACAATTCCCGAAAAAATGAATCCCGCAACACAAATATTTGTTTCAAGAGCGGCAGCAATAAACACTTACGGAACAGCAAATGTCATTGGTAGAAAGCCCAAAGAGGATTACGAAATTATAGGAGTGTACGAGGATTATAAGATAAACGATTACGTAGAGCCGTTGCCGTCGATAATATATCTTAGAAACATAGAAGAAGATTGGTTCTATTCGAGCGCGTCTAACAAGATTATTGTGAAACTGAAAAATGGCACAAACAGAAAGCTCTTTGCCCAGAAACTCAATAACCTGCTGAAGGAGGACAAATTAAGCAAATTCATAGATGCGATTGAACTCATCAGCATGGAGGAGTACCTGAAAAACAGCTCCGCAAGCAAAATTGCAGCGAGCACGCTACGCCCGAAATTCATTTTCTGCACCTTCGCCCTCGTCTGCATATTTCTGTGCATGCTGGGCACATTCTGGACACGTATGGACAACCGCCGCAGCGACATTGGAATCATGCGCAGCATGGGCGCCTCGCGCAGTCGCGTCGTGCGTCAATATATTACCGAGGCCATCATTCTGCTGACACTCGCATTCGCCGCAGCAATGCCCATTGTGCTGCATTTTGTAGTCACCGAGGGCTTCGCAGCTCCGGAGGTGTGCAGTTTCGATAAAAAGAATTTCGCGCCCAACCCCGAATATGGAATAAACAATTTCTATATTCACTTTGCATGGGTTACGGCAATAACCTACGCAGCAATGCTGCTCATTACTATCGTCGGCACGTGGATTCCAGTCTACCGCGCAACACGCATCCTGCCCGCCGATGCATTGAGAGAGGAGTAAAAAAGAATAAACAATCGAACGCTCCCGGCAAATAAACTGCCACTCTAAGATTAGAGGGGCGAGAGGCGAAGCCTCGGAGGAGGATAAAACACACACAATTACAATCCCCCTCGCCCGTTGGGCACTCCCCCTTGGAAAAGGGGAGAGTTCTTGCAAGCAATAGTAACGAAACAAACTGTCCCCTTTGTCCGCAAGGGGGACGAGAGGCCCAAGCGT